>NZ_JBGMWH010000003.1:0-416263 GCF_041514305.1 Salinarimonas chemoclinalis
GCGACTGCGCCGGACCCGCGCTCGAGCATCCGCAGCGCCTCGTCGGGCGTCGGCAGGTCGGCGGCGTAGGCGAGGCGCACGAGCGCCATCTCGGCGGCGGGCATCGGCCGGGGCGCCTGCGCGACCTCCGGAATGGCCTTCAGCAGGATCTGCCAGGCCCGCGACAGCACCCGCACCGAGAGCGTCGCCGCGTACTGCGCCGCGCGGGTGCGCTCCTCCTGCGAGAGCGTCGGGTCCTGATCCGCCTGGGGCACGAGCTTCATGCGCGTCGTCAGGTGGGTGAAGCCCGCGAGCTCCTGGAGCACCATCGCGGGGTCGGCCCCGCTGTCGTACTGCTCCTTCAGGGCGGCGAAGGCGCTCTCCACGTCGCCCTTCATCACCGCCTCGAACAGGTCGATGATGCGCGCGCGATCGGCGAGGCCGAGCATGTCGCGCACCGTCTCGGCCGACACCATCCCCGCCCCGTGGGCGATCGCCTGGTCGAGCAGCGAGAGCGAATCGCGCACCGAGCCCTCGGCGGCGCGGGCGATGGCGGTGAGCGCCTCCGGCGCCGCCTCGACGCCCTCCTCCCCGCAGATCCTCGCGAGATGCGCGACCAGCAGGTCGCCGGGCACGCGCTTGAGGTCGAAGCGCTGGCAGCGCGAGAGGATGGTGACGGGGACCTTGTGGATCTCGGTCGTGGCGAAGACGAACTTCGCGTGCGGCGGCGGCTCCTCGAGCGTCTTCAGGAACGCGTTGAAGGCCGCGTTCGAGAGCATGTGCACCTCGTCGACGATGTAGACCTTGTAGCGGGCCGACACCGGCGAATAGCGCACCGCGTCCGAGATCTGACGGATGTTCTCGACGCCGTTGTTGGAGGCGGCGTCGATCTCCAGCACGTCGATGTGGCGCCCCTCGACGATCGCCTCGCAATGGCGCCCGGGCTCGGCGAGGTCGATGGTGGGGCCGCCCGAGCCGTCCTCGCGCTCGTAGTTGAGGCCCCGCGCGAGGATGCGCGCCGTCGTGGTCTTGCCCACCCCGCGCACGCCGGTGAGCATCCAGGCCTGCGGTATGCGCCCGGTGGCGAAGGCGTTGGACAGCGTGCGCACCATCGCGTCCTGGCCGATCAGGTCGGCGAAGGAACGCGGGCGATACTTGCGGGCGAGCACCCGGTAGGGCGCGGGCGCGGCGACGGTCGCCGCCGGCACGGGGGCGAGGCCGGGGAAGGCCGGCTCGTCGGCGGAGGGCGGGAGCGACCGCGTCTCGTCGGTGATCGTCTCGTCAGGCATCGCGGCGCCGGCGGGGACTGAGCGCGAGACGAAGGAGGCCGCGCGGGAGAATGGGGTGGGAGGCTGGACGAGAACCCGTTCGGTCTCGTTAGGGCTGCTTCCTTCCGGACCTGACCCGGTTGGCGAGTGAGACGTCCCTCGCCAACCTCCCGAGGCCGTATATGGACCGCGCGGCGGGGGGATGCAAGCGGGGGATCTGGACGGGCCGTGCGCCCCCGCTGGCGGGGTGTCTCACAGCGTGCGCAGGTACGGCGCCGGCTTCTGGGAGAGGATGCGCCAGGTGCCGAGGAGCCCGAAGCCGACGGTCACCACGATCGCGATCGCCGCCGCGGCGATCGGGCCGGCCCAGACCATGGCGAACTCGAGGTTCATGATCCGCGTGACGATCACCCAGCCGGCCAGCGCGCCGGCGACGAACCCGACCACCGCCGTGGCGAGGCCGAGCAGGCCGTATTCCAGCGCGTAGGCGCCCACGAGCTTGCCCCGCGTCGCACCCAGCGTCTTGAGCACGACGGCGTCGTAGAGCCGCGCGCGGTGCCCCGCCGCCAGCGCGCCGGCGAGCACGAGCACGCTCGCCGCGACCGCGATCGAGGAGGCGCCGCGGATCGCGAGCACGAGCTGCTCGACCACGGCGTTGACCGCCTCGAGCGCGTCCTTCACCCGCACCGACGTCACCATCGGGTAGGTGCGCGCCGCCTCCCGCAGGAGCGCGACCTCCGCCTCCTCCGTCGCCGCGTCGTCGGGGAGCGTGAGGGTCGCGATGTGCGCGTGCGGGGCGCCGGCGAAGGTGTTGGGCGAGAACACCATGACGAAGTTGATGCCGAGCGATTCCCACTCGACCCGTCGGAAGTTCGCGATCGTCGCCGCGATGTCGCGCCCGAGCACGTTGACCACGACCGCGTCGCCGATGGACAGGCCGAGCCCCGCCGCCAGCTCGTCGTCGAAGGAGACGAGGTTCTCCGTCGGGCTCTCGCCCCACCATGCGCCGGCGACGATCTCCGAGCCCTCGGGCATCTCGGCCTCGTAGGTGATGCCGCGATCGCCGTCGAGCACCCAGGCGGCGTCGGGATCGGCGGCGATCTCCTCCACCGGTACGCCGCCGAGCGAGACGAGCCGCCCGCGCAGCATCGGCACGCGCTGGATCTCGCTCTCGGGCGCCTGCGCTCGCAGGAAGTCGGTGAAGCCGTCGATCTCCGAGGAGGGGATGTCGACGAAGAAGAAGCTCGGCGCGGCGTCGGGAAGCCGCTCGGTGAGCTGGCGGCGCATGTTGCCGTCGATCACCGCGAGCGTGACGAGGAGCGTGATGCCGAGCCCGAGGGAGAGCACGAGGGAGGGCGTGAGCGCGCCGGGGCGATGCACGTTGGCGAGGGCGAGCCGGGGCGCGGCGGCACGGGGGCGCGGCAGGCGCCGGGCGAGCGCCATCAGGCCCGTGGCGACGACCCGCAGCAGCACGAAGGCCGCCGCCGCCGCGCCGATGAAGATCAGCGCCACCCGCCGGTCGAAGGCGGCGAACACCGAGAGCGCCAGCAGCGCCACGATGGCGAGCGCGACGCCCGCCATGTAGCGCCGGCGCGGCCAGCGGCGATCCGGGTCGATCTGGTCGCGGAACAGGCCGGACACCTGGATGTCGTGCGCCCGCCCGAGCGGCGCGAGGGAGAAGGCCAGCGCGGTGAGGAGCCCGTAGAGCGCCGCGAGCAGGAGTTCGACGGGCGCCAGCGTCGGCGCGATCGGGATCGGCAGGATCGCGCCGAGCGCGGCCGCCAGTGCGAAGGGCAGCGCCGCCCCGAAGGCGAGCCCGATGGCGATGCCGATGCCGGCGATCAGCATCACCTGCGTGAGGTAGATCGCCACCACGCGCCCGCCCGGCGCGCCGAGGCTCTTGATCGTGGCGATCGATTCGCGCTTGCGATCGACGAAGCCGCGCACGGCGTTGGCGACGCCCACGCCCCCGACGATGAGGGCGGTGAGCCCCACCAGGGTCAGGAACTGCGCGAAGCGCTCGATGTTGCGCTCGAGCCCCGGATCGGCGTTGAGCCGCGAGCGCACCCGCCAGCCCGCCTGCGGCTGCTCCGCCTCGATCGCCGCCTGCGCGCGGGCGAGGAGCGCGTCGTCGTTCGCCGGTCCCGCGAGGTCGAGCCGGTAGGTGAAGCGCACCAGGCTCCCCGGCTGGACGAGCCCGGTCGAGTCGAGCGCCGCGCGCGAGACGAGGAGGCGCGGGCCGAAGTCGAAACCCGCCTGGATCTTGTCCGGCTCCGAGCGCAGCACCGTGCGCAGCGCGATGTCCTGTGTGCCGATGCGGATCGTGTCGCCGATCTCGAGGTCGAGCCGACCGAGCAGCACGGGATCGACGGCGGCACCGAAGACGCCGTCCGCCTCGGCGAAGATCTCGGCGGGCGCCATCGGCGGCTCGGTGACGAGGTCGCCGGCCACGGGGTAGGCGGCGTCCACCGCCTTGATCTCGACGAGCGCGGCGCCGGTATCCGCGTTCGCCATGCCGCGCAGCGTGGCGACGAGGGAGACCGTGCCCCAGTCCTCCAGGGTGGCGATCTCGGCCGGCGTCGCCTCGCGGTGGATCAGGCGGAAGCTCAGGTCGCCCCCGAGCAGGGTGCGGCCCTCGCGGGCGAGGCCCTCGGTGAGCGCGCGCGACACCGAGGAGACGCCGGCGATCGCCGCGACGCCGAGCGCGATGCACGCGAGGAAGATGCCGAAGCCGCGCAGGCCCGAGCGCAGCTCGCGCAGCGCGAGCCGAAGGACGAGGGGGAGCGAGGAGAAGGTGCCCGAGCCTGAGCCCGGGTTCGCGCCCGATACTGTGCCGTGCATGGTCGCCTCGTTCCTCACGCCGCCGCCGCGTCCGCATCCGCCTCGATCCGGCCGGAGCGCAGGCGGATCATGCGGTCGCAGGCCCGCGCGAGGCCGGTGTCGTGGGTGACGAGGACGAGCGTCGCGCCGCGCTCGCGCTTCAGGGCGAAGAGCAGGTCGACGATCGAGCCGCCGGTCGTCTCGTCGAGGTTGCCGGTGGGCTCGTCGGCGACGAGGATCGCCGGGTCGGGGGCGAGCGCGCGGGCGATGGCGACGCGCTGCTGCTCGCCGCCGGAGAGCTGGGCGGGATAGTGCGAGAGCCGCTCGCCGAGGCCGACCGCCCGCAGCTCCGCGGAGGCGCGGTCGAAGGCGTCGCCCGCGCCGGCGAGCTCCAGCGGCAGGGCGACGTTCTCGAGCGCCGTCATCGTCGGCACGAGGTGGAACGACTGGAAGACGATGCCGATGCGCCGGCCGCGGAAGCGCGCGAGCGCGTCCTCGTCCATGGCGGTGAGCTCCTCGCCCTCGATCGTCACACGCCCCGCATCGGGCCGCTCGAGCCCCGCCATCGTCATCAGAAGCGTCGACTTGCCCGACCCCGAGGGCCCGACGAGGCCGATCGCCTCGCCGCGCTCGACGCCGAGCGACACCCCCTTGAGGATGTGCACCCGCGCCGGGCCGCGCCCGAGGCTCAGCTCGACGTTTTCGAGGACGATGCTCTTGCCGCTCATGCGAACGATCCGATCTTCATGCGTTGACGTGCCTTCGGCCGGCTCGCCCGCCGGCGCGCGGCGGGCCGCCCGGCCCGTCCGCGACATCAGATATGGGGTAGAGATCGCCATGCGCCACATGCGCCCGCTCGCCACACGGCTCGCCGCCGCCTGCATCCTCGCCTTCGGCGTCGTCTCGGGCCCCGCCGCTCCCGCGGCGGCGCAGGACGCCGCGAGCGCCGACGCCGTGCGCATCGTCGCCTTCGGCGACAGCCTGATGGCGGGCTACCAGCTCCCCGGCAGCGCCGCCTTCCCCGCGGTGCTCGACCGCGCGCTCGACGAGGCGGGCTACTCCGCCGTCGAGATCGTGAACGCCGGCGTCTCCGGAGACACCGCGGCGGCGGGCCTCGCCCGGCTCGACTGGTCGGTGCCGGACGGCACCGACGGCGTCATCCTCGAGCTCGGCGCCAACGACATGCTGCGCGGGCTCGACCCCGCCCGCACCTACGAGACGCTCGATGCGATCGTCGCGCGACTCCGGGAGCGCGGCATCCCCGTCCTCCTCGCCGGCATGTACGCCGCACGCAACATGGGCCCCGACTACGTCGAGGCCTTCGACGCGATCTTCCCGCGCCTTGCCGAGAAGCACGACCTCGTGCTCTACCCCTTCTTCCTGGACGGCGCACTCGGGAACCCCGAGCTGATGCTCGAGGACGGAATCCACCCCAGCGCCGAGGGCGTCGAGGTGATGGTGGAGCGCATGCTCCCCACCGTGATCCGCTTCCTCGACGAGCGGGTCCTCCCCGGCCAGGGCTGACGCGGCGCCCGCCGCGACGGCGAGACGACGACAGGGAAGGCACGAGAGACATGCATTACCGGCCGCTCGGGCGCACGGGCCTCGAGGTCAGCGCGCTGTGCCTCGGCACGATGACCTTCGGCGAGCAGAACAGCGAGAGCGAGGGCCACGCCCAGCTCGACTACGCGCGCGAGCGCGGGATCGACTTCATCGACACCGCCGAGCTCTACCCGATCCCGCCCAAGGCGGAGACCCAGGGCGAGACCGAGCGGATCGTCGGCACCTGGATGAAGGCGCGGCGCAATCGCGCGGACGTCGTCCTCGCCACCAAGGTCGTCGGCCGCTCGCGGAACACCTGGTTCCGCGACGACGGCGCGCCCGCCGAGCTGTCGCGCGCGCAGATCCTGGAGGCGGTCGACAAGAGCCTGAAGCGGCTGCAGACGGACTATATCGACCTCTACCAGATCCACTGGCCGGACCGCGCCGTCTCCCAGTTCGGCGCCAATCCGGTGATCTACGCGCCGACGAGCGGCCCCGAGCACCCGATCGAGGAGACGCTCGCGGTGATGGACGAGCTCGTAGAGGCGGGCAAGGTGCGCCACGTCGGCCTCTCGAACGAGAGCGCCTGGGGCACGATGACGTTCCTGAAGCACGCCGAGGCGAAGGGCCTGCCGCGCGTCGCCTCCCTCCAGAACGCCTACTCCCTCGTCAACCGCACCTTCGAGGGCGGGCTCGCCGAGATCGCCCGGCGCGAGGACGTCGGGCTCCTCGCCTACTCGCCGCTCGCGCAGGGCTACCTCACCGGCAAGTACGAGGGCGGCGCGCGTCCCGCCGGCGCGCGGCGCACCCTGTTCGACCGGCTCCAGCGCTACGAGACGCCCGGCGCGCCCGCCGCGATCACCGCCTACGTCGCGCTCGCCCGCGAATGGGGGCTCGATCCGGCGCAGATGGCGCTCGCCTTCGCCGCCTCGCGGTCGTTCACGACCTCCGTCATCATCGGCGCGACGACGATGGCGCAACTGAAGGCGAACATCGACGCGCTCGACGTCGCGATCACGCCCGAGCTGGAGGCGCGCATCGACGCCATCCACCTGCTGCACACCAACCCCTGCCCGTGAGGCGCGGCGCGGGGCCGGCTCCCCTTACCGGCTCCTCTTGCCGGCTCCTCTTGCCGGCCCCGCTTCGCCGTGCGAGCTTGTCGCGGCGTCTTCGCCGGGGCGTCGCTCCGGAGCCTAGTCCGCCGAGAGCCCGCCGCCTCCATGCCCGCCCCTCGCGTCCCCGTCTTCGACGGCCACAACGACGCCCTGCTGCGCCTGCTCCTCTCCGGCCATCCGCGGCCGGAGGAGGGCTTCCTCGCCGGCGAGCGGCTGTGCCACCTCGACCTTCCGCGGGCGCGGGCGGGCGGCTTCGTCGGCGGGCTGTTCGCCATCTACGTCCCCGATCCGACGGGGGCCGGCGTCGAGGCGGACGCGCTGATGACCCGCCCGCGCTACGACGTGCCGCTGCCGCCCGCCCTCGAGCCCGGCTGGGCCCGCGATGCGACGCTCGCCATGCTCGCGATCCTGCTGCGGCTCGAGCGCGCGTCCGACGGGGCGCTGGCGATCTGCCGCAGCGTGCCCGACATCGAGGCGGCGATGGCGCGCGGCGCGATCGCCATGGTGGCGCATCTCGAGGGCGCGGAGGCGATCGACCCGGACCTGCGCACGCTGGAGGTCCTCCACGCGGCGGGCCTGCGTTCGCTCGGCCCGGTGTGGAGCCGGCCGACGATCTTCGGCGAGGGCGTGCCCTTCCGCTTCCCGTCGGGCCCCGACATCGGCCGCGGGCTCACCCCCGCCGGCGAGGCGCTGGTGCGCGCCTGCAACGGGCTGCGGATGATGATCGATCTCTCGCACCTCAACGAGCGCGGATTCTGGGACGTGGCGCGGCTGAGCCGCGCGCCGCTCGTCGCGACGCACTCGAACGCGCACGCGGTCTGCCCCCACGCCCGCAACCTCACCGACGCGCAGCTCGCCGCCATACGCGAGAGCCGCGGCATGGTGGGGCTCAACTTCGCCACCTCCTTCATCCGCCCGGACGGGCGGCGCGACGCGGCGACGCCGCTTTCGATGATGGTCGACCACATCGACCATCTGGTCTCGCTCGTCGGCATCGACGGCGTGGGCCTCGGCTCGGACTTCGACGGCGCGACGATGCCCGACGCCATCGGCGACGCGCGCGGGCTGCCCAACCTCGTCGCGGCGCTCGCCGAGCGCGGCTACGACGGCGAGGCGCTGGAGAAGGTCTGCTGGCGCAACTGGCTGCGGGTGCTCGACGCGACTTGGCGGGCGTGATGCGCGATCAGTCCGCGGGCGGGGCGTCCGCCTCGTCGATCGCCTGCGCACGACGGGCGGCGGGTCGACCCATGGTCCGCTCTGCATAGGCCTCGAAGGCGGGCCGCTTCTCCATCGTGCCGAAGGCGAGGCCCCAGCCCACCTGCGCGCCGAGCAGGACGTCCACGGCGCTGAAGCGCTCGCCCAGGATGAAGGGTCCCGCCGCGACGGCGCCCTCCAGCGCGTCGAGCATGCGCTCGAAGCTGCCGTAGCCCACCATCCGCGATCGCTCCGGCGGCGGTACGAAGCCCAAGGCGCGATTCGTCACCGCCGCCTCCATCGGTCCGGCCCCGAAGAAGAGCCAGCGGTAGTACGTGCCGCGCTCCCGCGAGCCGGGCGCCGGTGCCAGCCCCGCCTCCGGGAACGCGTCGGCGAGATAGGCGCAGATGGCGGCGACCTCGGTGACGACCGTCTCGCCGTGCCTGAGCGCGGGCACCTTCGCCATCGGGTTGATCGCGCGATAGGCCTCCCCCTGCATCTCGTCGCCGTACTGCACGATCTCGACCGCGTAGGGCGTGCCGATCTCCTCCAGCATCCAGCGGGCGATGCGCCCGCGCGACATCGGGTTCGTGTAGAGAACGAGCTCGTCGGCCATGGTCGGTTCCTCCGTTCCGGTCGACGGCGGTATAGCGCGCGGCGCGACGCCGCGCGACCGTTGCGCGCGCCCCCGCGCGGCGGATCGATCGATGCAGGGCGCCGACGCTCTCCCCTCTCCCTCGTGGAGAGGGGCCGGGGGTGTGGGGCGTGCAGGACGGTCTCGCCGTCCCCCTGGCTCTTCTCCACGAGGGAGAGTGGAACCGCGTCGCGCGCGTCGTCGACGGCACCGCTCCTCACGGCACCGCGTCGAGGTCCGCGACCGTCGCCTGCGGGGCGAGGTCGGCGTACTCGTCGGGCGCGCCGGACCGGTTCACCCAGGCGGCGGCGAAGCCGTAGGCGACGGCGCCGGCGACGTCCCAGCGGTTCGAGGAGACGAAGAGCACGTCCTTTCGGGCGCAGCCGAACGCGGCCTCGACCAGCGCGTAGGTGCGCGGGTCGGTCTTGAACACCCGCACGCGGTCGACCGACAGCACGGCGTCGAGCGCGCCGCCGATGCCCGCGGACGCCACGGCGTCGGCGAGCATGGGCTCGTCGCCGTTCGACAGGATCGCCGTGCGTGCGCCGCGCGCCCGCAGCCGCGCGAGGGTGCGGGGCACCTCGGGGTAGGCGTCGAGGGCGCGGTAGCTCGCGAGCAGCCGGTCGCGCACGATCGGGTCCACCTCCGGCGAGCGGGCGAGCGCCTGGTCGAGGGCGCGCTCGGTCAGCCGCCAGAACGGCTCGAAGCGACCCATCAGCGACAGCGTCCAGGTATACTCGAGCTGCTTCGCCCGCCAGATCTCCGAGAGATGCACCGAGGCGGGGCCGATGGACGCTGCGTTGCGGGCGACGGCGGAATGGACGTCGAAGAGCGTGCCGAAGGCGTCGAAGACGACGACGGGGCGGGCGTCGGGCGAGGGATCGCGCATGGCCGGTCCTTTCGTGCACGGGACGCGATGGTGACGCCCGGAGGAACCCGATGCAAGCGCCGCCGCGTTCCGGCGCGCGCCTCAGGCCGGGAACGCCAGCACGAACATCGTTCCGCTGCGGCTCGCCGGCTCGGCCGGCGCGCCGGCGTTCCCCTCCCGCACGACCTCCTCGAACCGCACGTCGGCCTCGAGCTGCACGGCGAGCGATCGGATCAGCTTGAGCCCGAACCCGGCGGTCGTCGCGTCCGGATCGAAGCCGCGGCCGTCGTCCGCGACGCGCAGCTCGACCCGCTCCTCTTGACGGTCGAGGGTGATCGTCACGTGCCCTTCGCCGTCGGGGAAGGCGTGGTTGATCGCGTTGTCGAGCAGTTCCGAGAGGATCAGCGCGAAGGGCATGGCGCGGTCGAGCGTCACCGCGACGTGATCGAGGTCGAAGGCGAAACGCACCCGCGGCCCGGCTGCGCCCGGCCCTGCGACCGTCTCGGCGAGGCGCCTCGCGTAGGCGCCGAGGTTGACGCTCGCGAACTCCCCGTGGCTGTAGATCAGGTCGTGCACGAGCGCCATCGCCTGGACGCGCCGGATCGTGTCCTCCGGCGAGGTGTGCACGCGCTCCTGCATGCGGATCAGGCTCGAGACGATCTGCATGTTGTTCTTGACGCGGTGGTGCACCTCCTTGAGGAGCTGGTTCTTCTCCGCGACCGCCTCGGAGAGCGCGCGGGTGCGCAGCTCCACCTTCTCCTCCAGCGCCCGGTGGCTGCGCCAGGCGAGCGCGCCCAGGAAGAGCAGCGCCGCGGCGGCCGGCACGAAATACGCGAAGTAGCCGGCGAGACGGCCGCGCCAGGCCTCCTCGAGGCTCGCCCGGTCGAGCGCGAAGGTGGCGTAGACCGGCAGGTCGCCGAGGCGGGCGGCCGCTTCGATTCGGGCTCCCGCGCGCCCTGCGGGGACGCCGCCGAAGCCGACGTCGCGCAGCGCGGCCGGCGCGGGACCCGCGTCGCGCCGCGGGACGGCGGTCGGCGCGCGCGCGCCCGGCGGGTGGCTCACGAGCACCTCGCCGCTCGCCAGCACGAGGGCGATCTCCCCCTCGTCCGGATAGGCGCTGCCGTAGAAGTCCGCGAAGTAGCTCGGCGCGATCCAGATGCGGACGACGCCGTCCGGCGGGCGTGCCGCCGCGCCGTCCCAATCGGGCAGCGGCAGCGTGAAGAACGGCGCCGGGCCGCCGCCGACCCCCGTCCCCGGAGGCCCGATCACGAGCCCCCCGCCCTCGCGCGCGGCGCGGAACCAAGCCCGGTCGGAGAGATCGGGCGGGGGCACGGCCACGGCGCCGCTCGAGGCGCGCAGCCGCCCCTCGCCGTCGACGAGCCAGATCGCGTGCACCTCCTCGAAGCGCCGCTCGATCCGGTCGAGATGGGCCGAGATCGCGTCGGAGCGCTCGATCTCGCTCCAGCTCATGCCGCCGATCCGCTCGCGGATCGAGAGGGCGACGAGTTCGTGGGTCTGGAAGACGCGCTTGGCGTGCTCGGCGACCGCGTCGCGGATGTAGACGACCCGGTCGTGGGCCTCGCTCTCGATCGCGCGCCAGTCGGCGCCGGCGGCGAGGCCGAAGAAGACGAGCGGGGCGAGCACCGCGACCACGAGGAAGTAGGGAAGCGCGGCCGGGCGAAGGAATCGCGGCACCCGCGCCGCCGCGGGAGCGGCCGCGTCCTGCGTCTCGGGCGGCGGGGTCTGCGTGAGCCTATCCAGCATGTCAGGGGTTCATCGACAGAAATCCGCCTCCGGTACACACCTCGCCCGCCATCGGCCGGCCGGGCTCCGCCGTCGCCGCAGTGGGAGCCGTCGTCAACCGCCGGACCCGGCGTCCGGTTCCATCCTTCGGATCTGCTGAGAGCGTCCGACGGCCGCAGGCGCGGACGGCGTTCTTCCCGGAAACATCCGAGGCCGCGGGAAGTTCGACCTGCGAGCCGGGCGGGCGCGTACCCGCCGGCGGACGGACTGCCGACCCATGCCTGCACTCACGATCGACGTCCTCGACCGAGCGGAGCTGGAGCGCGAGCGCGACGCCTGGGACACGCTCGCGCAGGACGCCCGCGCGGCCAACCCCTTCTTCGCGCGCCCGCTCGTCGACACCCATCTCGCCCATCGCTTCTGCGCGCCGCGCCCGCGCTTCGCCTGCGTGAGCGCCGGCGCGCGGCTGGTGGCGCTCCTGCCGGTGACGGCGCGCGCGGGCCGGCTCGGCTGGTGCGATGCGCCGGGCGTGCTCGGCTCGCCCTTCTGCACGCTCTCGACGCCGCTGGTCGCCCGCGGCGCGCCAGACGGCTGGGCGGACGCGCTCGTGCTCGCGATCCGCCGCGCCTGCCGGGGCGGCGCCTTCCTGTTCCCGATGCTCCCCGTCGCCTCGCCGATCGGCATCGCCCTGCGCGAGGCCTTCGCACGCATCGGCGCGGACGTCGCGGCGCTGGCGCCCTTCCAGAGGCCGGTCCTGTCGGTGCGCACGCACTACGAGGCCTACGTCGCCGAGGCGCTCGGCCGCTCCCGGCGCAAGGGGCTGGAGCGCCGTCGTCGGCGCCTCGCCGAGCACGGCCGCGTCGCCCACCGGGTCGCACGCGGCGGCGCGGCGCTGGCGCAGGCCGTCGACGACTTCATGGCGCTGGAGCGCAGCGGCTGGAAGGGGCGCATGGGCACGGCGCTCGCGACCGACCCGGTCACCCGTGCCTTCGCCCGCGCGCTGTTCCTCTCCGCCCGCGGCCCGGTGACGGCGCGCGCCGACATCATCGCCCTCGACGACGCGCCGATCGCCGCCAGCCTCGCGCTGGTGAGCGCCGGCACCGCGTTCCTGGTCAAGACGACCTACGACGAGCGCCACGGCGCGCTCGGCCCCGGGGTCATGCTGGAGGACGCGATCGTTCGGGCGCTCCACGAGGAGCGCTTCTGCGACCGGCTCGATTCGGCGACGCTGCCCGGCAGCGTGCTGGAGACGCTCTATCCGGACCGCGTCGCCATCGCCGACGTCGCGGTCAACCTGCGCCCCGGCGATCCGCTGTTTCCCGCGCGGGTCGCGACGGAGCGCTGGCAGCGAAACGCCCGCGGGCGGGTGAAGCGGGTCCCCGCGCGCGAGAGCGCCTGAGGCGCGTCATTCGGCCGGCGTCGCCGCCGCGACCCGCGCCGCCTCCCGCAGGGCCCGACGCTCCGCCCGCCGCGCCCGGCGCCGGGCGTTCCAGGCGGAGAGGTCGGCCAGCGCCATCAGCATGGCGGGCGTGACGACGAGCGTCAGCATCGTCGCGAAGGACAGGCCGAACACGATCGCGGTGGAGAGCTGGACCCACCATTGCGTGGAGGGCGCGCCGACGTCGATCGCGCGGTGCACGAAGTCGATGTTCACGCCGAAGGCGATGCCGAGCACGCCGAGCACGGCGGTGACGGCGGTGAGCAGCACCGGGCGGGCACGCTCGTGGCAGGTGCGCAGGATCGCGAGCCTGGCCTCGACGCCCTCGCGACGCAGCCGGTCGTAGGTGTCGATGAGCACGATGTTGTTGTTCACGATCACGCCCGCGTTGGCGATGACGCCGATGCCGGTCATGACCACGCCGAAGGCCTGGCCCATGACCATGAGCCCGATCAGCACGCCGATCGTCGACATGATCACCGCCGACAGCGTGATCAGCACGCTCGTGAACTTGTTGAACTGTGCGAGCAGGATCGCGAAGATCAGGAACAACGCGGCGCCGAAGGCGGTGACGAGGAAGGCGCTCGCCTTCTCGCGCTCCTCGTCCTCGCCCTTCATGCGCCAGGTGATGCCCGGCCCGAGGTCGAGGCCGGCGAGCTCGGCGTCCACGGCGGCCTGGACCGCGGCGGACTGCACGCCCTCGGCGACGTTCGCGGTGACGGTGACGACGCGGCGCCCGTCGACGCGGTTGATCAGCCCCACCCGCTCCACCGGCTCGCGGGTGACGAAGTTGGCGATCGGCACCGAGCCCGCGGGCGTGTTGACCCGCAGCTCGTCGAGCTGGTCGAGCGAACGCCGCTCCTCCGGGAAGCGGACCAGCACGTCGACCGACGTGTCGGTGTCGTTGGGTCGGTATTCCGTGACCTTGAGCCCGTTGGTGACGAGCTGCACCACATTGCCGACGGTGAGCGCGTTGGCGCCGTAGCGGGCGGCCTCGGCCTTGTCGACCTCGAGCGTCCAGTCGACGCCGGGCAGCGGCAGGCCGTCGTCGACGTCCCGCGCGTCGGGGATCGCGCGCAGCATCTCGGCCACGCGCTGCGCCGCCGGGAACAGGCGCGCGGGGTCGATCGACCCCACCTCGATCGTGATCGGCTTGCCGGTCGGGGGACCGGCGGCGGGCTTCGTCACCTCGATGATCGCACCGGGGATGTCGGCCGTGCGTCCGCGGATGTCGGCCATGATCTCGGACGCGGAGCGGCGCTCGCGCCAGTCGACGAGCTCGAACTGGACCGTGCCGACCGTGTCCTCGGTCACCTCCTGCGAGCCGCGCTGGCCGGAGCCGACGCGGGCGTAGACGGTTTCGAGCTCGTCCATGCCGAGCAGCCGCTGCTCGACGGCGCGCACCAGCGCGTCCTTCTCGGCGATGGCGAGGTTGCCCCGCGCCCGGACCTGGACGAGGGCGAACTCGGGCTCGACGTCGGGGAAGAACTCGACGCCGTTGCCGTAGCGCCCGTAGGTCTGCACCACCGACACGAGGAGCGCGATCGTGAGCACGATCGTCACCAGCGGATGGCGCGTGACGAGGCGGATGAGGCCGAGATAGGCGCCGCGCTCCGGCAGGTGCCCTTCCTCGTGGGTCTCCTTCGGCGGCTTGGCGAGGAGCGCGCCCAGCGTCGGGGTGAAGATCAGCGCGATGATCAGCGACGCCGAGAGCGTGGCGATCAGCGTCAGCGGCATGTACATCATGAACTCGCCGACGATGCCCGGCCAGAACAGGAGCGGCGAGAAGGCGGCGACGCGCGTCGCCGTCGCCGCGATCACCGGCCCCGCCATGCGCTTGGCGGCGAGCGCGTAGGCATCCGCGGCGGCCATGCCCTCGCTCATGCGCCGCTCGGCGAATTCCGAGACGATGATCGCGTCGTCGACGAGCATGCCAACGGCGAGGATGAGCGAGAACAGGACGACGATGTTGACGGTGAGCCCCGCGAGATGGAGCGCGAGGATGCCCGCCAGGAAGGCGCCCGGGATGGCGATGCCGATGAAGATCGAGGCCCGCGCGCCCAGCGTGTAGAGCATGATCACGATGACGAGCAGCACCGCGGTGACGACGGAGTTCTGCAGCTCGTGGAGCATCGTGCGGATCTCGCCGGACTTGTCCTGCGAGAAGGTGATCTCGACCGTCGCCGGCCAGGTCTGCCGCAGGGCCTCGACGGCGGTCTTCACGGCGTCGACCGTCTCGATCAGGTTCGCGCCGGCGCGCTTGGAGACCTCGAGCACGATCGCGGGCTTGCCGTTGATGCGCGTGATCGATTCGGCGTCCTTGAAGGTCGGGCGCACCTCGGCGACGTCGCCGAGCCGCACCACCGCGTCCCCGCTCGCGGCGATGGGGAAGTCGAGGATGTCCTGGGCGTTCTCGATGAGCGCCGGCACCTTCACCGCGAAGCGGCCGGTGGCGCCCTCGAGCGCGCCGGCGGCGACGAGGCTGTTGCCCGCGTTGAAGGCGTTGATCACGTCGGTGAGGTCGAGCCCGTAGGAGCGCAGCAGCATCGGCTCGGCGATGATCTCGACGACCTCGTCGCGCCCGCCGCGCAGCTCCGCCGAGAGCACGCCCGGCACCTGCTCGATCGCGGTCTCCGCGTCGCGCGCGAGCCGCAGCAGCGTGCGCTCGGGGATGTCGCCGCCGAGCCCCACGACGAGCACGGGGAAGAGCGAGAGGTTGACCTCCTCCACCGTCGGCTCGTCGGCGTCGCGCGGCAGCTCGCTGCGGGCGGTGTCGACCTTGGCGCGCACGTCGGCGAGCGCCGCGTCGCCGTCGAATCCCGCCTCGAACTCGAGCAGCACGAAGCCACCGCCCTCGTAGGCGGCCGAGCGCATCTCCTTGACGCTCTCGACCGACTTGAGCCTCGTCTCCATGGGGCGCAGTAGCAGCCGCTCGGCATCCTCCGGCGAGATGCCGCGCTGGTTCAGGCCCACGTAGACGAGCGGGACCTGGACATCCGGCTCGGCCTCCTTGGGGATCTCCTGGTAGGCGACGAAGCCCGCGATCAGGACGAAGGCCAGGATCGCCAGCGTCAGGCGCGCGTGCGAAATGGCGTAGTCGACGATTCTGCCCATGGGATTCCCCGGCTCGACGCCGGGCTCCAGTCTCGAGAGTGCCCGCGCGGCCGATCAGCGGCGCGCGGCGGCGGCGAGCGCGAAGGGGACCGGCGCGACGTGCTGGCCCTCGACGACGAAGTCCTGGCCCTGCACGATCACCGCCGCGCCGTCGGGGATGCCGGAAACCCACAGCGTCTCGCGGCCGTCCTCGACGAGGGCGACCGGGACGAAGGCGACGCGCTCGTTCGCATCGACGATCCGCACGCCGAGCGTGCCCTCGCTCGAGAAGGTGAGCGCCGAGCGCGGGATCTCGGCCGCGGGGACGGCGGCGAGCGCGAGCGCCGCCTCGGCGGTGATTCCGTCGGCGATCGCGCCGTCGGCGTTGTCGATGCCGATCTCGACGCGGTAGGTGCGCGTGCCTTCCGAGGCACGGTTCGAGACGAAGCGCACCTCGCCCCGCGCCGTCTGGCCGGTGACGAGCCGCACCTCGGCACGATCGCCCGGGCGCACGCCGCCGAGCTGGCGCTCTGCGATCTCGACGACGACGAGCATCGGGTCGAGGGCGATGATCTCCGCGACCGGATCGCCGACCTGGAGCGCCTGGCCGAGCTCGGCGGGAACGGCGTCGACGACGCCGGCGATCGGCGCGCGCACGAAGCCGCGGGCGGCCTCGGCCTCGGCCTGCGCGAGCGCCGCCTCGGCACTCTTCAGGTCCGCCTCGATCTCCGGGCGCTGGAGCGCGGGGAGCGTGCCGTTCTCGATGAGGCGCATGCGCGCCTCGGCCTCGGCGATACGCTGCTCGAGCCGCGCGCGGGCCTGGACGACCTGCGCCTCCCGGGCCTCGTCGGAGAGGACGGCGACGACGTCGCCCTCCGCGACCTCGGTGCCGCGGCGCACGGCGAGCTCGACCACGGTGCCCTGGGCGCGGGTGACGGCGGTGGCGCGCCGGTCGGCGCGGGTGAAGCCCGAGAGCGTGATGGTGCGGGCGTGCTCCACCACGGGCACGCGGTGGACCGCGACGGCGAAGAGGTCCTGGCGCTCGGCGGCGCCGTCCTCGGCCTGCGGCGCGGCGGCGACGGCCGCCTGCGGCTCGCCGAGGAGCGCGGTGACCACGGCCTGGCCGGACGCCACCCAGGCGACGGCGCCGATGACGATGGCGATCGATGCGATGCGGGAGGCGTTCATCGGGTGACCTCGGGGGACGTCGCCGGGCGCTCCGGCCCGGGCTCGGATGCGGTCGCGGCGTCGTCGATGGCACCGTGGAGGATGGCGCCGACGAGCGCCATGACGCGGTCGATCTCGGCACCCGCGTCGAAGGATTGCGAGACCGCGCGGCGCACGAAGAGCCCGTCGGCGAGCGTGCCGATGGTGATCGCCAGCGCCCGCGGATGGGCCTTGGAGCGGATCGCCCCGCGCGCCTGCGCCAGCGCGAAGGCGCGCTCCAGGCGGCCGGTCACCTCGGTCTCGAAGGCGCGGGTGATCTCCGCGAAGACGGCGTTGCGGGTCGCCTCCGCCCAGATCTCGAGGCAGATCGCCGAACGCGTCGCGGGCATGGCCCGCAGGTGCTTGTCGCCGATGGCGCGGAACGCGGCGAGGAAGTCCTGCGCGTCGTCGAGCGTCGCGAAGTCGCGCGCCACCTCGGTGCGGTCGCGCTCGCCGAGCGCGACGATGACCGCGTCCTTGCTGGCGAAGTAGCGGTAGAGGTTGCCCACCGACATCCCGGCGGCGGCGGCGATGTCCTGCATCGTCGTGCGATGGAAGCCGGTGCGGGCGAAGCACAGCTCCGCGGCGTCCAGGATGGCGGCACGCCGGTCGTTGGCGAAGGGCGGGGCGAGGGGCGGGGCGAGGGGCGGGGCGACGGGTGGAACGGTCGGTGCGCTCGTGCCGGGGGGCTGGTCGTCCATGATGGCGTGATTCCGATCCGAGAGTCCGTTCCCGCGGGCCACCGCCCGCCGCGCCCGCAGCCGCTATGGTCAAGATTGAATGAACGCTCATTCATCGCGACTGAACGAGGGTTCATTTGCGCCACCTGCGACAGGTTGTCAAGCACGGAAACCCACGTTCGGGCTCCTTTTCGCTGCGGTGCGGCATCGGTGCCTCACACGCGCGCTGCGGCGTTTCGCGGATGAACGCCATCCAGCATCGCTGCGAGCACCTACGAAACACTGCTGGGGCGGCCCCTGAATCTATCAAGAGTTGCTCACACGGGGATTTCGTGATCGGCTTTCGAACCGGAGCCGCCCGGGGTTCCGCGACAGCGGTTCCCGACGGCGTCCCCGAACTGCCGCCCTGCCCGGCCCGTCGCCGACCCGCCCGGGACGGCACCACCGGCCATCCCGGAGGATCTCGCCATGCGCGCCCGTCTCTACGCCGCCACCGCCGCCGCCGCGCTCGCCCTCGCTTCCGTCGCGCCCGCCGACGCGGCCGAGGTCGCCTGGCGCATGCAGACCGTCGCGGGGGCCGCCACGACCGAGCTCGACGCCCTGGTGCGCAACTTCGCCGACCGCGTCGCACAGGCCTCCGACGGGCGCATGCGCATCGACGTGTTCCCGGCGGGCCAGCTCGTGCCGTCGCCCGAGGTGGTGGAGGCGGTGCGCGCCGGCGCGCTCGAGCTCGGCCACACCTATCTCGTCTACTACGTCGGCCGCGAGCCCGCGCTCTACGGGATCAACGAGTGGGCGGCGGGCTACGACCCGCTCCAGGGCGTCGGCTGGTTCTACGACGGCGGCGGCGCGGACCTGTTGCGGCCGGTGCTCGCGGAGCACGGCCTGCACTATCTCGGCGTCTCGCCGCTGCTCGGCGAGCAGCTCTGGCTCACCGACCCCGTCGCCGGCCTCGACGATCTCGCGGGCGTGAAGATCCGCTCCACGGGGTTGACCGCCGACGCCTTCAGCCGGCTCGGGGCAGCGGTGGTCTCGATGCCCGCCGAGGAGATCTACACCGGCCTCCAGCGCGGCGTGATCGAGGGGGCGGAGTTCACCTCGCTGCCGATCCACCACGGCCTCGGCTGGCAGGAGGTCGCCCCCTACGTGGTGCTGCCCTCCTTCACCGCCGGCGGCTCCTCGGACTGGATCGTCAACGCCGACGCCTGGGAGGCGCTGCCGGACGACCTGAAGGCGGTCGTCGACGCCGCCCTGCGCGCGGCCGCCTTCGACTGGTGGCGCACCGCGAGGGCCGAGGAGGCACGGCTGATGCGCGAGATGGAGGACGGCGGCGCGACCTTCCTCGATTGGTCCGCCGACGACATGCGCCGGGTCGAGGAGACGCGCGTGGCGGTGATGAAGGAGGTCTACCTGCCCCGCTCGGAGGCCTTCGCCGCCGCCTTCGCCTCGCGCAACGACTACCTGCGTTCGCTCGGCCACGCGGTCGTCGACTGAGCCCCCGCGACGGGAGGGGCGTGCCATGGCCGCCGTCGAGACCATCGTCGAGGCGATCGTCGCGCGCGTCGGACGCCTCGCGAGCCTGCTCGTGCTGCCCATGATCGCGATCGTCGTCTGGGAGGTGGGCGCGCGCTACGCCTTCGGCGCGCCGACGATCTGGGCGGGTGAGCTGACCCAGATCCTGTTCGGCGCGCTGTTCTTCCTGTGCGGCGCGGAGGCGCTCAAGGCCCGCGCCCACGTGCAGGTCGATCTCCTCCACCAGATCGTGCCGCCGCGGGTGCGCGCGGCGCTGAACGGCGTCGCCCACCTCCTCGTGCTCGCCTATCTCGTGGTGCTCGGCGTCATCGTCCACGCCCGCGTCATCGACGCCGTCGCGCGGCTCGAGCGCACGCGCACGCCCTGGGACCCGCCGATCTGGCCCTCCTGGGTGATCGTCGCGATCTCGATCGCGCTGATGGCGCTGCAGGCGCTCGCCATCGTCGTCGCGGAGCTGCGCCGTGCCGTGCGGGGGCCGTGATGGAGGGCGCGGCGCTCACCCTCGTCCTGTTCGGGCTCCTGTTCGCGACGGTGCTGATCGGCGTCCCGATCGCCTTCGCGCTCGGGATCGCCGCCATCGTCGTGGGTTTCGTGGAGTGGGGACCGTTCTCGGCCTTCCTGCTGTCGAGCCAAGTCGCCGGCGCGCTCTCCAACCAGACGCTGATCGCGCTGCCCTTCTTCATGTTCATGGCGAGCGTGCTCGCCCGCGCCGGCATCGCCGACGACCTCTACGCCGCCATGCACCTGTGGATGGGCGCGCTGCGCGGCGGGCTCGCGGTCGGCACCGTGCTCGCCTGCGCGGGGATCGCGGCCATGTCCGGCGTGAGCGCGGTCGGCGTCATGGCGATGGGCCGGCTCGCGCTGCCGGCCATGCTGGAGCGGGGCTACGACCGGGGCATCGCGCTCGGCGTCATCCTCGCGGGCGGGGCGCTCGGCCAGCTGATCCCGCCGAGCCTGATCGCCATCGTCTACAGCGGCCTCGCCGGCGTCTCGATCGGCAAGATGTTCCTCGCCGGCGTCGGGCCCGGGCTGCTGCTGACGGCGCTGTTCTGCGTCTACGTGCTGGTGCGCGCCGGGCTCGACCCGCGCCTCGCCCCGGCGCTGCCGAAGGCCGAGCGGGCGAAGGTCGGGCGGCGCGAGCGGCTCGTCGCGACGCTGCGCGTCGTCCCGGCCATCGTCGTCGTCCTCGCCGTGCTCGGCTCGATGTTCGCCGGCCTCGCGAGCCCCACCGAGGCCGCCGCCATGGGCGCGGCGACGAGCCTCCTCGTCGCCGCGCTCCAGCGGCGCCTGCGGATCGGCGACCTCGCGACCATGGCGCTCGAGACCGGCCGGCAGACCGCCATGGTGATGTGGATCGCGATCAACGCGCTCCTGTTCGTGGCGGTCTATTCCGGCACCGGCGGGGAGACCTTCATCCGCGGCCTCGTCGAGGGGCTCGACCTGCCGCCGACGGCGGTCGTGCTCGTGATAATGGCAATCGTGTTCGCGCTGGGCTTCGTCATGGATCCGATCGGCATCCTGTTCCTGACGATGCCGATCTTCATCCCCATCGTCACCGCGATCGGCTTCGACCCGATCCTCTTCGGCGGCCTCGTCATCCTCAACCTGGAGATGGCCTACCTGACGCCGCCCTTCGGCTACAACCTGTTCTACCTCAAATCCGTCGCCCCGCCCTCGGTGACGCTCGCCGACCTCTACCGCGCCGCCCCCGCCTTCGTGGCGCTCCAGGCGCTGGGGCTCGCGATCTGCTGGCTCGTGCCGGAGATCGTGACGGGGCTGCCGGAGGCGGTTCTGGGACGGTGACGGGCGTCGGAGACGAGCGACGGCGGGCGCCGCCCCGGCGTCGGTCACGGGAAGGACGCAGCGCATCTCATCGGCCGACCTGGGCTCGGCGGCGGCCGGCGGCGCGACGATCCGCGGCGACGTGCTCGCGCAGGAAGTCGATCGCGGCGCGGACCTTGAGCGGCAGATAGGCGCGGCTCGGATACACGATCCATGCGGCGGTGTCGAAGGTCGTCGCGGTCACGTCGTGCTCCGGGAGCAGGTCCACGAGGCGGCCGGCTTCGAGGTCCTCGCCGATGAGCCAGTCCGGAAGCAGCGCGGGACCCAGCGCGCGCAGCGCGGCGGCGCGAACGGCACCGGCCGGCGAGAGAACGACGTCGCCGGCGACGTCCACTTCCTCCTCGGCCGTCCCTGAGCGATGCCGCACGCGCCAGCGGCTGCGGTAGGGGGGCAGGTCGAGCAGGACGCACCGTCGGCGCGCCAGATCCCCGGGCGACGCGAGCCCTCCGTTCGCGGCGATGTAGGCGGGGCTCGCCACGACCCGGTGCCGAGTCCTCATCAGCCTGGCTGCGACGAGGTCGCCTTCCACCGCCGGCGCCAAGCGGACGGCGAGATCGATCCGCTCGGCGACGAGATCGAGATTGGCGTCCGTGAACACGCACTCGACGCGCAGCTCCGGGTGGCGCTCCCGGAACGCGCCCAGGAGCGGGGCGATACGGCGCTCGCCGAAGGCGGTCGACGCCGTGAGCCGCAGCGTGCCGCGCACCGAGCGAGTCGCGGCGAGCGCCTCGTCTCGGGCGCGCGCGAGCTCGTCCAGCAGCGGCTCGACCCGAGACAGGTACAACACACCCGCCTCGGTCAGCGACAGGCGACGGGTGGTGCGCTGGAAGAGGCGCAGACCCAGTTCCGCCTCGAGGTCCGCGACGGCGCGCGAAATGGTCGACGGATCGACCTCGCGCTCACGGGCGGCCGCAGCGAAGCTGCCGTGCCGCGCGACACGAGCGAAGTGGTCGAGGGTGCTCAGGTCCATTCATGCAGGATACGCACGAAGCTGCCGCCCGTCATCCGGTTTATCCCCGAGATCAGCCGGTTAGCGTGAGCCTCGCACGGGCACCATCCGGGGCCCAGGAGATCCCGTCATGACCGACTTCACCGTTCACACCATCGAGACCGCGCCCCCCGGCGCGCGACCGCTGCTCGAGAGCACGAAACGCGCCTGGGGCTTCGTTCCGTCCCTTCACGGCGTTCTCGCGGAGAGCCCCGCGACGCTCGAAGCCTACGACGTCCTCTTCGCGCTCGCGGAGAAGACCGCGCTCCCGCCGCCGGAGCGGCAGCTCGTCTACCTCGCCGTGAGCGTGTTCCACGGCTGCGAGTACTGCGTCGCCGGCCATACCCACCTGGCCGGGGCCGCGGGGCTCGACGCCACCGCGATCGCCGCGCTGCGCGCCGGCGCGCCGATCCCGGATCCGAAGCTCCAGGCGCTGCGGGCCTTCGCCGAGGCGGTGGTGCGCGAGCGCGGGCATGCGGGTACGGCGCTCGAGCGCCTCCTCGCCTCGGGCTATTCGCGCGCCGAAGCGCTCGACGTGCTCCTGATCGTTGCCACGAAGACGATCTCCAACTACGCGAACCACCTCGCGCGCACCCCCAAGGAGAGCTTCATGGCCGATCCCGCCGTCGCCTGGACCGCACCGGGGAGGGCGACGGCATGAGCGGTGTCGCGACCATCGCGTTCCTGGGGCTCGGCGAGATGGGTTCGCGCATGGCGGCGCGGCTGCTGGCCGCGGGCCATCCCCTGCGCGTCTGGAACAGGACCGCGGCACGCTGCGCGCCGCTCGCCGGCGCGGGTGCCGTAGTGGCGCCGACGCCGCGTGCCGCCGCCGCCGGCGCCGACGTCGCGATCTCGATGCTGCGCGACGACGAGGCCTGCCGCGCCGCCTGGCTCGCCCCCGAGACCGGAGCGCTGGCGGGCCTCGCGACCGGTGCGCTCGTCGTCGACTGCTCCACCGTCTCGCCCGGTTTCGCGAGAGAGCTCGCGACGGCCGTCCGCGACGCGGGCGTCGCGGCGCTCGACGCGCCGGTCGCCGGATCACGGCCTCAGGCCGACGCGCGAGGGCTCGTCTTCCTCGTCGGCGGCGAGGCGGCGGACCTGGCGCGCGCCGAGCCGCTCCTGCTCTCCATGGGCGCGGCGGCCGTCCACGCCGGCCCATCGGGCGCGGGTGCCACGGCGAAGCTCGCCGTGAACGCTCTCCTCGCGGTCCAGACGGCGGCGGCGGCGGAACTCGTCGCCCTGCTCCGGACCGTCGCGTCCGATCCCCCGCGGGCGATGGCGGCGATCCTCGCCACGCCCGTGGCGAGCCCGGCGCTGCGGGGGGCCGTCGCCGCGATGCTCGCGAGGTCGCACGCGCCACTGTTCCCCCTGGAACTGGCCGCCAAGGATCTCGGCTACGCGCTCGCCCTCGCCGGGGCGGCCGGAATCCCGGTTCCGATGACGTCGGCCGCCGCCTCGCGGATCGACGACGCCATCGCGGCGTCACTCGGCGATTGCAACATTACCGCCCTGGCGCTCCTCGACGAACGGGCGCGGCCGATGCCCGCGTGAGGCGTCGCGCGCCGCGGGCGGGGTCGTTCCGGCGCACGAGGCCGGCGGGCGCGAGCCCGCCGGCCTCGACGCGTGTCGCGGCGCTCCGCGGCGTTCGTCGCCTCACCCCCGCTGCGCGATCGGCGTGTAGTCCCGCAGCGGCTCGCCGACGTACAGCTGGCGCGGGCGGCCGATGCGCTGGGAGGGGTCCTCGATCATCTCCTTCCACTGCGCGATCCAGCCGACCGTACGCGCCACCGCGAAGAGCACGGTGAACATGGTCGTGGGGAAGCCCATGGCCTTGAGCGTGATGCCCGAGTAGAAGTCGATGTTCGGATAGAGCTTCTTCTCGACGAAGTACTCGTCGCGCAGGGCGATCTGCTCGAGTTCCACCGCGACCTCGAGCAGCGGGTCGTCCTTGATGCCGAGCTCACTCAGCACCTCGTGGGTGGTCTTCTGCATGATCTTGGCGCGCGGGTCGTAGTTCTTGTAGACCCGGTGGCCGAACCCCATCAGGCGGAAGGGGTCGTTCTTGTCCTTGGCGCGGGCCACGAACTCGGGGATGCGGTCGGGCGTGCCGATCTCCTCGAGCATCCGCAGCGCCGCCTCGTTGGCGCCCCCGTGCGCGGGGCCCCACAGGCAGGCGACGCCCGCGGCGATGCAGGCGAAGGGGTTGGCGCCCGACGAGCCGGCGAGGCGCACGGTCGAGGTCGAGGCGTTCTGCTCGTGGTCGGCGTGGAGGATGAAGATCCGGTCGAGCGCGCGCGACAGGATCGGATTGACCTTGTACTCCTCGCAGGGCACCGCGAAGCACATGCGCAGGAAGTTCGAGGCGTAGTCGAGCTCGTTCTTCGGGTACACGAAGGGCTGGCCGATCGAGTACTTGAACGCCATCGCCGCCAGCGTGGGGATCTTGGCGATCATGCGCATCGAGGCGATCATGCGCTGCTGCGCATCCGAGATGTCGGTCGAGTCGTGGTAGAACGCCGAGAGCGCGCCGACCGAGCCGACCATGATCGCCATCGGATGGGCGTCGCGGCGGAAGCCCATGAAGAAGCGCTGCATCTGCTCGTGGACCATCGTGTGGCGCGTCACGCGATAGTCGAAGTCCGCCTTCTGCGCGGCGGTCGGCAGCTCGCCGTAGAGCAGCAGGTAGCAGGTCTCGAGGAAGTCGCCGTGCTCGGCGAGCTGCTCGATCGGGTAGCCGCGGTAGAGCAGCGTGCCCTCGTCGCCGTCGATGTAGGTGATGCTCGACTCGCACGAGGCCGTCGAGGTGAAGCCGGGATCGTAGGTGAACGCCCCGGTCTGCGCGTAGAGCTTCGAGATGTCGACGACGCTCGGCCCGATCGTGCCCGGTTTCACCGGCAGCTCGACCGACTTGCCGTCCATCTGCAGGGTGCTCGTGGTGCTGCTCATGCGCGTTGGCCCTTTCATGCTGAACGCCTTCCGAGAGGCGGGCCGTGCTCGCGCCGGAGAAGAGCCCCGGGACGATCGCGGACCCCCTCCGGCGGCTGTCGCTGACGCGAAGGTGCAGACGGGTTAACCGATCCCCTCGCATCGTTCAAGCGCGCCGAAAGGCGGGGTTTTGGGCAGCCGCGCGAACGTGGACCACGCGTTGGTGTCGAAATATCAGGGTTTTTCCTGATCTCTCAGGCGCGCGAGCGTCTCCGAGCGCCCGAGCACCGCCATCACGTCGAAGAGCGGCGGGGAGGTCGTGGTGCCGGTCAGCGCGGCGCGCAGCGGCTGCGCGACCTGGCCGAGCTTGACGCCGGTCTCCTCCGCGAAGGCGCGCACGGCGGCCTCCGTCGTCTCGGCGTCGAAGGGCTCGAGCGCCTCGAGCCGCGGCACCAGCGCCGCGATCCGCGCGCGGGCCGCGCCGTCGAGGAGCCTCGACGCCTTCTCGTCCATGGCGAGCGGGCGGGCGCGCCAGAGATAGGCGGCGCCGTCGAGCAGCTCGACGAGGGTGCGCGCGCGCTCCTTCAAGCCCGGCATGGCAGCGACGAGCCGCCCGCGCAGGTCCGGCGGGAACGTGGGCCCGAGGCCGCGCTCGGGCCCGATCTCGGGGAGGATCGTCTCGAGGGCGTCGACGAGCCGCACGTCGTCCGTCTGCCGCATCCAGTGCCCGTTGAGCGCCTCGAGCTTGACGAAGTCGAACCGCGCCGCCGAGCGGCCGATGCCGCCCAGATCGAAGGCGTCGATCATCTCCTGCGTCGTGAAGATCTCCTGGTCGCCGTGGGCCCAGCCGAGGCGCACGAGATAGTTGCGCAGCGCCTCCGGCAGATAGCCCATGGCACGATAGGCCTCGACGCCGAGCGCCCCGTGGCGCTTCGACAGCTTCGCCCCGTCCGCGCCGTGGATGAGCGGGATGTGCGCCATCACCGGCACGTCCCAGCCGAGCGCGTGGTAGATCTGGCTCTGGCGCGCCGCGTTGGTGAGGTGGTCGTCGCCGCGCACGATGTGGGTGACGCCCATGTCGTGGTCGTCGACGACGACCGCGAGCATGTAGGTGGGCGTGCCGTCCGAGCGCAGCAGCACGAGGTCGTCGAGCTCCTTGTTCGACCAGGTGACCCTGCCCTGCACCCGGTCCTCGACGACGGTCTCGCCCTCGAGCGGCGCCTTGAAGCGCACGACGGGCTTCACGCCCGCCGGTGCCTCCGACGGGTCGCGGTCGCGCCAGCGGCCGTCGTAGCGCAGCGGGCGCTTCTCGGCCTTGGCGCGCTCGCGCATCTCGGTGAGCTCGTCCTGGCTCGCGTAACAGTAGTACGCCTTACCCTCGGCGAGCAGCTGGAGCGCGACCTCGCGATGGCGCTCGGCGCGGGCGAACTGGTGCACGGCCTCCCCGTCCCAGTCGAGCCCGAGCCAGGAGAGCCCGTCGAGGATCGCGGCGATGGCCGCGTCCGTCGAGCGCTCGCGGTCCGTGTCCTCGATGCGCAGGAGCATCCTGCCGCCGTGCCGACGGGCGAGCAGCCAGTTGAACAGCGCGGTGCGCGCCCCGCCGATGTGGAGGAACCCCGTCGGGGACGGCGCGAAGCGGGTGACGATCGTGTCGCTCATCGGTGGAAGGCGCTTTCCTCGGCTCTGCGTGCCGTCTTCAACGCGCGCTTCTAGAGCATTTCCCGGGCGGGCGAAACCGCGGTGAGCGCCGCGGCGACATCCCCGACCCGGGCGCGGAACTTCTCGACGGCCACGGTTGTTGCCGCCGCAGAAGAAGGAGAGGCGTCATGCTGAAAGGTGCATTGCTGTGGATGATCGGCATTCCGATCCCGATCATCATCATCCTGCTGCTGATCTTCTGAGATCGCCGATCCGACCGGTGCCGGTCGGATCGCGCGGCTCGGATACGACCCCGCACGACGGAGTGAGCGAGACATGCAGGTTCAGGTCAACACGGATTCCAGCATCGTCGGCGACGACGCCCTCGCGGGCCGCGTCGAGACCGCCGCACGCGACGCTCTCGGACGCTTCGAGGAGCGGATCACGCGGCTCGAGATCCATCTGACCGACGTGAACGGCGCCAAGCCCGGCCCGAACGACAAGCGGTGCGTGATCGAGGTCCGGCCGGCGGGCCGCAGGCCCGAGACCGTCACCGACGACGCCGGGACGATCGACGCCGCGGTGTCCGGCGCGCTCCAGAAGCTGCGTCGCGTCCTGGACGGCACGCTCGGCCGGCTGGACGACCACAAGGGCGCGCCGTCGATCCGCACCGGGATCTGACGGTGGGGGGTCGCTGGCGCCGCGCGGCATGGATCGCCGGGTATTTCGCACTCGTGTGCGCACCCGTGATCGTCCTCCTCGCCGGAGGACTCCCACCCCCGGGCGAGCGGGCGTGGGAATTCTCCATGGGGCTCGGCTTCGCCGGCCTCGGCCTCTTCGGCCTGCAGTTCGTGCTCACCGCCCGGTTCCGACGCCTGACGAGCCCGTTCGGCATCGACGTCGTCTACCTCCTGCACCGCTACCTCGCCTGGATCGCGATCGGCCTCGTCGCCACGCACTTCGCCATCCTGTGGCTGTTCTACGAGGATGCTCTCGGCGTGCTGGACCCGCGCGAGGCGCGGTGGGAGCTGACGTCGGGGCGCGCCGCCCTGCTGCTGCTCGGGGCGGCGGTGGTCACGTCGCAGTGGCGCAAGCCGCTGCGGCTCGAGTACGGCGCATGGCGCTATCTCCACGCCGGGCTGGCGACGCTCGGCTTCGCCGCCGCGATCGCGCACGTCCTCGGCGTCGGGACCTACACCACGCTCTCCGGCACGACCGCGATATGGGTCGCGCTCACGGCATCGTGGCTCGGTGCGATCCTGTGGGTGCGCCTCGTCAAGCCGTGGCGACAGGTCGGCGCGCCCTACCGGGTCATGGACGTGCAGGCCCGGCCCGGCGACGTCGCGACCCTCGCGCTGGAGCCGCAGGGGCATCCCGGCTTGCGGCGGTTCGCGCCGGGACAATTCGCCTGGCTGACCCTGCGGTCGTCGCCGTTCCTGCTGCGCGAGCACCCGTTCTCGATCGAGTCGCCACCGGAGGAGCTGCCGCGGCTGCGCTTCGGCATCAAGGCCCTGGGCGACTTCTCCGGAACGATTCGCGACGTGGCACCCGGCGAGATCGCCTACCTCGACGGACCCTACGGCGTTTTCTCGGTCGACGCGCATCCCGATGCGAGCGGGTACGTCTTCATCGCCGGCGGCATCGGCGTGACGCCGATCCTGAGCGTGTTGCGCAGCCTGGCCGAGCGCGGCGAGACCCGCCCCCTCCGGCTGCTCTACGGCAACCCGACGGCCTCGGAGATCACCTATCGCGAGGAGATCGACGCGCTGGCGACGCGCCTCGACCTGACGGTGGTCCATGTCCTCGCCGACCCGCCGGACGGCTGGGACGGGGAGCGCGGGTACGTGACGCGGGAGATCCTCGAGCGCCACCTGCCCGCCTCGAGGGAGGGCCTCGTGTGCTTCCTGTGCGGCCCCACGCCCATGACGGAGGCCGCCCGCGCTGCGCTCCAGACGCTCGGCGTCCCCGCGTCGCACATCCGCACCGAGGTTTTCGAGTTCGTCTGAGCGCGGCTCCGAGACGCCGTAGGGGAGATGCCGATGAGGATGGAGCGTGCGTTCTGGTTCGCGGTGCTCACGGGCATCGTCTCCATGTCGCTGGCGCTCGCCTTCGCGTGGCGGGACGCGATCCCGTTCCTCGGCTGAGCCCGCGCGTTCGGGCACGGACCGGCTGCGCGTGGCCGCCCCGGGAGGCCCCTTGCCTCGCACTCCGTTCGGTGGTCTTCCTCCCCGCGGGCCGCCCGCGGGGCGGCCCCTGGAGATCGTCATGGCCGCACCGGCGACGAACGAGGATACGGCGGCGGGGTTCGGCTTCGCGGTCTCGGCCTACGTCCTGTGGGGCTTCCTGCCGCTCTACATGAAGGCGCTCGCCCACGTGCCGCCCGTGGAGGTGGTCGCACACCGCATCCTCTGGTCGATTCCCGTCGCCGCCGCGATCCTCTGGGCGACCGGGCGCACCGGCGACCTGCGCCGCGCGCTCGGCTCGCCGCGCACGCTCGGCATGGCCGCGATCACCGCCGCCTTCATCACCGTCAACTGGGGGACCTACGTCTGGGCGGTCGGCGCCGGCTACGCGCTCGACGCGGCGCTCGGCTACTACATCAACCCCATCTTCTCGGTGTTCCTCGGCGCCGTGCTGCTGAAGGAGCGGCTCTCCCCCGCGCAGATCGCCGCGATCGGCCTCGCCGCCGCGGCGGTGATCCTGCTCACCGTGCAGAGCGGGCGCGTGCCCGTCGCGGCGCTCGTGCTCACGCTCAGCTGGGGCGGCTACGCCTTCTTCAAGAAGTGGCTGCCGATCGGGCCGAACCAGGGCTTCCTGCTGGAGGTGCTCGTCCTCGCGCCGGTGGCCATCGTCGTGCTCGCGACCATCGCGGCGCGGGGAGAGAGCCGCTTCTTCACGGCAGCGCCGTCGGACGGCTGGCTGCTGATCGGGTCGGGCATCGTCACGGCCGTGCCGCTGATCCTCTACGCCTACGGCGCCAAGGGCCTGAGGCTGTCGACGATCGGCATCCTGCAATACATCGCGCCCACGATGATCTTTCTCACCGCGGTGTTCCTGTTCGACGAGCCGTTCGGGGGAACCCAGCTCCTCGCCTTCTCGATGATCTGGGCGGCGCTCGTGATCTACACGGCCTCGCTCGTGCACCGCGCCCGGGGCGCGGCGCGGGCGAAGCCGTGAGCGGCGCCGATTCCGCCCGCGCCATGGATCTTCGGCCTCAGAACCAGTACGGGACGCCGTAGTACCCGTAGACGTTCCGGCCGTATTCCGGATCCGTCCACGGCGTCTCGTCGCGGCCGTAGCTCGGGGCGGCCTCGAGGGCCCTGGCATCGAGATCGACGACGTAGCCACCCAGCCGCGCATCGTAGTCGAGCTTCTCCCAGGGCAGCGGGTGGTAGCGCTCGCCGATGCCGAGGAAGCCGCCGAAGGACATCACCGCGTAGGCGACCTTGCCGGTATACTTGTCGACCATGAAGTTGAAGACCGAGCCGAGGTGCTCGCCGGCCTCGTTGTAGACCGCCGTACCCTCGACCTTGTCCGAGGCGATCAGGCGCTCGGTCTCGTTCTTGGGGACGTCGCCGCGGGGGCCTGTGACGTTCGTACCTGCCATGTCGGTCTCCTCTCGCCTCGGGCCTGGAGCCCATCGGGCGGAGGGAACGGCGGGTCGCCGGCGGGGTTCCGCGGTCAGGCCTGTCCCATCAGCGCCCGAACGTGCGCGGCCACCGAGCGAGCGAGGCCCTCGAGGTCGTAGCCGCCCTCCAGCAGCGAGACGACCCGCCCCTTCGCCCGGCGCTCGGCGATGTCCATGAGCTTGAGCGTCGCCCACTGGAAGTCCGCCTCGGTGAGCATGACGTTGCCGAGCGGGTCGCGCCAATGCGCGTCGAAGCCCGCCGAGATCACGATCAGGTCCGGCCGGAACGCGTCGATCCGGGGCAGGACTCGGGTCAGGAGCGCCTCGCGGAAGACGTCGGAGCCGTCGCCGGCGGAGAGCGGCGCGTTGACGATCGTGTCGTGCTCGCCCCGCTCGGAGAGCGCCCCGGTGCCGGGATAGAGCGGCATCTCGTGGGTCGAGGCGTAGAGGACGGAGGCGTCCTCCCAGAAGATCTCCTGCGTGCCGTTGCCGTGGTGCACGTCCCAATCGACGATCGCGACGCGCTCGGCGCCGTGCATCGTCTGCGCCCGGCGCGCGGCGATGGCGGCGTTGTTGAAGAAGCAGAAGCCCATCGCCCGGGCGTGCTCGGCGTGGTGGCCCGGCGGGCGCATGGCGGCGAAGGCGTTCGTGACCGTGCCTGCCATCACCTCGTCCACCGCCTGGATCGCGGCGCCGGCGCTGCGCAGGGCGGCCTCGAGCGTGCCCGGCGAGAGCACGGTGTCGGAATCGATGGCGACGAGCCCCTCGCGCGGGGCCGCCTCGACGATCGCATCGATGTAGCGGCGCGGGTGGACGAGGGCGATCGTCTCGTGCTCGGCGCAGGGCGCCTGCTCGCGCACGAGGGTCATGAAGCGCTCGTCCTCGAGCGCGCGCTCGACCACGCGGATGCGGTCCGGCCGCTCGGGATGCCCGAGCGGCGTCTCGTGGTCGAGGGAGGCGGGATGGCAGAGGTAGAGGGTCGGCATGAGCGGCGATGTCCTCGGGCGAGCGGCCTGTTCGGCTCTCCTCTCCGGCATCGTCGCAGCCGCCCCCGGGGCTGTCCATCCCCCGCGGGTTATTCCGCATGCACGGCGGGGGAAACCGATCGGCGTCGACCCCGACCCGCCGCGGGCGGCCTCCTCAGGCCGTGCAGGTTCGACCGAACCGCTCGAGATCCTCCGGAAGCGTCGGCTTCGCCGCCGCCTTCGTCTCGCAGGCCTGCTTGGTCAGCAGGACTCCCCTGAGCGCAGGGAGCGCGATCGGCTTGAAGGCGGTGCCCCGGGCGGACGCGGCGGGACGAGGTCGGGGGTCTGCTTGGTCGGGCATGATCGGTCCGTTGCTTGCGCGGCGTGCTGTCGGCCGCGGGTCGACGTCTGGCGTGCGAACCATCCCAGCCTGCGGCGCGATTGTGGCGACCGATGGGCCGGGCGGGCGCGCGGGCCGAACGCGGACCGACGTGCCCTTTCTGCAACGAGTTTCCCATGTCGCGGACGTGCAATGCACCGCGCACAGCGGCGTCAGGGCCGCACCGGCGCGGATCTCGGCCCGCGGTGCTCGGCGACGTGCGCGGCGAGGTCGACCCCGATCTTCAGGGCGACGAGCAGCGCCAGCGCCAGGACCGGCGCGCCGGAGGCCTCCACCGCGAAGCCGCCGAAGATGATCGTCACGTGCAGGACCACGACGCGCCCGTAGGGCGCCGCCATCAGCGCGCCGAGCGTCGTGCGGTCCATCTCGCCGCCCACGACGAAGTTGACGACGAAGGAGAGCCCGTGGCTCGCCGCCAGCGCCGCGAGCGGCAGGGCGAGCCCCGGCGCGAGCAGGAGGGCGAAGCCCGCGAGGGGCGAGGCGCCGGGCGGGCCGAACAGCGTCACGAGGAAGATCCCGTGGACGAGGGTGAAGATGCCGTAGTGGATCGCGAAGAAGCCCGCCATCGCGAGCCCCCCGCGCTCGCCGCGCAGCGACACCATCCCCATGCGCGCGAGGTTGAGGACGCCGATGACGACGTTCTCCGCCCAGAACAGCATCAGCACGTCGAAAACCCGCCATCCGCCGAGGAGCACGCCCGCGAGCGGCACCAGGTTGGCGATGACGAGCGCCGCCGATGAGATCAGGACGGGGCGGCGCGGGGGGCTCTTCATGCGGGTCTTCTGCGAAGGCGGCACGTGACGCCGTGCGACGACCCGTCGCACGGGCGACGGGCCGGAGCATTTCACCCGCGTTCGCCACGCTTGTCGACGCCCGGCGGCATGAAACCGGGGGACGACGCGTGGATCAGCCCTCCGCGAGGTAGCGCTTGGCGAGCACCTTGCCCTCCTCGACCGCCGGCTGATCGAACGGATCGACGCCGAGCGCATACCCGGTGAGGATCGTCTCCAGCATGAAGTGCATGAGGAGATGGCCCATCGCGCGCTCGTCGAGCGTGTCGACGTGGATCGTGCGCACCGGGCGGTGGTTCGCCGCCAGCGTGTCCGCGGTCGCGCGGCCCTGGGCGGCGACGAGGTCGCCGATCGTCTTGCCGGCGAAGCCGGGCTGGCCGCCGCGCTCGGCGAGGCCGGCGTCGATGCGCGGCCCCGCGCCCGCGGTGCCCGTCGTGATCACGGTGAAGACCTTGTCGTTGGGTCCGCCGAGATAGAGCTGCAACTGGCTGTGCTGGTCGACCGGACCGATCGCGGCGACCGGCTGCGAGCCCTTGCCGTCCTTGCCGAGGCTCTCGGCCCAGAGCTGCACCCACCAGCGGGTGAAGCGCTCGAGGCGGTCGGCGTAGGCCATCACCACCGAGATCGGCTTGGCTTCGAGCGCGAAGGCGATGGCGAAGGCCGCGCCCTGGCCGATCGGGCTGTCGGCGCCGCCATCCGCGTCCATGACCGGCGCGAGCGCGTCGGCGGCGCCGGCGCGAATCGCGGCGATGTCGAGGCCCGTCACCGCGGCGGGGAGCAGGCCGACGTTGGTGAGGACCGAGTAGCGCCCGCCGATGCCGGTGTGGTGGGCGAGGATCGGCGCGCCGGTGGGCTCGAGCAGGTCGCGCAGCGCATTCCTGCCGCCCGCCGGCCGCGGCTCGGAGATGCCGGTGAAGCGCTCACCCGCGTCGAGGCCGGCGGCGTCGAGCGCCGCGAGCACGGCCATCGTCTGCATCAGCGTCTCGCCGGTGCCGCCGGACTTCGAGATCGCGACGAAGCGCGTCGTCTCGAGCGGCAGGGCCTGGAGCAGGCGGCCGAAGGTGACGGGGTCGAGGTTGTCCATGAAGTGGACGCGCGGCCCCGCGGCGAGGCGCCCGACACCCGGCACCGCGTAGTCCTTCAGCTGCGCCAGCGTCTGGGCGCCGAGCGAGGAGCCGCCGGTGCCGAGGAAGACGACGTCGCTCGCGCCCTCGCGGATGCGGGCGGCGGCGGCGCGGATCTCCTCGAGATCGCCGGTCTCGGCCGGGATGCCGAGGAGCGGCAGCGCGCCGGAGGCGGCCTCCGCGCGCAGGCGCTTCATCCCGGTCGCCGCCAGCGTGGTGCCCGCCTCGATCGCCGTCTCCGGCACGCCGGCCCCGCCGATGCGCCGGCCGAGCGCGAGGTCGATCGCGTGCTTGAAAGCCATTGCCGTCTCCCTGTTGCCTGTGCGCCGACAGATACGCCGGACGCGGGCCGCGCACCAGCCCCGCGGGCCGATCGCGCGCCTCGATCGCGCGGGTCAACGCGCGAGGCCCGCATCGGGGTGCAGGCGCGCGCCCGGCGCCCGGAAGGCGCCGGGGTTCAGAGCTCCGGCTTGCCGGCGATCACGGTGAGCATGCGCCCGTCGCCCAGCATGCGCGCGCCGGCGCGGCGGACGTCCTCGAGCGTCACCGCCGAGACCAGCGCGTTGCGGCGGGCCACGTAGTCGATGCCGAGATCGTTGAAGGCGATCTGCACGAGCTGGCTCGCGATCTTGGTCGACGTGTCGAAGCCCAGCGGATAGGAGCCGGTGAGATAGGCCTTGGCCTTCTCGAGCTCCTCCGCCGCGGGTCCCTCCTCGCGCAGCCGGTCGATCTCGCCGGCGATCACGCCGAGCGCCTCGGCCACGCGCTCGTTCTTCGTCGCGGTGAAGCCCCAGGTCATCGATGCCGCGCGGAAGGTCGCGAGCGAGGTGCCGACCGAGTAGGCGAGCCCGCGCTTCTCGCGCACCTCCTGGAACAGACGCGAGGTGAAGGCGCCGCCGCCGAGCACGTGGTTGAGCACGTAGGCCGGCACGAAGTCGGGGTCCGACCAGGGCAGGCCGTTCATGGCGAAGCGGATGACGGACTGGGGGACGTCGATCTCGACCACGTGCCGCGCGCCGACCTCCGCGAGCGCGGTGGGCGCCACGGGGGCGAGGGTGGGCTGCGCGGGGAGCGCGCCGAAGGCGTGGTCCACCCGCCGCGCCACCTCGTCGGCGCCTATGGCGCCGACGACCGCGACCTTCAAGTGTCCGCGCGCGGCCTGCGCCCGATGGAGCGCGACGACGTCCGCGCGCGAGATCGCGGGCAGGCTGTCGAGCGTGCCGGAGGTCGGCGTGCCGTAGGGATGGCCCGGGAAGGCCTCCGCGAAGAAGCGCCGGGAGGCGACGGTGCCCGGGTCCTTCATCTGGTAGCGCAGGCCCGCCATCGACTGCGCGCGCACCCGCTCGACGTCCTCCTCGTCGAAGCGCGGCTCGACGAGCGCCAGGCGCAGCAGGTCGAACGCCTCGTCGGCGTGGCGGGTCAGCGTCTTCATCGAGCCGCCCAGCGAATCGGGGCCGGCGTTGAAGGACAGCTCGATCGCCCGGTCGGCCAGGCGCTCGTGGAAGGCGGCGGAGGGATGGGGACCCGCGCCCTCGTCGAGGAGCCGCGCGGTCGTCTGCGCGAGGCCGGCCTTGCCCGCGGGATCCTGCGCGGCGCCGCCCTCGAAGAGGAACGACAGCGCCACCAGCGGGACGACGTGCGATTCGACGTGCCAGACCTCGATGCCGGCGGGCGTGATCACGCGCCCGACCTTCGCGGGAGGGGCGGTCACGGGCGTGACGGCGACGGACATGGTTGTTCCTTCCCGGGGGCCTTCCCCGAATGCGTGGCGCCTCAGCCCGCCTTGCGGAGCTGGCCGGTGACGGAGCGGTGCGGGGCGAGCACGCGCGCCGCCGCGGCGACGAGATCCTCGCGGGTCACGGCCTCGACGTCGGAGGGCCAGCGCATCACGTCCTCGATCGTCTCGCCGATGGCGAGCGCCGCGCCGTAGATGCGCGCGAGCGAGGTCTGGCTGTCGGCGGCGTAGACCGTCTCGGCGACGAGCCGCGTCTTGGCGCGCACGATCGCCGCCTCCGCGAGCGCCGCATCGGGGATGGCGCGGATCGCGGCGTCGAGCGCCTCCTCCGCCGCCTCGAGGCTCGTGCCGTGGGCGGGCACGAGGTAGAGGGCGAAGCGGGTGTCGTCGATCGCGGACGCCATGTACCAGGCGCCCGCGTTCACCGCGACGGCCTCGTCCAGCACGAGCGTGCGGTAGAGGTAGGAGGTCGGCCCGCCGCCGAGGAGCTCCGCCAGCACCTCCAGCGCCGCGCTCTCGCGCGCCGAGCCGGTGCGCGCGGAGGGCGCGAGATAGAGCCGCTGGAGCGTGGGCTGCTCGACCCGCGGATCGGCCACCGCGACGCGGCGCATGGCGCGCGGCTCCGGCTCGCGCGGGCGCACCCGCACCGGGCGCGCGCCGCGGGGCGCGACCTGCCCGTAGGTGCCGTCCGCGAGGCTCAGCACCTCCTCGGGCACGACGTCGCCCGCCACCACCAGGATCGCGTTCTCCGGCGTGTAGAAGCGGCCGTAATAGTCGAGCGCGTGGCCGCGATCGAGCGCCTCGATCTCGTGCATCCAGCCGATGATCGGGATGCCGTAGGGATGGTGCACGAAGAGCGAGGCCGCCATCGCCTCGGAGAGCTGCGCGGCGGGATCGGTCTCGACGCGCATGCGCCGCTCCTCCAGCACCACGTCGCGCTCGGGGGCGACGACTTCGTCCGACAGGCGCAGGTTCGCCATGCGGTCGGCCTCGAAGCCCATCATCGTGCCCAGATGCTCCTTGGCGACGCGCTGGAAATAGGCCGTGTAGTCGTAGGAGGTGAAGGCGTTCTCCTGCCCGCCGAGCTCGGAGACCACCTTCGAGAACGCGCCCGCCGGGTGTTTCTCCGTGCCCTTGAACATCAGGTGCTCGAGGAAGTGGGCGATGCCGGAGACGCCGATCGGGTCGTCCGCCGAGCCGTTGCGGTACCAGACCATGTGCGTCGCGACCGGCACGCGGCCATCGGGCACCACGACGACGTCCATGCCGTTGTCGAGCGTGTAGGAATGGACCTGCGGGCCGTCCGCGGGGAAATCGGGCCGGGCGCCGCCGGGGGCGTGGATGAGGCTCGGCGCGGCGGGCGTGCGGGGCATGGGCATCCTCTCGAGGGGTGCGTGAGGCGGGCGTCGTCGCCGCAATATAGGGGCCGCGCACGCCCGGGAGAAGCCGGGCGGGCCGCCGCGTCGCCGATGCCGCGCCCGGCAGGCCGCCTGCGGCCGGCGCGCGATCACGGTCCCGGGAGCCGTGTTTCCGCCCGCTTGATCGGCGTGCGGGCGACGCCTACCTTCGCGCCAGACGACGAGGTCGAGGGCGCACGGCGCCCTCCGAGAGAAAGGTACACGAGATGGCGACCGTGAAGGTGACCGACCAGAGCTTCGAGACGGACGTGCTGAAGTCCGGCGAGCCGGTGGTCGTGGATTTCTGGGCCGAGTGGTGCGGCCCCTGCCGCATGATCGGCCCGGCGCTCGAGGAGATCGCCGGCGAGATGGCGGGCAAGGTCAAGATCGCCAAGATCAACGTGGACGAGAACCCCGGCATCGCCGGCCAGCTCGGCATCCGCTCGATCCCCACGCTGATGATCTTCAAGGACGGCGAGCTCGCCTCCCAGAAGGTCGGCGCCGCGCCCAAGGGCGACCTGCAGCGCTGGATCCAGTCGAACGTCTGATCGCGCCCGCGCTTGACGGCTCGCGCGGCCCTCGCGCATGACTGAGCGCGGCCCGCCCGTCCGGGCGGGCCGCGTTCGAGAGACACCGGCCGCGCGATGCTCAAGACCCGCCTGATCCCCTGCCTCGACGTGAAGGACGGCCGCGTCGTCAAGGGCGTCCAGTTCGTCGATCTGCGCGACGCGGGCGACCCGGTCGAATGCGCCGTGGCCTACGACCGGGCCGGTGCCGACGAGCTGTGCTTCCTCGACATCACCGCGAGCCACGAGGACCGCGGCATCCTGCTCGACGTCGTCACACGCACGGCAGAGGCCTGCTTCATGCCGCTCACCGTCGGCGGGGGCGTGCGGACGGTCGACGACATCCGCGCCCTGCTGCTGGCGGGCGCCGACAAGGTCTCCATCAACACCGCCGCCGTCGCCGACCGCGACTTCGTGCGCCGCGCCGCCGAGAAGTTCGGCGCGCAATGCATCGTGGTGGCCATCGACGCCAAGCGCGTTTCCCGCGAGGGCGAGCCCGCGGCCTGGGAGATCTTCACCCACGGCGGGCGCAAGGCGACCGGGCTGGACGCCGTCGCCTACGCGCGGGAGGTCGTCGCGCTCGGCGCCGGCGAGCTCCTCGTCACCTCGATGGACAGGGACGGCACCAAGTCCGGCTACGACGTCGCGCTGATGCGCGCCATCGCGGACGCCGTGAGCGTGCCCGTGATCGCGTCGGGCGGCGTCGGCAGCCTCGACCACCTGGTCGCCGGCGTGCGCGACGGCCACGCGAGCGCGGTGCTCGCCGCCTCGATCTTCCATTTCGGCGAGCACACGATCGGAGAGGCCAAGCGCGCCATGGCGGACGCGGGGCTCGCCGTGCGGCTCGACGCGTGAGCGGGCCGATGCGGAGACGCACGCGATGACCGGCTTCACCCTCGACGACCTCGAGCGCAACCTCGCCGCGCGGGCCCAGGCCGCGCCGGAGGAGTCGTACACCGCCCGCCTCGTCGCCGACCCGCAGCGGGCCGCCAAGAAGCTCGGCGAGGAGGCGGTGGAGGCCGCGATCGCGGGCGCGACCGGCGATCGCGCGGCGCTCGTGTCGGAGGGCGCCGACGTGCTGTATCACCTGCTCGCGCTGCTCGCGGCCCGCGGCGTCGCGCTGGAGGAGGTCATGGCCGAGCTCGAGGCCCGCACCGGCCGCTCCGGCCTCGCGGAGAAGGCGGCGCGGACGACGGAGGGCGTCCGCTCGTCGCAGGACGAGGGAGGCCGCCCGTGACGCCGACCGATCCCGCCCAGCGCCAGACCCTCGCCGAGGCCGCCCGCGAGGGGACGATCTCGCCCTACCGCCGGTTCTCCCGGGACGAATGGGCGCATCTGCGCGCCGACACGCCGCTCACGCTCTTGGCGGAGGAGGTCGACCGGCTCCAGTCCCTCAACGACCCGATCTCGCTCGACGAGGTCATCGCCATCTACCTGCCGCTCTCGCGGCTCCTGTCGCTCTACGTCGCGGCGACTCAAGGCCTGTTCAAGGCGACGCAGCGCTTCCTCCTCGCCGAGAACGAGGTGAAGTCGCCCTACATCATCGGCGTGGCGGGCTCGGTGGCGGTGGGCAAGTCGACGACGGCGCGCGTGCTCGAGGCGCTGCTGGCGCGCTGGCCCAACACCCCGAAGGTGACGCTCGTCACGACCGACGGCTTCCTCCTGCCCAACGCCGAATTGAACCGGCTCGGGCTGATGGAGCGCAAGGGCTTCCCGGAGAGCTACGACACGGCGGCGCTCCTGCGCTTCCTCAACGCCATCAAGTCCGGCGAGAGCACGGTGCGCGCGCCGCTCTACTCGCACCTCGTCTACGACGTCGTGCCCGGCGAGGAGGTGGTGATCGAGCGGCCCGACATCCTCATCGTCGAGGGGCTCAACGTGCTCCAGCCGGCGCGGCTGCCGAAGGACGGCACGGCGATCCCGTTCGTCTCGGACTTCTTCGACTTCTCGATCTATCTCGACGCCGACGAGGCGGACCTGCACCGCTGGTACGTCAACCGCTTCCTGCGGCTGCGCCACACGGCCTTCCGGGACCCGCGCTCCTTCTTCCGCCGCTACGCCGAGCTCGACGAGGCGAAGGCGATCGAGATCGCCGACGGCCTGTGGAACCGCATCAACCTGCCCAACCTGCGCGAGAACATCGTCCCCACCCGCCAGCGTGCGAGCCTGATCCTCAAGAAGGGCGCGAGCCACCGCATCGAGGAGGTGCAGCTCAGGCGGTTGTGACGACATTCATGCCGTCCGCCGACGCTCTCCCCCGTGGCTAGTCGATGCACACATCTCCTGAGCCTGGCCCGGCCCTTGACGACCTGCGCCGGGGAGATTGCCGCAGGACGTCGGCACCCCCTGTCCTTCCCTGTAGGGGAAGGTGGCTCGCCGCGCAGCGGCGAGACGGATGGGGCGCGCGGAACGCGCGTTCGGCGCAGCCGAAGAGCGACGGCGGCAGCGGATACGGTGGCTTCCGCTTCGCGGAACGCGTCGCTACGCGCCGCGCCCCATCCGTCACCGCGCTGCGCGCGGCGCCACCTTCCCCTACAGGGAAGGACGACGCTTCTACCACGCGTCGCAGGATCCATGCTTCGGCGCGATGAGCCGCAGATGTGTGAATCGACTAGCCCCCGTGGAGAGGGGCCGGGGGTGTGGGGCATGCAGGACTATACTACGGGCGGGTGCAGCGCGTCGACGCCCCCCCGGGGTATGGACGCCGAGCTTTATCCTTAAGCCCGACGCCCCGCCCTCTCCACGCGGGAGAGGGCAGCCACTCCATCGGTCGATCGGCGACGACCGTCGCCGTCGGTCTCAGGCGCTGGCGCTGGTCTTCTCGTCGCGCTCGGCGTGGATCAGCAGCGGGCCGGACTTGCCCTCGATGGTCTCGGGGCTGATCACCACCTGCTCGACCGAATCCATGCCGGGCAGGTCGTACATCGTGTCGAGCAGGATCGCCTCGAGGATGGACCGCAGGCCGCGGGCGCCGGTCTTGCGCTCGATCGCCTTGCGGGCCACCAGCTTGAGCGCCTCGTCCTGGAAGGTGAGCGCCACGTTCTCCATGTCGAAGAGGCGGGCGTACTGCTTCACGAGGGCGTTCTTCGGCTCGCGCAGGATCTGCACGAGCGCCTCCTCGTCGAGGTCCTCGAGCGTGGCGAGAACCGGCAGGCGGCCGACGAACTCGGGGATGAGGCCGAACTTCAGCAGGTCCTCCGGCTCCACCTCCCGGAACACCTCGCCCGTGCGCCGGTCGTCGGGCGCCGAGACCTTGGCGCCGAAGCCGATGGACGAGCCCTTGCCGCGCTGGGAGATGATCTTCTCCAGCCCGGCGAAGGCGCCGCCGCAGATGAAGAGGATGTTGGTCGTGTCGACCTGCAGGAACTCCTGCTGGGGATGCTTGCGCCCGCCCTGCGGCGGCACGGAGGCGACCGTGCCCTCCATGATCTTCAGGAGCGCCTGCTGCACGCCCTCGCCCGACACGTCGCGCGTGATCGAAGGGTTGTCGGACTTCCGCGAAATCTTGTCGATCTCGTCGATGTAGACGATGCCGCGCTGGGCGCGCTCGACATTGTAGTCGGACGCCTGCAGCAGCTTGAGGATGATGTTCTCGACGTCCTCGCCGACGTAGCCCGCCTCCGTCAGGGTGGTGGCGTCCGCCATCGTGAAGGGCACGTCGAGGATGCGCGCGAGCGTCTGAGCCAGCAGCGTCTTGCCCGAGCCGGTGGGGCCGATGAGCAGGATGTTGGACTTGTTCAGCTCGACGTCCGAGTGCTTCGAGGCGTGCGCGAGGCGCTTGTAGTGGTTGTGCACCGCGACGGAGAGGACCTTCTTGGCGTGGTTCTGCCCGATCACGTAATCGTCGAGGACCGCGCGAATCTCCTTGGGCGTCGGCACGCCGTCGCGGGACTTCACCAGCGACGTCTTCGACTCCTCGCGGATGATGTCCATGCACAGCTCGACGCACTCGTCGCAGATGAACACCGTGGGTCCGGCGATGAGCTTGCGCACCTCGTGCTGGCTCTTGCCGCAGAAGGAGCAGTACAGCGTGCTCTTCGAATCGCTGCCGCCGGTCTTGCTCATGTCCGATCTCCAATCCGAGCCCGCGCCGCCGCAGTGCGGGCCGTTTTCATACATATAGGCGGTGGGCTAACAAACGGTAGCCCCGTTCCCGGACCGGCCCGGGCGGTCTCGCGGGCCGGCTCCGCCAGGGTCTCACGACGCTCCCGATCGGCGGTACCGGCAGCATGCAAACACGCGCGCGCGCCGCGATCAATAGGCCGACGGGCGTGTGCGACACCGATCGCACACGCCCGTCGATAGAGAGGTCCCATATGGGTCAGGCCGGGGCCTGCTCGGGGCGCTGGCTCAGGACCTCGTCGATGAGGCCGAACTCCTTGGCCGCGTCGGCGGTCATGAAGTAGTCGCGCTCGAGCGCGTTCTCGATGGCGGTGAGGTCCTTGCCCGTGTGCTTCACGTAGATCTCGTTGAGGCGGCGCTTGAGCGCCTCGATCTCGCGGGCGTGGATGAGGATGTCCGTCGCCTGGCCCTGGAAGCCGCCGGAGGGCTGGTGGACCATGATTCGCGCGTTGGGCAGCGCGAAGCGGTGGCCGGTCGCGCCGGCGCAGAGCAGCAGCGAGCCCATCGACGCCGCCTGGCCGACGCACAGCGTCGAGACCGGGTTGCGGATGAACTGCATCGTGTCGTAGATCGACAGGCCCGAGGTCACCACGCCGCCCGGCGAGTTGATGTAGAAGGAGATCTCCTTCTTCGGGTTCTCGGCCTCGAGGTAGAGGAGCTGCGCGACGATCAGCGACGCGGAATAATCCTCGACGGGGCCGGTCATGAAGATGATGTTCTCGCGCAGGAGGCGCGAGTAGATGTCGAACGCGCGCTCCCCGCGGCTCGACTGCTCGACCACCATGGGCACGAGCGTGCTGTTGTAGACCTCGAGCGGATCTCTCATCGTCTCACGGCTCCCGGTGAAGCGGACCGCGCCCTTCGCCGGGCGCGGCCTCGTCGGTTCTGTCGAAGGTGGGAGGGCGGCGCCCGGGATCAAGCCTCTTCGGTCTTGCTCGCGGCCTCGGCCTCCGGCGCGCCCTCGTCCTCGTCGGCGAAGAGCTCCTCGCGGCCGACCGTCTCCTCGGCGACCTTCACCTGGGCGAGGATGTGATCGACGACCTTCTCCTCGAACAGCGGCGCGCGGATCTCGGCCAGCGCCTGGGGGTTCTTCTGGTAGAACTCCCACACCTGCCGCTCCTGGCCGGGATATTGCCGGGCGCGGGCGACGAGGCCCTGCGTCACCTCGTCGTCGGTGACCTTGATCTCGTTGGTCTCGCCGATCTGGGCGAGCACGAGCCCGAGGCGCACGCGCCGCTCGGCGATCGTCCGGTACTCGGCCTTGGCTTCTTCCTCGGTCGTCTTCTCGTCGGCGAAGGTGCGGCCCGAGCGCTGCATGTCGGTCACGACCTGCTGCCACACGCTCTGGAACTCCTGCTCGACGAGGGTCGGCGGCAGCTCGAAGGCGTACTTCTCGTCCAGTCGGTCGAGCAGCTCCTTCTTGACCTTGGCGCGCGAGCGCGCGTCGTAGTCCTTCTGGAGCGCCTCGCGCAGCGCGTCCTCGAGCGCGGCGAGGCTCTCCATGCCGAAGCCCTTGGCGAACTCGTCGTCGAACGACACCTCGCCCGGCGCCTGGACCTCGGTCACCTTCGTGGCGAAGGACGCCTCCTTGCCGGCGAGATGCGCGGCGGGGTAGGCCTCCGGGAAGGTCACGACGATCGTGCGCTCCTCGCCGGCCGCGGCGCCGACGAGCTGGTCCTCGAAGCCGGGGATGAACGAATTCGATCCGATCTCGACGGTGACGCCCTCGCCCCTGCCGCCTTCGAACTCCTCGCCGTCGATCGAGCCGACGAAGTCGACGACCACGCGATCCCCGGCCGCGGCGACCTCGCCCTCGGCCTTCGCCGCGAAGGGCTTCTGCTGGGCGGCCATGCGGCCCAACGCGTCCTGGACCTCGGCGTCCGAGACCGCGGCGACGGGCTTCGTCACCGACACGTCCGAGAGGTCCACGAGTTCGAAGGTGGGCAGCACCTCGAGCGCGACCTTGAAGGCGAGATCGGTCTTGGCGTCGAGCGCCTTCTCCATCTCCTCCTTGTCCTCGGGGAAGTCGTAGCGCGGCTGGTTGGCCAGCTTGAGCGCGTTCTCGTCGACGATCTTGCGCTCGGCCTCGGCCACCGCGTTCTGCACGACCTCGGCCATGACCGACCGGCCGTAGAGCCGGCGCAGGTGCGCGACCGGCACCTTGCCCGGCCGGAAGCCGTTGATCTTCACGCGGTCCTTCAGGGTGGCGAGCTCGTCGCCGAGCCGCTTCTCGAGCTCGGAGGCCGGCAGGACCACCTGGAATTCCCGCTTCAACCCGTCCGACAGCGTCTCCGTCACCTGCATCGCGTCTATCCGTTCTCGATCCTCGAATTGAGATTCGGCCGCCGAACGATCCCGCCGATCGGCGCACGGCACGGGCCGCGCAGCCCCATCGACCGGATAGCTCCGGAAACCCCGATCCGGCGGCTTGGTGCGGGCGGAGGGACTCGAACCCCCACGACTTTCGCCACCGGAACCTAAATCCGGCGCGTCTACCAATTCCGCCACGCCCGCGCCGCGGGGCGAGCTCGTTCAGGAGCCGCCACCCCGCACCGGTTGGCGGCTCTATATCACGCTCGCTCGCCCGCGCATCAAAAAAATCGGGGACCGCGCCCGCCCTCAGGCGTCGCGCAGCAGCGCCCAGATCACGCAGGCCACGAACATGCCGCCGAGGACGAGCGTCGTCACCCCCTGCGGAGGGTTCGCCTGGGCGAACCACCAGCCGCCGCCGCCGGCGGCACCGATCATCAGGACGTGTCTCATTTCGGCACGATCCTCCGTGCGCGGCCGAGCGCCGGCCGCCGTGGAGCCTCGCCCGCGCAAGCGGCGTGCCGGACGCGCGTCCTAGCCCGAGAGGCGCCCGCGCACGGCGAGACCCGCCGCGCGCCCCGTCTCCCAGGCGCCGTGGGCGGTGGAGAAGTCCCGCGCCGAGGTCGCCTCCCCGGCGAAGTGGATGCGCTCGTCCACGGGCGCCGCCAGCGCGCCGCGATCGCCCGCGTGGCCCGGGAGCGCGCAGGAATAGGAGCCCCGCACGAAGGGCTCCGCCAGCCAGTCGCTCGCCGCGAGGGGGCGGATCGTCCGGCGCACGCCCGCGCCGAGGAGGCCGGCGAGCTCGTCCAGCGCGAAGGCCGCGAGCGCGCCGTCCCCCTCCCGCGAGAGGTCGCGGGCGAGGCGCCCGCCCACGAAGACCTCGATCAGCGGCAGGCCGAGCGGGCGCAGCAGGTAGGAGCCGGTGCGCGCGTCGTCGAGACGCCCGAAGACGTGGCCGTTCGGCGAGAACGCCTCGGGCTCGTCGAGCGCCAGGTGGAGCTTGTCGGCGAGGCCCAGCGGAAGGCCGGCGGCGGCGACCTCCTTCTCCGGCAGCGGCGGGTCGAAGCGGATGGCGCGGCGCGCCAGCACCGCCGTCGAGACCGTGACGATCACGGCCCGTGACGAGAGCGCGCCCTTGGTCGTGTCGAGCCGGATGCGCCGCCCGCCGTGGTCGATGCGCGTCACCGGGCAGTCGAGCACCACGGGCGCGTTCGCGCCGAAGGCGGCGATCAGCGCGCCGTAGCCCTCGCGCACCCGCCAATTCTCGCCGGTGTCCGCCTCCGAATAGGCGGCGTAGTCGAACGTGGAGACCTCGTCGAGCGCGACGCCGCTGACCCAGGTCGAGATCGCGTCGATGAGCGGGTCGAAGCGCCCGCCCGTCAGGAAGGCGCTCGCCGGCAGGTCGACCCGCCTGCGGGCGCCCTCGCGCAGGGCGGCGTCGAACGCCTCCCAGGCGGCGTCGAACGCGGCCTGGTCCGCCGCGTCGAACCCCTCGCCCTCGGTCTGCTCGCCCCAGCGCGGAGGCGTGCGGTCGACGCCGAAGCCGAGGGCGTCGGCGATGCGGGTGAAGGGGTTGCGATCGGCCGAGTGCAGCCAGCCGCAGCCGAGATCCAGCGGATGGCCCCCGCGGACGAGCGTGCGCGCCCGCCCGCCCACGCGCGGGCCGGCCTCGAGCACGAGCGTCTCCAGCGGCGCGCCCGCCAGGGCATCGGCGGCCGCGAGGCCCGCGGCCCCGGCCCCCACGATGGCGACGTCGATCTCCCGCATCCCGCCTCCCTCCCCGCACGCGTCGCGCACGCGTCGCGCACCCGGACCCGCCCCGACGTAGCAGCGGCGCACGCCCCCGCAAAGAGCCCCGCGCCGGGTCCCGCGAAACCGTCGCCCCCGCCGCCGCGTTGATGCCGCGGCGAAAGGAGCGGTCGGCACGCGGGCGTGCGCCGGCCGTTTCCTTGCCACCGGGGGCGAGATTTCCGATAACCCGGACGATGGCTCTTTCGCACCGCCGCGAGCGCGGCGGCGGACCGGCACGCCGAGGGGGATGTCGCTTGCGCACCATGATCCGCTATGGCGGTCTCGCCGTCCTGATCGCGGGGCTCGTCATCGTCGTCCTCCTGCCGGTCGCGACCTCCTTCGTCGAGAGCTGGTCGCGGCGCGACGTGGACCTGCGCTCGCAGCTCGTCTTCAACGCCGCCCGCTCGCAGATCGAGGACGCGTGGGCGCGCGGCGACGCCGCCGCGCTCGAGGCGCTGTTCGGCCGCATCGCGACGGACGCGCGGATCGCGGCGATCGGGCTGTGCGAGGACGGCACGCTGACGCTCGCGACCGGCGGCATGCCGGCGGACTTCGGCTGCGACGCCGCGCCGGCGGACGGTGCCGCCGGCCCGCGCCCGGTCACGCTGAACGGCGAGACGGCGCTCGTCACCGCCCATCTCCTGTCGGCGCCGGGAGAGGGCGACGCGCGGCTCGTCGTGCTGCACGACCTCGCCTTCATCGAGGAGCGCGCCGGCCAGACGCGCATGGCGCTGATCCTCGCGCTGGTCGGCGTCGGCTTCGGCGGCGCGGCGCTCGCCTCGGGGCTCTCCATCCTGGTGCTCTCGCGCTGGCGTCACTCCGTGCGCCAGGCGATCGAGGACGTGCGCGAGGGCCGCACGGAGGACGACGCGCCCTCCGACACGCAGATCGGCGAGGAGATCCGGAGCGCGCTCGGCGAGCTGGAGCTGGCGCGCCGCCAGATCGACACCGTCCACACGATCTGGAACCCGGACACCCTGCAGGTGGCGCTCGCCAACGAGCTCCCGGGCTCGGAGGTGATCGTCGTCTCCAACCGCGAGCCCTACATCCACAACCGCAAGGACGACGGCACGATCCAGGTCCAGCGGCCGGCCTCGGGCCTCGTCTCGGCGCTCGAGCCCGTCACCCGCGCCTGCGGCGGCACCTGGATCGCCCACGGCTCGGGCTCGGCCGACCGCGAGGCGGTGGACGAGCACGACCGCGTCGGCGTGCCGCCGGCGAAGCCGAGCTACACCCTGCGCCGGCTGTGGCTCTCCGACGAGGAGCAGGACGGCTACTACTACGGCTTCTCCAACGAGGGGCTCTGGCCGCTGTGCCACATCGCCTTCGTGCGGCCGATCTTCCGCGAGAGCGACTGGCGGCTCTACCGCTCGGTGAACGAGCGCTTCGCCGAGGCGGTGGTGGCGGAGGCGAAGCGCCCCGACCCGATCGTGCTGATCCAGGACTACCACCTCGCGCTCGCCCCGCGGATGATCCGCGACCGTCTGCCCAACGCGACCATCATCACCTTCTGGCACATCCCCTGGCCCAACTCCGAGACGTTCGGGATCTGCCCATGGAAGGAGGAGATCATCGACGGCCTGCTCGGCTCCTCGATCCTGGGCTTCCACACCCAGTTCCACTGCAACAACTTCCTCGACACGGTCGACCGCTTCATGGAGAGCCGCATCGACCGCGAGAGCGACTCGATCTCGCTCGGCGGCCACGAGACCTTCGTGCGGCCCTACCCGATCTCGATCGACTGGCCGCCGGCGGCGCTCGAGGGGCAGCCGCCCGTGCCGGAGACCCGCGCGACCGTGCGCGAGCGGCTGGGGCTCGCCCCCGACATCAGGCTCGGGGTGGGCATCGAGCGCTTCGACTACACCAAGGGCATCCTCGATCGCATGCGCGGCGTCGACGCCTTCCTCGAGGCCTTCCCCGATTGGAAAGGGCGCTTCTGCTTCGCCCAGGTGGCGGCTCCGACCCGCGCCAAGCTCGCGAGCTACCGCAACCTGCAGGCGGAGGCCGAGGAGCTGGCCGCGCAGATCAACGCCCGCCACGGGAGCGACGGCTGGGAGCCGATCAAGCTGCTGGCGCGCCACCACGAGCCCGACGAGGTGTTCGAGCTGTTCCGCGCGTCGGACCTGTGCATCGTCTCCTCGCTGCACGACGGCATGAACCTCGTCGCCAAGGAGTTCGTCGCCGCGCGCGACGACGAGCAGGGGGTGCTCGTGCTCTCCGCCTTCGCCGGCGCCTCGCGCGAGCTCTCCGAGGCGCTGATCGTCAACCCCTACGACGCCGACGAGATGGGCCGGGTGATCCAGCGCGCGCTGACGATGGACTCGGCCGAGCAGCGCGAGCGCATGAAGGTGATGCGCGAGCAGGTGGAGGCGCGCAACGTCTACCGCTGGGCGGGACAGATGCTGCTCGACGCCGCGCGCCTGCGCAAGAAGGAGCGGATCATGCGCCTCATCGAGGCCAAGGAGCGCCGCAACGGACGCCCGAACGAGCGCAGGAGGAAACCCGCCGCATGACCGAGATCGACCGCCACGCCCTCTTCCTGGACTTCGACGGCACCCTCGTCGAGATCGTCGACCGGCCGGACGCCGTCGCCGTGGCGCCGGAGGTGCCCGGAACCCTCGCGCGGCTGTCGGGCGCGCTCGGCGGCGCGCTCGCGATCGTGTCGGGGCGCCCGATCGCCTTCCTCGACGCGAAGCTCGCGCCCTTCGCGGGCGACGCCGCCGGCTTGCACGGGGTCGAGCGCCGGCTCGCCGGCGTGCTGCATCCCTGCCGCCCCGAGGAACATCCGGACCTGCGCCGCGGCATCGCCGCCCTGCACGCGGCGCTCGACCCCGTCGCGAACGTCGTCATCGAGGACAAGGGCTGCGCCGTGGCCGTGCACTGGCGCATGGCGCCGGCCGAGGAGGGCCGGGCCAAGGGCCTCGTCGAGGATCTCGCCGCGCGGCTGGGGGCGGACTACCGCATCCAGCACGGCAAGATGGTCTGCGAGATCCTCCCCGCGCTCTCCGGCAAGGGGCCGATCATCGCGCGATTCATGGAGGAGGCGCCCTATGCCGGGCGCAGGCCGGTCTTCGTCGGCGACGACCTCACCGACGAGAACGGCTTCGAGACGGTGAACCGGCTGGGTGGCGTCGCCGTGCGCATCGGCGACGGCGACACCTGCGCCCGCCACCGCCTGCCCTCCGTCCCGGCGCTCTACGCCACCCTCGCGCGCTGGGCCCAGGCCGGCGTCGTCGACCTCGCGGACGTCCCGGCGGCTTAGACGGGCGCCCCGTCGACGGCGAGCGGGCAGGGGGCCGGTGGCCGGAGAGTCAGGACGCCAGCACGGCCTCCAGCGCCGCCACCGCCTCGTCGGGCGCCGCCGCCCCGGCGAGCACCTCGACGAGCGCGCCCCCGTCGTCCTCCAGGAACAGCGCCGGATAGCTCGCGATTCCCCGTTTCCGCTCGGCGTCGAACATCGCCATCGTGCGGGCGAACGCCTCCGGCGCCGACCAGCGCGCGAGGAGCGCGTCGGCGTCGAGCCCGGCGGCGGCGGCGACGCGGGCGATCGTGCGGGGATCGTCGGGCACGCGGCCCTCGCCGTAGAGGGCGTCGCACAACCCCATGGCGACGTCGAGCGCCGCCGCGTCGCCGGCCAGCTCCCGGGCGACGCGCGCCGCGCGGCAGGCGGGCTCGGAGCGGGAGACCCAGCGGCCGGGCTCGAGCACGCGCTCGAAGAAGGCGGGGCCGGCCTTCATGCCGGTACGGGCGTGGATCTCCTGGAGGCCGCGCATCAGGTAGGGCGCGTCGATCCCGATCATGCGCTCGCGCGCGCCGGTGACGAGCCCGCCCATGGCGATGCGGAACGTCGCTTCCCCCTCGAACCGGGCGCGCAGACGCCGCAGCGTCGGGCCGAAGCCCCAGCACCAGCCGCAGAGCGGGTCGTGGGCGACGACGAGCGTCGGCGGAGTGGTCATGCGGGGCTCCTCCTCGTGGGTCGCGCCCGAAACGGGTCGCGCCGGCCCTCGCACAGGGCGCGGCCCGCGCGGGGCCTTTCCGCGCTTCTCTCGTTGACAGGCGGGCCGTTTGCGACTACCTCGCTCCCTTCCCGCAGCGCGTTCGCGCGCGGGCATGCCGGATGCTGCAAAGAAGCCGGTCCCGTCGGTCGCCTCGCGCGACCGCGCGGAGAATCGGATCGAACACGAGGAGACAACGATGTTCGCAGTGATCAAGACCGGCGGCAAGCAGTTCCGCGTTGCCGCGTCGGACGTGATTACGATCGAGAGGCTCTCCGCCGAGCCGGGCCAGACCGTCGAGCTCGACGTTCTGATGGTGGGCGAGGGCGAGGACGTCCAGGTGGGCACGCCGACGGTGGCGGGCGCGTCGGTGAAGGCCGAGGTGGTCGCGCTCACGCGTGGCCGCAAGGTCATCGCCTTCAAGAAGCGCCGCCGCCAGAATTCGAAGCGCAAGCGCGGCCACCGCCAGGACCTGATGTCCGTTCGCATCGTCGAGATCGCGGCGAACGGCAAGTCGGTCAAGGCCGAGGCGGCGCCGCGGAAGGCCTCGCCGAGCCTGGCGAAGCCGGAGGCCGAGGCGGGCGACGCCGCCGAGGCCTGAAACCTGGATTTTCTTCGCGGTCCGCGCGGCGCCTCGCCCCGGATCGCAGGGCGAGAGACGAGACGGGAGTAGACCCATGGCTCACAAGAAGGCTGGCGGTTCGTCGCGCAACGGTCGCGACTCCGAAGGTCGGCGCCTCGGCGTCAAGAAATTCGGCAACGAGGCGGTCGTCGCCGGCAACATCATCGTGCGCCAGCGCGGCACGCGGGTGAATCCCGGCGTGAACGTCGGCTGCGGCAAGGACCATACGCTCTTCGCCCTCACGGATGGGCGCGTGCAGTTCGGCAAGCGAGCCGGCAAGTCCTTCGTATCCGTGATTCCCGCCCAAGAGGCGGCCGAGTAAGCGGCGAGAGCGAGCGTTGACCCCGAAGCTCCCGCCGGTCCCACCAGACCCCGGCGAGAGCTTCGAGAGACACGCCGCACCCGCCATGCGCGGGAACGGCTCTCGGGGAGACCGACGAGGGGAGGTGGGGCGCCACCTCCCCTTCGTCGTTTCTCTCACGGCGCGGACGCCCTCCCGAGCGGGGGCCGGCGCCAGGATCCGGAGCCGAGACATGTTTCCCGAGCTGACCCGCGACGACGTCTTCCGGCTGGAGACCAGGCGGCTGTGGCTGCGCTGGCCGCGCCATTCCGACGCCGCCTCCATCGTGAGCCTCGCCGGCGCGCGCGAGGTGGCGGAGATGACGGCGCGCATCCCGCACCCCTACCCGCCCGACGCGGCCGCGCCCTACGTCCTCGAGGCGCGCCGCGCAGCGATGGAGGGGGCGAGCCTGCGCCTCGCCATGGCGCCCAAGGCGCAGCCGACGCGGCTCGTCGGCATGATCGGCATCGAGCCGAACGCCGCCGGCGAGGCGGAGATCGGCTACTGGCTCGGGCGCCCGTTCTGGGGCCAGGGCCTCGCCACCGAAGCGGCGCGGACGATGATCGACGCGTTCTTCGCCTTCACCGAGGGCGAGGCGGTCGCCGCCTCGGTGCGGGTCGGCAACCCCGCCTCGCGCCGGGTTCTGGAGAAGTCCGGCTTCGTCTCCGAGGGGCCGGGATTCCGGACCTCGCCCTTGCGCGGGAGCTTCCCCGTCGACACGTTCCGCCTCACGCGGCGCGACTGGGCGAGCCTGAAGGCCTGGAGCCGGGACGGCTGGGCCCCGCCCCGTCCGCGCGCGCCCGATCTCCTCCTCGTCGACGGCGAGGAGGAGCCGGATGCCGCAGACGGGCCGCGGCGCCACGCCGCCGGCTCCGCCGCCGCCACGGCCGCGGGCCGCCCCCTCTTCCTCGCGGCGGAGTGATCCGCCGCGGGCCTCCAATCACCAGGACGGACGCCCGATGAAGTTCCTCGACCAGGCCAAGATCTACGTGAAGGCGGGAGACGGCGGCGCCGGCGCCGTCTCCTTCCGCCGCGAGAAGTTCATCGAGTTCGGCGGGCCGGACGGCGGCGACGGCGGGCGCGGCGGGGACGTCTGGGCGCACTGCGTCGAGGGGCTCAACACGCTCATCGACTACCGCTACCAGCAGCACTTCAAGGCGCAGAAGGGCGTGCACGGCATGGGCCGCAACCGCACCGGCGCATCGGGCGAGGACGTGATCCTGAAGGTCCCGGTGGGCACGCAGATCCTCGACGAGGACGGCGAGACCGTGCTCGCCGACCTCGTCGAGACCGGCCAGCGCGTGCGGCTGTGCAAGGGCGGCAACGGCGGCTTCGGCAACGCGCACTTCACCACCTCGACGAATCGCGCCCCGCGCCGGGCCAATCCCGGGCTCGAGGGCGAGGAGCGCTGGATCTGGCTGCGGCTGAAGCTCATCGCGGACGCGGGCCTCGTCGGGCTGCCCAACGCCGGCAAGTCCACCTTCCTCGCCGCCACGACCGCGGCGAAGCCGAAGATCGCGGACTACCCCTTCACCACGCTGCATCCGGGGCTCGGCGTCGTGCGCGTCGACGAGCGCGAGTTCGTGCTCGCCGACATTCCCGGCCTGATCGAGGGCGCCCACGAGGGCGCCGGCATCGGCGACCGCTTCCTCGGCCACGTCGAGCGCTGCCGGGTGCTGCTGCATCTCGTCGAGGGCACGAGCGAGCACGCCGGCCGGGCCTACGAGACCGTGCGCGGCGAGCTCGAGGCCTACGGCCACGGGCTCGCGGAGAAGCCGGAGATCGTGGCGCTCTCCAAGGCCGACGCCCTCGACGCGGACACGCTGAAGACGCAGAAGGAGCGCCTGCGCCGCGCCTGCGGACGCACGCCGCTGGTGCTCTCGGCGGTCTCCGGCACGGGCGTCGAGACGGCCCTGCGGCTGATCCTCGCCGAGGTGGCGGAGCTCGCGCAGGAAGAGCGAGAGGAGGCGGCGCCGGCTGCGGAATGGCGGCCGTGAGTCGAGAGACGGGCATCATGGACGTGACTTGACGTTTTGGTTGCAGATGCGTATCATCAGAACGGTTGACGGCGGGACGACTATGGCGCGGCACCTTCATGTCAGCGACGGGACCTACGCGCTCGCGCAGGAGCTCGCCCGCAGCGCCGACCGCTCCGTGGACGAGGTGGTCGCCGAAGGTCTGCGGCGTCTCTCCGACGCGCAGCATGAGGCTTCAGCGAAGTCCCGCCGGCCCGTGCGGACCCGTCCGCCGGAGGAGATCGCGGCCCGACATGCGGCACTTCGTGCGATGCAGCGCGAGATCGGACGCATGAAGCCGCCCGGCGTGACCTCGGATCATTCCGACATGTACGACGAGAACGGGCTGCCGAAGTGATCGACGACTCGCAGCGCGTCTACGTCGACACGTCCGCTCTCGTCGCCTTGGCTTTCTCCGAGGAGGAGAGCGCCGCATTCGCAGCGGTGATCGTCGCGAACGGCTGCCGGATCGGAGCGCCCACCCTCGTCGAGGTGCACAACGTTCTCGTCGGCAAGCTCGGCGAGGCGAGCGGCCTGGCAGCGATGGAGATGCTGACCACGACCCTCGACATCGAGGTCGTCCCGTTCGACATGGAACACTACCTCCTCGCCGCCGACGCCTTCCGTCGCTACGGCAAGGGGCGCGATCACCCCGCGCGGCTGAACTTCGGCGATTGCCTCGCCTACGCGGTGGCCCGCCGCGCCGCCGCGCCGCTCCTGTACAAGGGCGCTGATTTCGGGCACACCGACCTGGCCTTCGCGCCAGGATCCGACCCGTGACCGCCGCCGCAAGCCACACCGCCACGCAGCCCCCCGCCCTCGCCTCCTTCCGTCGCGTCGTCGTCAAGGTCGGCTCGGCGCTCCTCGTCGATCGCGCGCGCGGGCGGCTCAACGCCGCCTGGCTCGCGGCGCTGGCGGAGGACGTCGCGGAGCTGCATGCGCGCGGCGCGGACGTGCTCGTCGTCTCCTCGGGCGCGATCGCCATGGGCCGCTCCGTGCTGGCGCTGCCCGCCGGGCCGCTGCGGCTCGAGGAGAGTCAGGCCGCCGCCGCCGTCGGGCAGATCGCGCTCGCCCGCGTCTGGGCCGAGGTGCTCGGCCATCACGGCATCACCGCGGGGCAGATCCTGGTCACGCTCGGCGACACGGAGGAGCGGCGGCGCTACCTCAACGCCCGCGCCACCTTGAAGAAGCTGCTCGAGATGCGCGCCGTGCCCGTGGTCAACGAGAACGACACGGTCGCGACGACCGAGATCCGATACGGCGACAACGACCGCCTCGCCGCCCGCGTCGCCGCCATGATCGGCGCCGACCTGCTGGTGCTGTTCTCGGACGTCGACGGCCTCTACACCGCCCCCCCGGCAACCGACCCGAGCGCCACGCACATTCCCCTAGTCGAGCGGATCTCGCCCGAGATCGAGGCGATGGCGGGCGGGGCGGCGTCCGAGCTCTCGCGGGGAGGCATGCGGACCAAGATCGAGGCGGCGAAGATCGCCACCGCGTCCGGCGCCGCCATGCTGATCGCCCACGGCGGGCCGAAGAATCCCCTGCGAGCGGTCGCCGCCGGCGCGCGCTGCACCTGGTTCGCGCCGCAATCCTCCCCGGAGCGCGCGCGCAAGACCTGGATCGCCGGCGCGCTCGAGCCGCGCGGCACGCTCGTCGTCGACGCCGGCGCGGCCAAGGCCCTGCGCGCGGGGGCGAGCCTCCTGCCGGCGGGCGTGACGCGCGTCGAGGGCGGCTTCGCACGCGGCGACGCCGTGTGCGTGCGCGACGAGGCCGGCCGCGAGATCGCGCGCGGCCTCGTCGCCTACGACCGCGACGACGCCGGGCGCATCGCCGGACGCCGCACCGGCGAGATCGAGACGATCCTCGGGTTCCGCGGCCGCGACGCGATGATCCACCGCGACGACCTCGCCCTCGTCGGCGACGGCTGAGCGCGAGGGGACGCCTTCGCCCATTTGCCACCCCCCGCCCCGCTTGACCGCCGCCCCCGCTGCGCGCGACATCGTGCGCGAGACGCCACGCACGCGCATCCCCAGCGGAGGGCTCCCATGAAGACGAATGCCGGTCGCTTCTTCGAGGACTTCACGCTCGGCGAGACGATCCGCCACGCGACGCCGCGCACGCTCACGGTGGGCGACCAGGCGCTCTACACCGCCCTCTACGGCTCGCGCTTCGCGGTCTCCTCCTCCGATCACTTCGCCCGCTCGATCGGCTACGACCGCGCGCCGCTGGACGACCTCCTCGTCTTCCACACGGTCTTCGGCAAGACGGTTCCCGACGTCTCCCTCAACGCGGTCGCCAATCTCGGCTACGCCGAGGGGCGCTTCCTCGCGCCGGTCTATCCCGGCGACACGCTGTGGGCGGTGTCGGAGGTGATCGGGCTCAAGCAGAGCTCGAACGGCGAGACCGGGATCGTGTGGGTGCGCACCACCGGCTTCAACCAGGACGGCGCGCGGGTGCTCTCCTATTGCCGCTGGGTGCTGGTGCGCAAGCGCGACCCCGCCTCCCCGGCGCCGGAGCCGCGGGTGCCCGGCCTCGCGGCGGTGGTCGCCGCCGACGAGATCGCCCGGCACGCGCCGGCACTGACCATCGACAGCTGGGACTTCGACCTCGCCGGCTCCGCCGACCGCTTCGGCGACTACGCCGAGGGCGAGCGGATCGACCACGTCGACGCGATGACGGTGGAGGAGGCCGAGCACCAGCTCGCCACCCGCCTCTACCAGAACACGGCACGCGTCCATTTCGACCAGATGGCCGCCGAGCAGGGCCGGTTCGGCAAGCGGCTGATCTACGGCGGGCACGTGATCTCGCTCGCCCGCGCGCTCTCCTTCAACGGGCTCGCCAACGCCTTCACGGTCGCCGCGATCAACGCCGGGCGCCACGTCGCGCCGCTCTTCGCCGGCGACACCGTGAGCGCCTGGAGCGAGGTGCTCGCCACCTGCCCGCTCGCGGGCCGCGACGACGTCGGCGCGCTGCGCCTGCGCACGGTCGCCGTGAAGAACCGCCCGAGCGGCGACTTCGCCGGCCGCGAGGGCGAGGGCCATGCCGAGGGCGTCATCCTCGATCTCGACTGGTGGGTCCTGATCCCGCGCTGACGCGGTTCGTCGAATACGCCGAAAATCGGCGAGAAACGCCGAGATTCGTGGTCTGCGTGCAACCGAACGGAAAGCTTTCGGAGCTACCCGTGAGACCGGCGCGGCGCGCCGGCGTGCGCGCCGCCCGAACTCTCGGGGTAGAGCCATGGCGCAGACAGACGCTCCTTCCATCGGACGCCGGTTCCGGCTCGGCTTCGTCAAGCGCTTCCGCGACGACGAGGAGGGCGTGACCGCGATCGAGTTCGCCTTCGTCGCGATCCCCTTCTTCGCGCTGCTGTTCGCCATCATCGAGGCGGCGCTGGTGTTCTGGACGCAGCAGGTGCTGGAGACCGCGGTCTCGGATGCCTCGCGGCGCATCTACACCGGCCAGTTCCAGGCGGAGAACCGGGCGGTCACCGATGCAGGCGACCTGCAGACGGCCTTCAGGGCCGAGATCTGCGCGCGCGTCGTCGCGCTCTTCGACTGCGAGGGAACGCTGCGGGTCGACGTGCGCAGCTTCGGCGACTTCGACGGCGTCACCTTCGGCACGGTGCTCGACGACGAGGGGGCCATCGACGACGCCGCCTTCGGTTTCCAGAATTCCGGCGCGGGCCAGGTCGTCGTCGTGCGCGCGGCGATCGACTACCCGGTCTTCACGACGATCCTCGACGGCTCGGGCGCCAACCTCTCCAACGGGCGCCGGCTGATCATGGCGTCCGCCGCCTTCCGCAACGAGCCGTTCGGCAATTGAGGGAGACGACGACGATGACCCGTCCCGCCCGCGCCGCCCACACCGTTCGCGCCCACACCCTTCGCACCCTCGCCCGCCGCTTCGCCCGGGCGCGCGCCGGCGTCGCCGCGATCGAGTTCGCCTTCGTGCTCCCGGTGATGCTGGTGCTCTTCATCGGCATGTCGCAGGTCACGGTCGCGCTCAGCATGGACCGCAAGGTCACGCTGCTCGGGCGTACCGCCGCAGACCTGATCGGGCGCGTCGGCACCGTCACCAACGCCGACGTCCAGGGCATCATGCGCGCCGCCGCCGTCGTGCTCGAGCCCTACGACGATTCGGAGGTCTCGATCGTGCTCTCGAGCGTGGTCGTGCGCGATCCGTCCGGACCGGCCCCGATGGCGGCGCGGGTCTGCTGGAGCCGCGCCAACGCCAACGGCACGGCGCGCGCGGCCGACAGCGAGGTGCCGATCCCCGCGGGCTTCGACCAGGACGGATCGTCCTTCATCCTGGCGGAGGTGCGGATGCCCTACCGACCGCTCTTCAGCATGGACAACCTGTTCACCACCATCAACCTGTCGGACGACACGGTCTGGCCGGTGCGCAACACCGACCAGGTCGAGCTCTCCGGCGTCGCACCCTGTTGAGGGACGGGGCCGCCGGGCCCTCAGCGGGTGCCGAACATCCGGTCTCCGGCGTCACCCAGACCCGGCACGATGTAGCCGTGATCGTCGAGACGCTCGTCGATCGCCGCCGTCCAGATGCGCACGTCGGGATGCGCCTCCTGCATGCGCGCGACGCCCTCGGGCGCGGCGAGCAGGCACACGAAGCGCAGGTCCCGCGCGCCGCGCCGCTTCAGGCGATCGATGGCCGCCACCGCGGAGTTCGCGGTCGCCAGCATCGGGTCGAGCACCATGACGAGCCGGTCGGCGAGGTCGGACGGGGCCTTGAAGTAGTACTCCACCGCCTGCAGGGTCTCCGGGTCGCGGTACAAGCCGATATGGGCGACGCGGGCGGAGGGCACGAGGTCGAGCATTCCGTCGAGGAAGCCGACGCCGGCGCGCAGGATCGGCGCGAAGACGAGCTTCTTGCCGGCGATCTGCGGCGCCTGCATCGAGGCGAGCGGCGTCTCCACGCCGACGTGCTCGAGCGGCAGGTCGCGGGTGACCTCGTAGCAGAGCAGCATGCCGATCTCGTTGAGGAGCTGGCGGAAGCCCTTGGTGGAGCGCTCCTTGGCGCGCATCAGGGTCAGCTTGTGCTGGACCAGCGGGTGATCGACGACCGTGACGCCCTGCATGTGCGTGCTCCTCATCTCGACGGCTCGGCGCCCGGTATCCCGGGCCTTCCGGTCCCTCCTAGCCCATGGCGGGCGGCGAGGGAACGGAGGATGGACGGGCGGGGACACGCGCGGCCGCAACCCGGCGCCCGGCCGGGCGTTCCGCGGTTCTTCGGCGTTCAGCGAGAGGAGGACACGATGGCGGACGAGATCACGCGGACCCGTGCGCCCGGCGGGCGACGCATCGCCGGCGGCTTCCTCGGCGGCTTCCTCGGCGCGCTCGCGGGCGCCCTCCTCCTCGCCGCGCCGGCGCTGGCGGAGCCCGCGCGCACGACCGCGGACCTGAACCTGCGCGCGGGGCCCGGCACGGGCTACGCCGTCGTCGCCTTCATGCCGCGGGGCAGCCTCGTCGACGTGCGGACCTGCGAGCGCGCCTGGTGCGAGGTCGGCCATCGCGGGCGCGTCGGCTGGGTGAGCCGCCGCCATCTGCGCCTGGGCGCAGCGCCCGGCCCGATCCGGCCTGGTCCGATCCGGCCCGACCCCCTGCCTCCGCCGCCGCGCGCCGAGCGCCCGCGTCCGTCGCCCGCGGCCTGCGACGCGCAGCGGGCGCGCTGGCTGCTCGGCGAGCGGGCGAGCGAGCGACGGCTCGAGGCGGCGCTCGACGCCTCCGGCGCACGGCGGCTGCGGGTCGAGGAGCCGGGCTTCGCCTACACGCAGGAATTCCGCGAGGACCGGCTCACCGTCCGGGTCGACCGCCGCGACGTCGTCGTCGAGGTCGCCTGCCGCTGAGCGTGGTGGCGCCATCCGCGGCTCGACATCGGCATCACTCGGCCGCCGCCGCCGCGCGCTCCACCAGCGGCACGTCGAGGGTGAAGGTCAGACCCTCGGGGTCGAAGCGCATGTCGACGTCGGAGCTGAACTGGCCGCCGAGCATGTGGCGCAGGAGCCGCGTGCCGAAGCCCTGGCGCGTCGGCGGCCGCACCGGGGGGCCGCCGCGCTCGACCCAGGTCAGCCGCAGCGAGCGGCGCCCCCCGCGCGTCTCCACGTCCCAGGAGACCCGCAGCGTGCCTGCGGAGTCCGAGAGAGATCCGTACTTGACGGCGTTGGTGACGAGCTCGTGCGCCGCCATGCCGATGGAGAGCGCGACGTCGGAGGGCAGCGCCACGTCCGGGCCGCTCATCGACACCCGCGGCGCCCCCCGCGCCCCGCCCGGGGCGAGCGGCCCCGCGCTCTCGTAGGGCGCGAGCTCCGCGACGAGCAGGTCGCGCAGGGGGATGACGCCCCAGGCGTTCTCGGTGAGCAGCGTGTGCGTGCGCGCGAGCGAGACGATGCGCGCGTTGAACGCCTCGCGGAAGGCGGCGATGTCGGTCGCGGTCCGCGCGGTGGCGTTGGCGATGGCCTGGACGGTCGCGAGCGAGTTCTTCACGCGGTGGTGGAGCTCGCGCACCATCAGCGCCTGCCGCTCCTCCGCGCGTTTGTGCTCGGTGATGTCGCTCGCCACGCACACGAGGCCGGAGACCCGGCCGCGCCCGTCGTGCATGGGCGTCTTCGAGACCTGATAGATCCGCCGCGTCCTGCCGGGCGGCGCGCCCTCCTCCTCGACGGTGGCGCCCTCGCCGGAGCGGATCACCGCCATGTCGGCGGAAAAGCCGGCGATCCCCCCCTCCGCCTCGCCGTCCGCCGCCTCCTCGTTACCGGTCCGGCCGACGAGCCGCTCCGCCGGCGTGCCGACGATCTCGGCCAGCGCCGGGTTGACGAAGGCGAAGCGGCCCTTGGCGTCGCGCACCCAGATCGGGTCGGGCGCCGTCTCGCCGATGACGCGCAGCAAGTCGACCGCCCGGCGCAGCTCCTCCTCGGCCCGGCGCTCGTCGGTGACGTCGAGATGCACGCCGACGACGTGCGCGGCGCGCCCGCGGGCGTCGCGCTCGATCACGGCGCTCGAGGCGACGAAGCGGATCTCGCCGGACGGGCGCACGACACGGAACACCGTGCGGTAGGGCCGCTCCCCGGCGATGGCGGCGTCGAGCGCCTCCCGGATCGTGCCCCGATCCTCGGGGAGCACGAACTGCAGCCAGTCCGCCTGGAGCGCGAGCGCCCGCGGCTCGACGCCGAAGATCTCCGCGGTGCGCTCGGAGACGATGCAGCGGCCGGTGTCGAGGGCGACCTCCCAGGCGCCGAGCCGCCCGGCCTCGATGGCGAGCCGCAGGCGCTCCTCGCTCTCGCGCAGCGAGGCGCTCGCGCGCTCGCGCTCGGTGACGTCGAGCGCCGAGACCACGAGGCGCGAGACCCGCCCGTCGGCGTCGCGCAGGGGTGCGACCTGCAGGTCGAGGACGATTCGCGTGCCGTCGGCGAGGGGAACCTCGAGGTCGGTGCGGGGCGCGTCGCCCGCCGCGGCGTCGCGCACCAGCCGGCGCAGGGCCTCGCGCGCGGGCGCATCGCCGCCCCCGGGTAGGATCTCCCAGAGCCGGCGCCCCAGCGCCTCCCGACGGGCGCGGCCGATGACGCGCAGGGGGCCGCGGTTGATGTCGACGAGCGTTCCGTCGGGCTCCAGCACGGCGACGAGGGCGATGAGGTTGTCGAGCGTCTCGGTCAGCCGCCGCTCCGAGGCCGCGAGGGCGGCGGAGCGATCGTGCAGGTCCCGCGCCGCCTGCGCCAGCGTCTCGCCGACCTCGTTCGCCTCGCGCACGGAGGTGACCACGGGGTCGGGCGTCGCCCCCTGGCCGACGAGCCGCGCCATGCGCCGAACGCGGCGGATCGCGGCGGCGGCGCGTCGCCCGAACACGGCCGCGAGCCCGCCGGCCAGGGCGACGAGGATCAGCCCGAGCATCGCGATCGTGCCGAGCATCGTGCGCGCGGAGGCGTAGGCGACGCTCTCGGGCACGAGGACGAGGACCGTCCATTGCCCCAGCCGCGTGCGGGCGTGGCCGAACAGGCTCGGCACGCCGTCCCGCGTCGCCGCCCGGAACACGCCCGGCGGTCCCGCCGTGCGCTCGAGCAGGGTCTCGGGCGCCCGGTCGCCGACGTAGTCCGGGTGATCGCGCGAACGTGTGAGCACGACGGCGCGGCGGTCGAACAGCACCGCGACGAGCGGCTCGCGGATCCCGAGGCCGTGGAGCAGGGTGGCGGCAGGCAGCGCGATGCTGACGAGGGCGGGCACCGTGTCGTCGACGAGGGTGCGCGCGCTGACCGTCACGATCGGCTCGCCGGGCGCGCCCGCACCGGCATCGGCGACGACGAGGTCGGAGACCACGGCGCCGCCCGGCGACAACCGCTCCCAGGCGTAGGCCTGGTCCGGCGGGGCGGGCAGCGCGCTGCGGGGCAGGCGCGTGTCGAGCAGGCGCTCGCCGTCGCGCGTGGTCACCAGCACGGCGGCCTCGGCGGCCCCGATGGCGCCCATGGCCCGGCCCGCGAAGACCTCGAGGCGTCCCTCGGCGAGGGCGGGATCGGTGGCGAGCGCCCGCGCGGCCGCGGCGAGGCCGGCGAGCTCGCGGTCCACGGCGGCGGCGATCTCGACCGCGCGGCTCTCGGTCGAGCGCTCGTAGCGCGCCTCTTCGCCCTGCGCCACCCACCACATCAGGATGGCGACGAAGACGAAGACGGGCGCCGTCAGCGCCGCGCCGAAGACGGCGAGGTGCCAGACGAGCGGGCGGCCGCGCCGTGTCGCGCTCGCAGTCGCGCTCCCTCTCGCGCTCAACCTCTCCCCCGTGTCGCTCGCTCGACGGACCCCGCGGCACCATGCGGGCGGGCGCCCGGTTTTGCAACAACGCGCCGGGCGCGCGGTCGGCCCCGCGGCGCGCCGCCTCATCAGAAAGTCTGGACTTGCCCCCGGGCACACCGCGGGTACTAATAGGCCGCGAAACGGTGAGAACGCGGCCGACCGCGCATCCGGAGAGGGAACACGAGCGTGCTCAGAGGCCGAAAACGGCCCGCGCACGCGGAGAGAGGGAGAAGCCCGTGACGACGGCAGACGCCGCGCGCGAGGACACGTTTCCGAAGCTGATCGTGCGCAACGCCCGCGTCCGGCCGCGACGCACCGCGTTCCGTCACAAGGACCTCGGCATCTGGCAATCGTGGGACTGGGGCCGCGTGCACGACGCCGTGCGCGGCTTCGCCGCGGGCCTGCACGGGCTCGGCGTGCGCAAGGGCGACAAGGTGGCGATCGTGGGCGCGAACCGCCCGCGCCTGTACTGGGCGATCGCCGCGGCGCAGTGGATCGGCGCCGTGCCGGTGCCGGTCTACGCGGACTCGGTCGCGGAGGAGATGGCGTGGGTGCTGGCCCACGCCGAGGTCGTCACGGCGGTGGTGCAGGACCAGGAGCAGGTCGACAAGCTGCTCTCGATCGCCGCGGAGGTGCCCACCCTCGGCCACGTCCTCTACGACGAGCCCCGCGGCCTGCGCGACTACGACCACACCCGCCTGCACCCGCTCACCGAGTTCATCGCCGAGGGGGAGGCCCGCCTCGCCCGCGACGCCGATCTCGCCGGCGTGATCGACGGCGCGCTCGCCGCCGGCGCGGGCGCGGACCTCGGCATCATCCTCTACACCTCGGGCACGACGGGCCGGCCCAAGGGCGTGATGCTCACCCACGACAACGTGCTCGCCGCCGCGCGCATGGGCTGCGACTTCGACCGGCTCGACGAGACCGACGAGATCATCGCCTACCTGCCGCTGGCCTGGGTGGGCGACCACATCTTCTCCTACGCGCAGGCGATCCTGGCGGGCCTGTGCGTCAACTGCCCCGAGAGCCCCGAGACCATCGTCGAGGATCGCCGCGAGATCGGCACCACCTACGCCTTCGCGCCCCCGCGGGTGTTCGAGAACATGCTGACGCTGACCATGGTGCGCATGGAGGACGCGGGGCGGCTCAAGCGGGCGATGTTCCGCTTCTTCATCGACCACGCCGGCAAGGTCGGCGAGCGGATCCTCAACGGCGAGCCGGTGGGCGCCTGGGACCGGGCGCTCTACACCATCGGGGATTTTCTCGTCTATGCGCCGCTGCGCAACCGCTTCGGGCTGACCGACATCAAGGTCGGCTACACCGCCGGCGAGGCGATCGGGCCGGAGATCTTCCGCTTCTACCGTTCGATCGGCGTGAACCTGAAGCAACTCTACGGGCAGACGGAGGCGTCGGTCTACGTCACCATGCAGCCCGACGGCGAGATCTACGCCGACACCGTCGGGCGGCCGGTGCCCGGCGTCGAGATCAAGATCGACGACAACGGCGAGGTGCTGTTCCGCTCGCCCGGCGTCTTCCAGGCCTACTACAAGGACGAGGTCAAGACCGCCGAGACCAAGACGCCCGACGGCTTCGTGCGATCGGGAGACGCCGGCTTCTTCGCCGAGAACGGCCACCTGAAGATCATCGACCGCGCCAAGGACGTCGGCCGGCTGAACGACGGCGCGCTGTTCCCGCCGAAGTACGTCGAGAACAAGCTCAAGTTCTACCCCAACATCAAGGAGGCGGTCGCCTACGGGCACGAGCGCGACTTCGTTTCGGTCTTCGTCAACATCGACCTGACCGCGGTCGGGAACTGGGCCGAGCGCAACAACGTGATCTACGCCTCCTACCAGGAGCTGGCGCAGAACCCGCGCGTGTACGAGATGATCGCCGAGCACGTCGACGAGGTGAACCGCTCCCTCGCCGCCGAGCCGATGATGGGCGGGGCCCAGATCAAGCGCTTCCTGATCCTGCACAAGGAGCTCGACGCCGACGACGGCGAGCTCACCCGCACCCAGAAGGTCCGCCGCGGCTTCATCGCCGAGCGCTACGCGCCCCTCGTCGACGCGCTCTACGACGGCTCGGCGGAGGCCGACATCAAGACCGAGGTCACCTTCGAGGACGGCCGCAAGGGCGTCATCGCCGCGCGCGTGAAGATCCGCGACATGCAGACCTACCCCGCGACGACCGCGGCTGCGATGCAGGAGGCTGCGGAATGATGAACGATGCGACGAGTCGCTCGACCTGCTCCCCTCTCCCTGGTGGCTTGTCGATGCACGCCCGTCCTGTGGCTGCGGTGCTGCCTCGGACGGTCGCGACGCGCCATCTCCTTCCCTGTAGGGGAAGGTGGATCGCCGCGGAGCGGCGAGACGGATGGGGCACGCCGACAGGCGTGTTCGGCGAAGCCGAAGCGGGCCGCGTCGGACGAGCCGGAGGCGAACCGCCCGTCCCCGTTTCCGCTTCGCGGAACGCGCGTTCCGCGCGCCCCATCCGTCTCGGCTTCGCCGAGCCACCTTCCCCTACAGGAAAGGAGAGCGGCCGGTCCATCGAGGGCGTCGCCTCGCGTCGGGCGATCGCGCCACAGGCCGTCACCCGTGAGGAGACCGCTCGATGAGCGCCGACCAGGCCCACAGCTTCGCCGCGGCCGACGCGCTGGAGGAGACCGCGCCGTCCGCCCCCACCCCCCGCGCCGCGACAGCCGGCGAGGTGCTGCTGGCCGTCGAGAACGTCTCCCTCGGCTTCGGCGGCGTGAAGGCGCTCACCGACGTCTCCTTCGACATCCGCAAGGGCGAGATCCGCGCCATCATCGGCCCCAACGGCGCCGGCAAGACCTCGATGCTCAACTGCATCAACGGCTTCTACCACCCCACCGAGGGGCGCATCACCTTCAAGGGGCAGACGCGCCAGAAGATGCGCCCGCACGAGGCGGCCGCCGGCGGCATCGCACGCACCTTCCAGAACGTGGCGCTGTTCAAGGGCATGTCGACGCTCGACAACATCATGACCGGGCGCTCGCTGAAGATGCGCGCCAACGTCTTCTGGCAGCTCGTGCGCTTCGGTCCGGCGATGCGCGAGGAGGTCGAGCATCGCCGCAAGGTCGAGGACATCATCGACTTCCTGCAGATCCCGCACATCCGAAAAGTCCCGGTGGGCAAGCTGCCCTACGGCCTGCAGAAGCGCGTCGAGCTCGGCCGCGCGCTCGCCATGGAGCCGGAGCTGCTGCTGCTCGACGAGCCGATGGCCGGCATGAACCTCGAGGAGAAGGAGGACATGTCGCGCTTCATCCTGGACGTGAACCAGGAGTTCGGCACCACGATCGCGCTGATCGAGCACGACATGGGCGTCGTCATGGACCTGTCGGACCGGGTCGTCGTGCTCGAGTACGGCTGCAAGATCGCCGACGGCACGCCCGACGAGGTGAAGGCGAACCAGGCCGTCATCGACGCCTATCTCGGCGTCCCGCACTGAGGAGCGACGCGTATCCATGGACCTCCTCGCGCAGATCTTCGTCGAGCCCTTCGCGCTCATGGTCGAGATGCCGGACCTCCTGGTGCAGACGCTCTGGGAGGGCTTCGTCTCGGGCGTCCTGTATGCGCTGATCGCGCTCGGCTTCGTGCTCATCTTCAAGGCCTCGGGCGTGTTCAACTTCGCCCAGGGCATCATGGTCGTGTTCGCCGCGCTGACGCTGGTCGGCTTCTACGCCATGGGCGTGCCGGCGATCCTGGCGCTCGTGCTCGCGGTCGCGGTGATGTTCGCGCTGGCCTGGACGGTGGAGCGCGTGGTGCTGCGTCCGCTCGTGAACCAGCCCGACATCATCCTGTTCATGGCGACCTTCGGACTGACCTACTTCCTCATCGGCTTCGGCGAGCTCGTCTTCGGCGGCGAGCCCAAGCAGATGATCACGCGCGAGCTGATGCTGCCCACCGGCGCCAGCGACTTCGAGTTCGCCGGCGGCTACGTCCGCATCCAGCACCTCGACATCGCGGCGGCCGTGATCGCCTCGATCATGATCGCGACGCTCGGCGTGTTCTTCTCGAAGACGCGCATCGGCCGGGCGCTGCGCGCGGTGGCCGACAGCCACAAGGCGGCGCTCTCGGTGGGCATCTCCTTGAACCAGATCTGGGTCATCGTCTGGTTCGCGGCGGGCATCGTCGCCCTGGTGACGGGCATCATGTGGGGCGCACGCTCGGACGTGTCCTTCGCCCTGCAGATCATCGCGCTCAAGGCGCTGCCGGTGCTGATCCTCGGCGGCTTCACCTCGATCCCCGGCGCCATCGTCGGCGGGCTGATCATCGGCATCGGCGAGAAGCTCGGCGAGTTCTACTGGGGCTCGATCATCGGCGGCGGCATCGAGAGCTGGTTCGCCTACGTCATCGCGCTGATCTTCCTGCTGTTCCGGCCGCAGGGCCTGTTCGGCGAGAAGATCATCGAGCGCGTGTAGCCTTCCCCGTCGGGGAGGGAACGGCTCGCGCGGCGAGCCCAGGGTGGGATCCCCCGGGATCCGCGGCCTTCCCGCTCGGGGAAGGAGAGCCAGAGTGAGGAAACGGTCGTGATCTATCGCGAGTCGGGCCAGTACAAGACCAGCTACGAGGCGGATCGCGCGATCTTCCCGTTGAAGCAGGACCGCATCGGCATCGCCGTGATCATCGCCGCCGCCTACGCGGCGGGCGTGTTCGGCTCGGACTTCCTGCTCCAGGCGGTGCTGATCCCGTTCCTGATCTTCTCGCTCGCGGCGATCGGGCTGAACATCCTCGTCGGCTACGCCGGGCTGCTGTCGCTGGGCACCGGCGCCTTCATGGGGGTCGGCGCCTACGCCTGCTACAAGCTGATGACCGCCTTCCCCGAGGTGAACGTCGTCGTCTGGATCCTGATGTCGGGCTTCTTCTCGGCGGCGGTGGGCGTGTTCTTCGGCCTGCCGAGCTTGCGCATCAAGGGCTTCTACCTCGCGGTGGCGACGCTCGCGGCGCAGTTCTTCCTGCAATGGTGCTTCAACCGCATTCCGTGGCTGTACAACTACAACATCTCGGGGGCGATCGAGGCGCCCCTGACGACGCTGTTCGGCGTGCCGATCACCGGCGCGACGGCCACCCCCGAGGCCCGCTACCTCGTCGTTCTCACCCTCGTCATCGGGCTCACTTGGCTCGCGTCGAACCTCGTCCACAGCCGCATCGGCCGGCAATGGATGGCGATCCGCGACATGGACATCGCCGCCGAGCTGATCGGCATCCGCCCGCTCCACGCCAAGCTGATGGCCTTCGCCTGCTCGTCCTACTTCGTGGGGGTGGCCGGGGCGATGCTGGTGTTCCTCTGGTACGGCGGCGCGGAATACAACGTGTTCAACATCGATCAGTCGTTCTTCATCCTGTTCATGATCATCATCGGTGGTCTGGGCTCGCTGATCGGCTCGTTCATGGGCGCGGCCCTGATCTTCATGCTGCCGATCGGGCTCGGCATCGTCCTGCCGGCGATCACCGCGCCCTTCGGGCTGACGGTGGACGCCGCGACGATCGAGCACCTGCGGTTCATGATCGTGGGCGCGCTGATCATCTTCTTCCTGATCGTGGAGCCGCACGGCCTCGCGCGGCTCTGGCAGATCGGCAAGCAGAAGCTCCGGGTCTGGCCGTTCCCCTATTGAGGAGCGGTGAGAACAATCGCCGGGAGACCCGGGGACGAGAGGGAAACGGGCCGGACATCCGGCATCGAGAAGAGGAAAAGGGAGGACAGGAAGCCATGTCGTTTCGCAACCTGACAATCGCCGGGCTCGCCGCGGCGATCGTGGGCTCCGGGGCGCTCGTCGTCCCCGCGAGCGCGCAGGAGGACGGGATCTACATCCCGCTCCTGACCTACCGCACCGGCGCCTTCGCCGGCTCCGGCATCCCGATCGCCGACGGGATGCACGACTACCTCACCATGCTCAACGAGCGCGACGGCGGCATCGGCGGCGTCCGGCTGATCGTCGAGGAGTGCGAGACCGGGTACGCGACGCCGAAGGGCGTGGAGTGCTACGAGTCGGTGCGCTCCAAGAACCCGGTCGTGGTGAACCCCTACTCGACGGGCATCACCCTCCAGCTGATCCCGCGCGCGGCGGTCGACAAGATCCCCGTGCTCTCGATGGCCTACGGCCTCTCCGCCTCCGCCGACGGCAACACGTTCCCGTGGGTGTTCAACCCGCCGGTGACCTATTGGGACGGCGCCTCCGTCTTCGTGAAGCACATCGCCGAGCGCGAGGGCGGCTTCGAGAACCTCTCGGGCAAGACGGTGGGCCTCCTCCACCTCGACGCGCCCTACGGCCGCGAGCCCATCCCGGTGCTCGAGGCGCTGGCGGAGGAGCACGGCTTCGAGCTGAAGCTCTACCCGGTCGCCGCGCAGGACATGCAGAACCAGGGCTCGGTGTGGCTCAACATCCGCCGCAACCGGCCGGACTACATCTACCTGCAGGGCTGGGGCGCGATGAACCCCACCGCCGTGCGCGAGGCCATCCGCACCGGCTTCCCGATCGAGAACATGATCGGCGTCTGGTGGGCCGGCGGCGACGAGGACGCGCGCGCCGGCGGTGCCGATGCGGCGGGCTACAAGGCCCTCTCGTTCAACGGCGCGGGCGCCGACTTCCCCGTGATGCAGGACATCATCACCCACGTGCACGACAAGGGCCTGTCGCAGTTCCCGCGCGAGCGGGTCGGCGACATGCTCTACAATCGCGGCATCTACAACTCGATGCTGATCGCCGAGGCGATCCGCACCGCGCAGGAGATCACCGGCAAGAGCGTGGTCACCGGCGAGGACGTGCGCCGCGGCCTGGAGAACCTGACCGTCACGGAGGAGCGTCTGGCCGAGATGGGCATGACCGGCTTCGCCGCGCCGCTCAACGTCACCTGCGAGAACCACTCGGGCAACCACCAGGTCTTCGTGGCCGAGTGGGACGGCACGCAGTGGACCGTGGGCCAGGACTGGACGGAGCCCATGACCGACCGGGTCCGTCCGCTCATCCTCGCCGCCGCGCAGGAATACGCCGCCGCCAACGCCGGCTGGCCGGCCCGCACCGAGGGCTGCGACCAGTGAGGTCGTGACTGCCCGGCGCCGGGGAGCGATCCCCGGCGCCGCCACCTTCCGGCCCGGGATCGGGCCCGAGCCGAGAGCCCCGCCGATGACCGCACTCGCCACGCCCTCGACGACGACGCCCGCGCCCGCGCCCGCCGCGGCGGCGCCGATCCTGTCGGTGAACAACATCGAGGTGATCTACGACCACGTCATCCTGGTGCTGAAGGGCGTCTCGCTCACCGTGCCCAGGCAGGGCATCGTCGCGATCCTGGGCGCCAACGGCGCCGGCAAGACCACCACGCTCAAGGCGATCTCGAACCTGCTGCGCGCCGAGCGCGGCGAGGTCACCAAGGGCTCGATCGAGTTCGACGGCAACCGCATCGAGAAGCTCTCGCCCAACGAGCTCGTGCGCCGCGGCTGCATCCAGGTGCTGGAGGGCCGCCACTGCTTCGGCCACCTCACCATCGAGGAGAACCTCCTCACCGGCGCTTTCACCCGGCGCGACGGCAACGCCGCCATCAAGGCGGACATGGAGAAGGTCTACGCCTACTTCCCGCGCCTGCGCGAGCGCAAGGGATCCATGGCCGGCTACACGTCCGGCGGCGAGCAGCAGATGTGCGCCATCGGCCGCGCGCTGATGAGCCGTCCGAAGATGATCCTGCTCGACGAGCCGTCGATGGGCCTCGCCCCGCAGATCGTCGAGGAGATCTTCGAGATCGTGAAGGACCTCAACGCCAGGGAGGGCGTGTCTTTCCTGCTGGCCGAGCAGAACACCAACATGGCGCTGCGCTACGCCACCTACGGCTACATCCTCGAAACCGGCCGCGTCGTCATGGACGGCGACGCGAAGATGCTGCGCGAGAACGAGGACGTGAAGGAGTTCTACCTCGGCGTCGCCGGCGCCGACCGCAAGAGCTTCCGCGAGGTGAAGAGCTACAAGCGCCGCAAGCGCTGGCTCGCCTGATCACGCGCGCCCGTGCCCGCGACGGTGGCGAGCGTCGAGCCCGCCGCGCCGACGTCGCGCACCTCCGACAGGACCGACAGCGACCCGTCGGTCTCGAGCACGACGGCCCCGACCGAAGACAGGTCCGGCGCGCCGGAGCTGCGCGCGGCGGCGAGCACCTCGGCGCGGCTCACGCGCTCCCGGCGCAGGGCGTCGTCGAGGATCGCGCCGCGGTGCACCAGCAGCGTCGGGGTGGCCTTCACGAGCGTCTGGAAGCGCCGCGAGCGCGCGGACGCGAAGGTCACGACCCATTGCAGCGCGATCAGCAGCGCGAAGGCGACGAGCCCCTCCGCCAGCGCCACGTCGCGGCTGAGCAGGATCGTCGCCAACGTCGAGCCGAGCGCCACCGTCACCACGAGGTCGAAGGCGTTCAGCTTGGTCAGCGTGCGCTTGCCGGTGACGCGCAGGAACGCGACGAGCCCGGCATAGGCGAGCGCCCCCACGACGACGATGCGCAGGAGGTCGCTCCACGGGGCGAGGAAGGCGTCGGCGGACATGGGGGCTCCCGGCTGCGTGAGACGGGAGAGGAAGTCGGGGGCGGCGGGACGGTTCCGAAGGCTACGAGGCGTCGGCCGTCACCCCTCCTCGATCGCCCGTCGCGCCTCCTCCCGGTGCTCCGGACGGATCGACGTCGCGACCGCGCCGAAGGCGGCGGTGAGGACGGCGAGGTCGTCGGTGAAGCCGACGAGGGGGAGGAAGTCCGGAACCAGGTCGGTCGGCAGCACGAAATAGGCGAGCGCACCGAGGAGGATCCACTTCACGCGGCGCGGTGTCGTGGGGTCCTGGACGCAGAAGTAGGCGGCGAGCACGTCCTGTGCGAAGGGCAGGCGCTTGCCGATGGCGCGCGCCTTGTCGAAGGCGTCGCGGAGCGTGCGCGCCTCGTCGTCGCGCCCGGCGCGGCGCATGGCCTCCATCTCCTCGGCGGTGAAGGGCTCGTCGAGGCGCATCTCGTCCTCCTGCATGTGACCGCGTCTCTGTCCTTCGCATGAGATAGGCACGGCGGGGCAACGCGCAACGGCTCCGCTCAGATCCGGCGCGCGTGGTTGTCCCACACGGTCGACGCCAGCGCCGCGCCGAGATCGGCGAGATCGCCGTCCGGGACGCGGGCGATCGCCACGCCGTCGTTGCCGGACGTGACGAGGAAGGTGCCCGCCACCGTCCCCGGCGCCGCCCCGCAGACGTCCGACATGCGCCGGCGGCCGAGATAGCGCCCGCTGGCACGCTCGAAGAAGGCGGCGACGGAGCCGTGCGGGCTCGTGGCGCAGACCAGCTCCCCCGAGGGGTCGAGCGCGACCGAGCCGACGTAGTTGTCCAGCGAGATCAGGTCGTCCTCCGGCATCTCGAACAGCCGCACGCGGCCGGACGCGTCGCGCGCGCCCACCAGCGGCACGACGGCGAGCGGGTCGCCGGCGAACTGGCAGCCGAACACGCTCTCCCCGTCCGGCGCGACGGCGAGGTGGCGGATCGAGAGGTCGGCGAGGTCCGCGCCGAGGTCGTGCACCGCCTCGACCGCGCCGTCCTCCGGCCGCAGCACCGCGAGGCTCGGCTCGAGCGCACCCGCGTTGAGGATCTCGCGACCGGATACCGGATGCGTGCGGATGCCGCCATTCGCCACGACGAGCCGTGGCGGCCCTTCCCCTGGGAGCAGCGCGAGGTCGTGCGGGCCGATACCGCCGGTCGGCACCTCGCCGATGCGGGCGTAGCCCGCCGCGCAATCGTAGACGCCGAGCACGCCGGCGCCGGTCTCGATGCGGTTCTCGCTCGCCCAGAGCAGCAGCCCGTCGGCGGAGAAGGCGCCGTGGCCGTAGAAATGCCGGCCGTCGGCGGCGAGGACGACGCGGCTCACCGTGCCGGTGTCGCGATCGACGACCGCCATCCAGCCGCCCGGCCTCCGGGCGAAGACGACGAGATCGCGCGTGCCCGGCCGCGCGGCGACGTCGTGCCCGCGCTCGGGCAGCGCGGTCGAGAACAGCAGCCGGCCCTCCAGCGTGAAGGCGCACACGCGCTGCGACCCGTCGCCGGCCTGGGCGCAGGCGACGTAGACTGGCTCCGCCGCCCGCGCCAGCCCGCCGGCGAGCGCCGTGCCGAGCGCGGCGCCGAGGCCGGCGAGGAAGGTCCTGCGATCAATCCCCATCGAGCGCGTTGAACCCCGTGACCACGCCGAGCGCCGGCGGAACCTCGGTCGCCGCATTGCCGCGTGCGGTCGCGACCGCGGCCGCCAGCAGCAGCACGCGCCCGCGCCGGGCCGGGTCTGCGGCGGCCTCGCCGAGATCCGTGGGTGCCCGTTCGGCGAGGCGCTCGGCCTGCGCGAGGGCGCGCAGGGTGCCGGGCGCGCGCGTCTCGTCGCCGCCGACGAGGGCGTCCACGAGAGCCTCGATGCCGTCGAGGTTGAGCGCGATCTGCCGCGCCGAGCGCCCGGAGCGCCACATCTCGGCGCGGGTCGCGCGCGCATCCGCGAGATCGGCGCCGAGCGGCAGCCCGAGCTTCAGCGACTCGATCGCCTGGAGGCCCGTGAGCGCGTCGGTGACGAGCCGCGTCACGGCCCGCTGCGCCCCGCCCGCGTCGCCCGCGAGCGTCGGCAGGGTCTCCTCCGCCCAGGCCCGTGAAACCTCCCCGGCGGTCGCCGCGAGCGCGCGCGCGATGGCCTCGCCGATGCGGCACAGGCGCGGCGCCCGCACACCGCCCGCGGCGAGGGCGCCGCGGGTGTCCGGATCGAACAGGAGCCGCTCCAGCGCCGTGAACCCCTGGCCGGCGACCGAGGTCTCTGCGAAGCGCTCGGGCGCGAGCGGCGTCTCGTCGTCCAGCGCCTCGAGCTGCGCCAGCGCACGGCCCGACGCGTTGCGCCGCTCCGGCCAGAAGGCGAGGCGCTCGAACCGGAACTCCTCCGAAACCGGCCCCCAGCGCACCGGCTCGATACGGGCATGGGCGTCGGCGGCGGCGTGGAAGGCGGCGTCCAGGGGCGCGAGGTCGAGGGAGGGGCCCGGCGCGGCGCACGCGGCCTCCCAGGCGGAGGCCTGCGCGGCGGCGGCCTCGGCGAGCGCGGCGTAGGCGGGGGCCAGCACCGTCTCGGCCGCGCGCAGTGCCGCGGCCCGCGTATCGAGCGGCTGCGCCGCGAGCGGGTTCGCCCCCGCTACGCCGAGGCCGAGGAGCAGGGTCGCGAGTGCTGCGGTGAGGCGCATGGGGGCTCCCGGTCGAACGCGTTCGCGGCCCCTCGCCTAGCAGATCGGCACAGGAGGGTCGACGGCGGCCCGCGCATGGACCTGCGCATCGGGGGCATGCGCCGCGCCCGCGCCGCCGCGCGCTCTCGAGCCCGGCCTCACACGTGGCCGAGGATCTTCGACAGGAAGGTCTGCGCGCGGGGGCTGCGCGGCGAGCCGAAGAAGCTCGCGGTGTCCGCGTCCTCGACGATCTCGCCCGAATCCATGAACACGACGCGGTCGGCCACCTTGCGGGCGAAGCCCATCTCGTGGGTGACGACCATCATCGTCATCCCCTCCTGCGCGAGCTCGACCATGACGTCGAGCACCTCGGAGATCATCTCCGGGTCGAGCGCCGAGGTCGGCTCGTCGAAGAGCATGGCGATCGGGTCCATCGCCAGCGCCCTCGCGATGGCGACGCGCTGCTGCTGGCCGCCCGAGAGCTGGCCGGGGTGCTTGTGCGCCTGGTCCGAGAGCCCGACGCGGGCCAGCAGCGATGCCGCCTTGGCCTCGGCCTCCGCGCGCGGGCGCCCCAGCACCTTCTCCTGCGCGAGGCAGATGTTGCGCATCACCGTCATGTGCGGATACAGCTCGAAGTTCTGGAACACCATGCCGATCCTGGCGCGCAGGGCGGGCAGGTCGGTGCGCGTGTCGCCGACCGCGATCCCGTCCACCGTGATCGAGCCGCCCTGGAACGGCTCGAGGCCGTTGACGCACTTGATCAGCGTCGACTTGCCCGACCCGGAGGGCCCGCAGACGACGACCACCTCGCCCTTGGCGACGCGCGTCGAGCAGCGCTTGAGCACGTGGAAGTCGGCGTACCGCTTGTCGAGGTCGCGGATCTCGATCATGTCGCGTGTTTCCTCTGGAGGCGCCTGACATACATGGAGCCGCTGAAGCAGATCACGAAGTACACCGCGGCGGCGAAGACGTACATCTCCACGAGCCGGCCCTCGTTGCGAGCGACGATGGTCGACGCCGTCATGAAGTCGCGCAGGGACACGACGAAGACGAGGCTCGTGTCCTGGAACAGGATGATCGCCTGGGTCAGCAACACCGGCGTCATGTTGCGGAAGGCCTGCGGCAGCACGACGAATCGCATCGTCGCCCCGTAGCGCATGCCGGTCGCGTAGGCGGCGGCCACCTGGCCGCGGGAGACGGACTGGATGCCCGCCCGCACGATCTCGGAATAGTACGCCGCCTCGAACAGGGTGAACGCGATCAGCGCCGAGTAGAAGCCGCCCACCGGCCGGCCGATGATCAGCGGCACCAGGAAGAAGAACCAGAAGATCACCAGGATCAGCGGCATCGAGCGGAAGAAGTTCACGTAGGCCGCGGAGACGATCCGCAGCACGCGAAAGCCCGACAGGCGCATCAAGGCGAGCACGACGGCGAGCACGATCCCGCCCACGGCCGCGAGCACGGTGAGCAGCAGCGAGAGGCCGAGCCCCTGCGCGAGGAAGGGCAGCGCGTCGAAGATCACGGCGAGGTCGAACGACATGGCTCTAGCGCCCTCCCGCGATGAAGCCGGGCATCCGCGCACGGCGCTCGACGAGGCCCATGGCCGCGGTGACGGACAGCGTGATGACGACGTAGATCACGGTCGCGGCGGTGAAGGCCTCGAAGCCCTGAAAGGTGTATTCCGTGATCTGTCGGCTCTGCGCGGTGAGCTCGAGCACGCCGATCGTCAGCGCCAGCGAGGAGTTCTTGAAGATCGTCAGGAACTCGGACGTCAGCGGCGGGATGATCAGCCGGTAGCCCACCGGCAGGAGGACGTATCGATAGAGCTGGCCGGTCGTCAGCCCGCTGGCGTAGCCCGCGAGAGTCTGACCGCGGGGGATCGACTCGATGCCCGAGCGCACCTGCTCGGCCACCCGCGAGGCGGTGTAGAAGCCGAGCCCCACGACCGCGGTCGTGTATTCGGGCATCGGCAGGTCGCGCTTGACCCAGCGCCCCCAGTCCGCGGGCAAGAGCTCGGGCACGACGAAGTACCAGAGGAACAGTTGCACGAGCAGCGGGATGTTGCGGAACAGTTCCACGTAGGCGGTGGCCGCCCCGCGTACCGCCTTGTTGGGCAGGGTGCGCGCCACGCCCACGATCGAGCCGAGCGCGAAGGCGATCACCCAGGCCGCCGCGGAGACCGCGAGCGTCCAGCCGACGCCGGAGATCAGCCAGCCGAGATAGGGATCCTGCAGGAGGACGCCCCAGTTCCAATTGTAGCTCATGCGCCCCCGCTCCCCTCCTGTCGGTCAACGCCCGCGCCCGTACCCCTTCTCCCTTCCCTGTAGGGGAAGGTGGCGCCGCGCGAAGCGCGGTGACGGATGGGGCGCGCCGAAGGCGCGTTCCGCGAAGCGGAAACCGACGGGTCCGCGGCCACCGTCGCTCTTCGGCTGCGCCGAACGCGCGTCCCGCGCGCCCCATCCGTCTCGGCTTCGCCGAGCCACCTTCCCCTACAGGGAAGGACAGGGTTGGCCGCGGCGTCCCCCGACCAACTCCCCGCACGGGTCGTCCGACGTCGGGACAGGCCCGAGCCCGGCGCGCGGGGCGCCGGGCTCGTCGGCGATGGTCACTCGGGCAGGGCGTTGAGGCGCCAGGCGGCACGGAGCAGGTCCGTCGGCGGCTCGGAGACGGCATCGTTCGTGGGGAAGGGCTGGAACCACTCGGCATAGATCTCCTCGATCTCGCCGGTGCGGAACAGGTCCGCCAGCACCTTCGTGCCGAGCAGCTGGAAGGCGCTGTCGTCGCGCCGCACCATGATCGCGTAGGGGTCGTAGGAGAGGAAGTCGCCGACGACCGCGTAGCTCTGCGGGTCGCGGGCGCGGGTGATCAGGCCGTAGAGCAGGATGTGGTCGGTCGAGTAGGCGTCGACGCGGTCGGTCTCCAGCGCGAGGAAGCCCTCGGCGTGGTCCTTGACGTTGAGCACGTCGACGTCGAGCCCGCCGGCCTCGATCGCCGCCTTGATCACGCGCTCGTTGGTGGTGCCCTGCGCGAGCGCGATGCGCTTGCCGGCCAGGTCGTCCAGCGTCTCGATGCCGGCGTCGGTCTTCACCAGCAGCTTCGTGCCGGTGATGAAGGTCACCGGCAGGTAGGCGACCTGCTGCTGGCGGGTGAGGTTGTTCGTGGTCGAGCCGCACTCGATGTCGATCGTGCCGTTGGCGAGAAGCGGGATGCGCGTCTGCGGCGTCACCGGCACGAAGCGCACGGCGAGGTCGGGCTTGCCGAGTTCCTCCTTCACCGCGTCGGCGATCCGCAGGCACAGGTCGACCGAGTAGCCCTGCGGGGCGCCGCCGTCGGACCCGATCCAGGAGAACGGGATCGAGGTCTCGCGGTGGCCGATGACGATCTCGTTCGCCGCGTCGATCTTGGCGAGCGTGCCGTAGAGGTCCTGCGCCTGCGCCCCGGCCGCGGCGGCGAGCGTCGCTCCGAGCGCGCAGGCGCCCAGAGCGAAGTGTCGAAGCATGCGTCTCATCTGTCGATCCCCTCTGTGATTGTGATGATCCCGGCCGAGCCTCACGCCGCGCGCTCTTTCGGCGCGTCGAGCGCGAATCCGTAGCCGAACAGGCCGGCGGATCCGCCGGTGTGCAGGAAGACGATCCGCTCTCCCTTGCGGAAGCGCCCCTCGCGGACGAGGTCGATCAGCCCCGCCGCCCCCTTTCCCGAATAGACCGGGTCGAGCAGGATGCCCTCGAGCCGGGCGAACATCTCGAGCGCCTCGACCATCCCGGGCGTCGGGATGCCGTAGCCGGCGCCGACGTAGTCGGTGTTCGCGACCACGTCCTCGCGCACCACGATGCCCGGCACGCCGAGCCGCTCTGCGGTGGCGCAGGCGAGCGCGAAGACCGATTGCTCCTGCTTCTCGCGGGGCGCGCGCACGCCGATCCCGAGCAGCGGCACCCGCGCGTTCACCCCCTTCAGCCCCACCACGAGCCCCGCCTGCGTGCCGGCGCTGCCCGTCGCGTGGACGAGGTGATCGATGGCGAGCCCCATCGCGTCGGCCTGGGCCATCAGCTCCTGGGCGGCGTCGACGTAGCCGAGCGCGCCGGTCGGGTTCGAGCCGCCGCCGGGGATGGCGTAGGGCCGGCGCCCGTCCGCGGCCATGCGCGCGCGGACCTCGTCCAGCGCCGCGTTCATGTCGGTGCCGCCGGGGCGATGCTCGATCGTGGCGCCGTGCAGGCGGTCGAGCAGGACGTTGCCGTTGTCCGTGTAGCCCGCGTCGCGAAAGCCGGTGCGGTCCTCGAGCAGGATGTGGCAGGCGAGCCCCAGCCGCGCGGCGAAGGCCGCCGTCTGGCGGGCGTGGTTCGACTGCGTCGCGCCCTGGGTGAGCACGACGTCCGCGCGCTCGGCCACCGCCTCCGCCATCAGGAACTCGAGCTTGCGGGTCTTGTTGCCGCCCGTCGAGAGCCCCGTGCAGTCGTCGCGCTTGATCCAGATCTCCGGCCCGCCGAGCGCGGCGCTCAGGCGCTCGAGCGGCTCGAGCGGGGTCGGCAGGTGCGCGACCCGGATGCGCGGGATGCGGGCGAGATGCATGAACGGCCCTCCGAAGAACGTCGAGGCCGATCCTGCGTCTCGACAGGGCGGACGATCAAATGCCAAATACGCGCGGGAACATGCACGAACGGCATGTTGTGCGGGAGCGGGAGCGGGAGCGAAGATCGGGATGCGGCACGACTGGATCGAGGACGTCCTGGCGGTGGCGGAGACGGGCTCCTTCCAGGCCGCCGCCGAGCGCCGCCGGGTGACGCAGCCCGCCTTCTCGCGGCGCCTGCGCACGATCGAGGAGAGCCTCGGCGTGCGGCTGTTCGACCGCAGCGCCAAGCCGGCCCGCCCGCTGCCGCACGTCCTCGCCCGGCTCGACGCCATGCGCGAGATCGCGGCCGGCCTGCGCGAGCTCTCCGCCCATTTCCGCGAGGACGCCGACGCCGCGCGCTCGCGGATCGTCATCGCCTGCCAGCACGCCATCACCACGGCGACGGCGCCGACGCTGGTCGAGCGGGTCTCGGGGCTCGACCTCGACGTGCGGCTGCGCTCGGCGAACCGCGACGAGTGCCTGGCGCTGCTGCTGACCCGGCGGGCCGACCTCGCGCTCGTCTACGACGTCGACGGCAGCGCGCCGCTGGACGGCGCGGACTACATCGTCGTCGAGACGATCGGCACGGAGACGCTCGTCCCCGTCGCCGCCCGCGCGGCGCTCGGCACCCTGGACGAGGGCTGGGTGCGCGGCGAGCTGCCGATCGTCGCCTATCCGGAGGACGTCTTCCTCGGCGCGGTGCAGCGCGCGCGCGTCTTCGCGGCCCTGCGCGGGAGCCTGCGCCTGCGCATCCGGCTCGAGACCGCGCTCACCACCGCGGCGCTGCAATGCGCCCGCGCCGGGCTGGGCGTCGCCTGGGTTCCCCGCTCGCTGGCCGCCGACGACATCGCGGCGGGCACCCTCGTCGACCTCGGGCGCACGCTGCCCTCGGTCGCCATGCGGCTGATCGCGACGCGCCTGCGCGGCGTCACCTCCCCGGCGCTCGCGGCCGCCTGGCCACGGATCGTGGCGCTCGAGGCCGTGCAGGCCGCGCAGCCCTGACACCGACGCGGCCGCGTCTGGTCCGCGGCCCGCGCCGACCCCATATCGCGCCCGTGCCGACCGCTCCCGCTCCCCCGCCGTCCCCCGCGCCGACGACCCTGCCGGATACCTTCCAGGCCTGGTTCGCCGGCCGCGGCTGGGCGCCGCGCGCGCACCAGCTCTCTCTCCTGGCGCTAGCGGAGGCGGGCCGCTCCGCGCTGCTGGTCGCGCCCACCGGCGCCGGCAAGACGCTCGCGGGCTTCCTGCCCTCCCTCGTCGAACTGTCCAGCGCACGGCACGCGCGCGCGAACCGGCGCAGCCTGCACACGCTCTACGTCTCACCGTTGAAGGCGCTCGCCGTCGACGTCGCGCGCAACGTCGAGGCGCCCGCCGCCGAGATGGGCCTGTCGCTCGACATCGAGACCCGCACCGGCGACACGCCGTCCCACAAGCGCGCGCGCCAGATCGCGCGGCCCCCCGACATCCTGCTCACCACCCCCGAGCAGCTGGCGCTGCTCCTCGCCCATCCCGACGCGCGCGACCTGTTCGCGAACCTGCGCCGCATCGTGCTCGACGAGCTGCACGCGCTCGCGCCCTCCAAGCGCGGCGACCTGCTCGCGCTCGGCCTGGCGCGGCTCTTCGCGCTCGCGCCGCAGGCCTCGGCGGTGGGCCTCTCCGCGACCGTCCGCGACCCCGCCGTCCTCGCCCGCTACCTGACGGCGGACGCCGCCCGTCCGGCCGAGATCGTGATCGCGCCCCCGGGCGCGGCCCCCGACATCCGCATGCTGGAGGGCCCACGCCTCCCGGCGGCCGGCCACACCGCGGCGGCGGCGATGCCGGAGATCTACCGGCTGATCCGCGCGCACGGCACCTCGCTCGTCTTCGTCAACACCCGCATGCAGGCGGAATGGGTCTTCCAGGCGCTGTGGCGCCTCAACGAGGATGCGCTGCCCATCGCGCTCCACCACGGGTCGCTCGACGTCGAGCAGCGCCGCCGGGTGGAGGCGGCGATGGCCGCGGGCAAGCTGAAGGCGGTGGTGTGCACCTCGACGCTCGATCTCGGCATCGACTGGGGCGACGTCGATCTCGTGATCAACGTCGGCGCACCCAAGGGGGCGAGCCGCATCATCCAGCGCATCGGGCGCGCCAACCACCGGCTCGACGACCCGTCGAAGGCCTATCTCGTGCCGGCGAACCGCTTCGAGATCCTGGAATGCCGCGCCGCGCTGGACGCGGTCGAGGAGGCCTCGCAGGACACGCCCGACCCGCATCCCGGCGCGCTCGACGTGCTCGCCCAGCACATCCTCGGCATGGCCTGCGCCGAGCCTTTCCTGGCGGACGACCTCTACGCCGAGGTGCGCGGCGCGGCGCCCTATCGCGCCCTCGACCGCGAGACCTTCGACGAGGCGATGCGCTTCGTCGCCACCGGCGGCTACGCGCTGCGCGCCTACGAGCGCTTCGCGCGCATCGTCGAGGGGCCGGACGGACGCTGGCGCGTGCGCGATCGCTTCGTCGCCCAGCAGTACCGCATGAACGTCGGCACCATCGTCGAGGCGACGATGGTCAAGGTCCGGCTCGGCCGCCCCGCGGCGGGCGGGCGCCCGATGGCGCGGGGCGGGCGCGTGCTCGGCGAGGTGGAGGAGTACTTCGCCGAGACGCTGACGCCCGGCGACACCTTCCTCTTCGCCGGAGAGGTGCTGACCTTCCACGGCCTGACCGAGGACGCCGCCCTCGTCTCGCGCGCGAGCGCGGGGACCGACCCGAAGATCCCCTCCTATGCCGGCGGCAAGTTCCCGCTCTCGACCTTCCTCGCGGAGCGCGTGCGCGGCTTCCTCGCCGACCGCGACAGCTGGGAACGGCTGCCCGCCCAGCTCGTCGAGCTGCTCGAGGCGCAAGCCGAGCGCTCGCTCCTGCCCTCCCGCGAGGGGCTCCTCGTCGAGACCTTCCCGCGCGCGGGGCGCCACTACCTCGTCGCCTATCCGTTCGAGGGGCGCCTCGCTCACCAGACGCTCGGCATGCTGCTCACCCGCCGGCTGGAGCGCGCGCGCCTCAAGCCGCTCGGCTTCGTCTGCAACGACTACGGCCTCGCCGTCTGGGGCCTGCGCGACCTCTCGCTGGAGGAGGCGCGCAACCCCGGCTTCCTGGCCGAGCTCTTCGCGCAGGACATGCTCGGCGACGACCTCGAGGAATGGCTCGAGGAATCCGCGCTGATGAAGCGCACCTTCCGCTACTGCGCGGTGATCGCCGGGCTGATCGAGCGCAACTTCCCGGGGCAGAAGAAGACGAGAACCCAGGTGACCGTCTCGACCGACCTCGTCTACGACGTCCTGCGCCGCCACGAGCCCGGCCACGTCCTCCTGCGCGCCGCGCGCGCCGACGCCGCCACGGGGCTGCTCGACCTCGAGCGTCTGGCCGCCCTCCTCGCCCGCATGAACGGCCGCCTCGTCCACCAGCCGCTGCCCCGCGTCTCCCCGCTCGCCGTCTCGGTCATGCTCGAGATCGGCCGCGAGACGGTCTACGGCGAGGGCTCGGACGAGATCCTGGCGGAGGCGGAGGCGATGCTGATGGAGGAGGCGCTCGGGTGACGTCCCCGTCGTCATCGATCGTGGGCGGCGCCCGCCGGCGCCCCCACGGGCGACGTCAGCGCCGCTCGAACACCAGGTTGGTGATCTCGGTGGGGACGCCGTCGATCACGTCGGTGACGCGCAGGGTGAAGCGGTCGGAGCCCTCGGGGTTCTCGATCGTCATCTCCTGGCGGCCGCCGCCGACGCCCTCGGGAAAGCGCACCGCGAGCACGATCCGGTCGCCGTCGAGCGTGCCCGAGAGCCGCGCGGGGCCGACCTGCGAGCCGGTGTAGACGCCGCTGTAGGTGCCGCTCCCGTCCACCGCGAGGTTCGCGCCGATGGCGCGGGTGAAGATCAGCATCGCCCGGCAGGTGCCGTCGAGCGCGATGCGCGTCGCATCCGCGGCGCCGTCCACGCGACAGGTGACCCGGCGGGGATCGGGGTCGGAGTCGCGCTTGACGGTGCCCGCGCCCACCCAGATGCCCTCGAACCTCTGGTTGAACGCCGGACCGGCCTCGGCGGGGCCGGCGAAGGGCAGGACCGCCGAGGCGCCCACCATGATGCTCGTCGCGAGCACGAACGTCGCTTGTCGCATTCTCGTCCTCCTCCTCTCGTCGCTCCCCAGGCACCGCTGCGCGAACGCCGTGGACGATGAAAGGTGCCGCCACGGCGCCCACAGGGTCGCGCGAACGGGAGAGCGATGCAATCGCGCCGTCCGGGCCGATTCGCCGCGCCCGGCCGTGCGACGAAAAAGGGCCGCTCGCGCGGCCCTCTCGTCGGTCCCGACCGTGATCGCGCGGATTACTCCGCGGCCTCCGCGTCCCCGGAGCCGGGCTCGGCGACCTTGCGGCGCGTCGTGCGGCGGCGCGGCTTGTCGCCGACCTTGGCCTCTTCCTCGCCCTCGGCGGCGACCGGCGCGGCGGCCTTGCGGGTACGCTTGGGGGCGGGCGCCTCGTCGGCGACCGGCGCCGCGGGAGCGGTCGAGGGACGCGTCACGAAGGCCGGCAGGCTCTGCGCGGGGCTCTCGTCCTCCGCCTCCGGACGGCGACGCTCGCGGCGGGGACGATCGCGGCGACCCTCGTCGCGGGCCTCCTCGCGCGCCTCGCCATAGCGCGGCGCCTCGCCGCCGTCGTGGCCGTAGGTCTCGTGACGCGGCTCCTGCGAACGCGGCTCCTGCGAACGCGGATCCTGGGCACGCGGCTCCTGGGCACGGAAGTCCTGCTGCCCGCGCCCCTCCGGCTGGCGCCCGTCCTGGCCGCGGAAGCCCTGGTTGCGGACGTCGGGACCCCGGCCGTCGGGACCGCGCCCGTCGCGCCGATCGCGTGGCTGGAAGCGCTCGCGGCGATCGTCCCGGCGCTCCTGACGCGGACCCCGGTCGTCGCGCGGACCCCGGTCCTCGCGCGGGCCCCGGTCGTCGCGCGGACCCCGATCCTCGCGCGGACCCCGTTCGTCGCGCGGCGCGCCCCGGCCGAAGCTCGGCTGCGGCTGCTGGGCGGGATCGAGGTCGTCGAGGCGTTCGCCGCCGCGATAGTCCCCGTCGTCGTCGCCCTCGTCGCCGTCCTCGTCGTAACCGCGCTGCGGGAAGCCGTACTGCTGGCGCAGCTGCTCCTGGGCGGCGGCGATGATGCGGTAGTAGTGCTCGGCGTGCTGGAAATAGTTCTCAGCCATCACCGGGTCGCCGCTCGCCAGCGCATCGCGTGCGAGCTGGCTGTACTTGTCGGCCACGGTCTGGGCGGTGCCGCGGACCTTCACGTCGGGGCCGTTGGACTCGTAGCTGCGCGTGAGCGGGTTGGGGCCCTTGTTGCGGCTACGGCCCCGCATGCGCCTGTTCTGGTTCGGTCTCATGGATGTGCTTCGACCCTTGCCTGGCCTCTCGTCGTCGACGCGAGCGCAATGCGCGCGGACGAGGATCAGCCGTCGTCGGCGCGCGCCTCCGTCATCTTCCAGGTCGACCCGGCAGCGGATGCCGCGCGTCGTCCTCGATGTCGGGTTCGGTGACCGCCGGACCGTCTGGCGCCCCGTCCTGGCGGTGATCGTGTCGCCCCTTCGCGTCCTGGTCGACCTCGCCTGCTCGATGAACCGGCGAATCTGGCGCTCTGGAGTCTGCTCGATTGCGGTCGCACCCTAGACGCTTCGATGCGCGCCGCCAAGCGTTATTTGGCCCCTCGCCGCGCGAATGCAAGCGAAAAGCACGCGGCGGAGGCGCGGCGGCGGCACGCCGCGTCGCTCACCGGCCGAAGGCGACGACCCGGGCGATGCCGGCGAGGTCGCGGGCGAGCCGCAGGAACACGAGCCCCCGCGCCTCCCCGAGCCGCGCCACGGGCTCCGCCTGCCCGATGCCGACCTCCACCGCCAGCACGCCCCCGGGCGCCAGCAGCTCGCGCCCGCGCGCGAGGATGGCGCGGTAGGCGTCGAGCCCGTCCGCCCCGCCGTCGAGGGCGCGCACCGGATCGTGGGCGCGCACCTCCCTCGCGAGACCGGGAATGTCGGCGGCGGGGATGTAGGGTGGGTTCGACACGACGAGGTCGAACCCCGGCGTCGGCGCGAGCGCCCGCGTCCAATCCCCCACGACGAAGGCCGCGCGGTCGCCGACGCCGTTGGCGCGCGCGTTCTCCCGCGCCGTCCGGCAGGCCTCCTCCGAGCGGTCGAGGCCGATGCCGAAGGCGTCGCGACGCTCGGCGAGGAGCGCGACGAGGATGCAGCCCGAGCCCGTGCCGAGGTCGAGGATCCGCGGCCCCGGCGCGAGCGCGAGCGCGGTCTCGACGAGCGTCTCCGTGTCGGGCCGCGGCACCAGCGTCTGCGGCGCGAGGCGGAAGCGCAGGCCCCAGAACTCGGCCTCGCCCAGGATGCGCCAGACCGGCTCGTGCGCGAGCCGGCGCGCGGCGAAGCCGGAGAGGCGGGCGGTGGCGTCCGCGCCGAGCGGGCGCTCGAGATCGGCGAGCAGCACGCCGGGGCGCACGCCGGCCGCCTCGGCGACGAGGATGCGCGCGTCGAGCGCCGGCTCGTCGAGCCCCGCGCGCGCGAAGGCGCCGCGCACCGCGGCCAGCGCGGCGCCGCGCGTCCCGGCCGGATCGAGAACGAGGGACTCGGGACCCGGCGACGCCCTCACCCCTCCTGCTCCGCCAGCAGCGCCGCCCGGTGCTCGGCCACGAGCGCGTCGACGACCTCGTCGAGCGCCTCGCCCGCGAGCACGGCGTCGAGTTTGTAGAGCGTGAGGCCGATGCGATGGTCGGTGACGCGCCCCTGGGGGAAGTTGTAGGTGCGGATGCGCTCCGAGCGGTCCCCCGAGCCGACCTGCGCCTTGCGATCGGCCGCCCGGGCGGCGTCGGCGCGGGTGCGCTCGAGATCGTAGAGCCTGGCGCGCAGGAGCTGGAGCGCGCGGGCCTTGTTCTTGTGTTGCGAGCGCTCCTCCTGGACCACCACGGCGATGCCGCTCGGCAGGTGGGTGATCCGCACCGCCGATTCGGTCTTGTTGACGTGCTGCCCGCCGGCGCCCCCCGAGCGCATCGTGTCGATGCGCAGGTCGCCCTCGTCCAGCGCGAGGTCGACGTCGGCGGCCTCCGGCAGCACGGCGACCGTCGCCGCCGAGGTGTGGATGCGCCCGCCGCCCTCGGTCTCCGGCACGCGCTGGACGCGGTGCACGCCGCTCTCGAACTTGAGCCGCGCGAACACGCCGCGCCCGACGATCTCGGCGACGACCTCCTTGAAGCCGCCCATCGCGCCCTCGCTCGCGGAGATCGGCGAGACGCGCCAGCCGTGGATCTCGGCGTAGCGGGAATACATCCGGAAGAGATCGCCCGCGAACAGGGCCGCCTCGTCCCCGCCGGTGCCGGCGCGCACCTCGAGGATGGCGCTGCCCTCGTCGGCGGCATCCCTGGGCAGCAGCATCAGCTGGAGCGCGCGCGCGGCCTCCTCGGCCGCTCCCTGCGCCTCCTCGCGCTCCGCGCGTGCGAGGGTGCGCATCTCGGCGTCCGTCGTGGGGTCGGCGATGAGCGCCTCGATGCCGGCGAGGTTCTCCCGCGCCGCGCGCCAGTCGCGGATCGCGGCCACGACGTCGTCGAGCTCGGAGAGCTCGCGCGAGAGCGCGACCACCGTCTCCGAATCGGGACCGGCGGCGAGCATGTCGGTGATCACGGCGTGGCGCTGGACGATGGCGTCGAGGCGCTCGGTCGGGGGCGAGAGCGTCATGTCAGACCGGGATATGGCGCGCCTCCGCGAAGGACGCCAGGGTCGCGCGCAGCGAGGCGTCGCCGTCGGCGCGGGCGAGCTCGCGGGCGAGCACCTCGGCGAGCGCCCCGGCCTCGGCGGCGATCAGCGCCGCCTTCACCGGCCCGACCGCCGCGGGGGACATCGACAGGGTGCGGTAGCCGAGCCCCACGAGGGCGAGCGCCTCGAGCGGCCGGCTCGCCACCTCGCCGCAGACGGAGACGCGGCAGGCCGTGCCCTTCGCCGCCTCGACGATGGTGCGGAAGGCGCGCAGCGCGTTGACCGAGAGCGCGTCGTAGCGGCTCGCCACCTGGCGGTTCTCGCGGTCCGCCGCGAACAGGAATTGCAGCAGGTCGTTCGAGCCCACGGAGACGAAGTCCGCCCGCGCGCAGATCTCCTCCATCTGGAAGAGCAGCGAGGGTACCTCGATCATCACGCCGACCTCGATGCGCGTCGGCAGCGGGTGGCCGTGGCGGGTCAGGTGGGCGATCTCGCGGTCGACGATGGCGCGCCCGCGCACGAACTCGTCGACGGTGGCGACCATCGGGAACATGATCGCGCAGGGCCGGCCCGCGCTCGCCTTGAGCAGCGCGCGCACCTGGCTGCGCAGGAGCCCCGGCCGGTCGAGCCCGATGCGGATCGCCCGCCAGCCGAGCGCGGGGTTCTCCTCCTCGATCTGCGACATGTAGGGCAGGATCTTGTCGCCGCCGATGTCGAGCGTGCGGAAGACCACGGGCATCGCGGGCCCGACCTGCTCCAGCACCGCCTGGTAGAGCTTCTGCTGCTCGGCCGTCGACGGCATGCGCTCGGCGACCATGAACTGGATCTCGGTGCGGAAGAGCCCGATGCCGGCCGCACCCGTCTCCTCGAGATGCGGCAGGTCGACGAGGAGGCCCGCGTTGAGCTGGAGCTCGATCGCCACGCCGTCCCTCGTGACGCTCGGCACGTCGCGCAGGGCGCGGTACTGCTCCTGGCGCTTGGCGCGCAGCCGCGCCTTCTCGGCGTAGGCGGCCTCGATGTCCGGGCGCGGGCGTACCTGGATCTCGCCGGCGACGCCGTCGACGATGATCGCGTCGCCGGGCTCGACGAGCGAGGTGACGTTCTCGACCTCGCCCACGGCGGGCAGCCCCAGCGCGCGGGCGACGATGGCGACGTGGCTCGTCGGCCCGCCCTCCTCGAGCACGACGCCGCGCAGGTTGGCGCGCTGGTAGTCGAGCAGCGCCGCCGGCCCCATCGAACGGGCGACGAGGATGGCGTTGTCCGGCAGCGCCTCGGCGGCGGCGACGAAGTCGCGCCCGACGAGCTGGTGCAGCAGCCGGTTGGCGAGGTCGTCGAGGTCGTGCAGGCGCTCGCGCAGGTAGGGGTCGGTCTGGCGCAGGAGCCGCGCGCGGGTGTCGGACTGGACGCGCTCGACCGCCGCCTCGGCGGTCAGGCCGGTGAGCACGACCTCGCGCATGCGCCGGAGCCAGCCCTGGTCGTGGGCGAACATGCGCACGGTCTCCAGCACCTCGCGGTGCTCGCCGCCGTCGCCGACGTCGCCGCGCTCGATCAGCGCGTCGATCGAGGCGCGCACCGCCTTGATCGCGGTCTCGAGCCGCGCGACCTCGGCCTCGGGATTTTCGGCGATGAGGTTCTTCACCACCACGCGCGGCTCGTGCAGAACCACGTGGCCGAGCCCGACGCCGTCCGCCAGCGAGACGCCCTGGAGGTAGAGCGGCCGACGCACGGCGATGTCGGCGCCCGGCTGGACGAGCGCCTGGAGTTCGCCGGAGGCGACCATCTCGGCGAGCACCATCGCGGTCGTCTGGAGCGCCTCGACCTCCTCCTCGGTGTAGGTGCGCATCGTGCGGTTCTGCACGACGAGGACGCCGAGCGTGTTGCCCGCGCGCAGCACCGGCACGCCGAGGAAGCCGTGATAGATCTCCTCGCCGGTCTCCGGCTTGTAGGAGAAGGACGGGTGCGTCTGCGCGTCCGAGAGCGCGAGCGGCTGCGCCTCGCGGGCGATGAGGCCCACCAGGCCCTCGTCGGCGCGCATGGTCGTGAGGTGGACGGCCTCGCGCTTGAGGCCCTCGGTGGCGTAGAGCTCGAGCGTCTGGTCGGCGCGCAGGACGTAGACCGAGCAGACCTCGGCCACCATGTTGGCCGCGATCAGCACCACGATCCTGTCGAGCCGGTCCTGCGTCGAGATCGGCTCCGCCATGATCTCGCGGAGCTTCCTCAGCAGGACGCGCGGACCTCCGGCGGCAGGTCTAATCGGCAGGGCCGGGTCTCCTTCACGCCCGGGCGCGCGCGCCCGGCTCCAGGGTGAGGCGCGCGGGTCGACGCACGCCGCTCGTCGTCCGCGGCCGGCTCAGGCCGCGTCCAACCCGTATAGCGAGTGGAGCGTGCGCACGGCAAGCTCGGTATAGGCCGCGTCGATCAGCATCGAGAACTTGATCTCGGAGGTGGTGATGGCGCGGATGTTGACGCCCTTTTCCGCCAAGGCCTTGAAGGCCTTCGCGGCGACGCCGGCATGGCTGCGCATGCCCACCCCGATGGCCGAGACCTTGACCACGTCGGTGGCGCCCTCGAGCTTCTCGTACCCGATTTTCGGTTGCAGCTCCTCCAGAAGCGTCCGCGCGCGGGCATAGTCGCTCGCCGGCACCGTGAAGGTGATGTCCGTCGTCGCCGAATCGCGCGAGACCACCTGGATGATCATGTCGACGTTGATCGCGGCGTCGGCCAGCGGCACGAAGATCGAGGCGGCGACGCCCGGCGTGTCCGCCACCCGCCGCAGCGTGATCTGGGCCTCGTCCTTGGAATAGGCGATGCCGGTGACGGTCTGCTGTTCCACGATGTCCTCCTCGTCACAGATCAGCGTGCCCGGCCGCGGGTCCTCGGGCGGATCGAAGCTCGAGCGCACGATCGTGCGCACGCCGTAGAGCATGGCGAGCTCGACCGAGCGCACCTGCAGCACCTTGGCGCCGAGGCTCGCCATCTCGAGCATCTCCTCGTAGGAGACCCTGTCGAGGCGCCGGGCCTTGGTCACGATGCGCGGGTCGGTCGTGTAGACGCCGTCGACGTCGGTGTAGATGTCGCAGCGCTCCGCCTCGAGCGCGGCGGCGAGCGCCACCGCGCTCGTGTCCGAGCCGCCGCGGCCGAGCGTCGCGATGCGCCCCGTGGGCGCGTGCACGCCCTGGAAGCCGGCGACCACCGCGACCTCGCCGCGCTCGGCGAAATGGGAGAGGATCTTCGAGCCGTCGACCCGCGTGATCCGCGCCGAGCCGTGCGTGCCGGAGGTCTCGATGGGGATCTGCCAGCCCTGCCAGGAGCGCGCGGGGATGCCGATCGCCTGGAGCGCGATGGCGAGGAGCCCGGACGTCACCTGCTCGCCGGAGGCGACGACGGCGTCGTACTCCCGCGCGTCGTGGATCGTCGAGGCCTCGCGGCACCAGCCGACGAGCTCGTTGGTCTTGCCGGCCATGGCCGAGACGACGACGGCGACGTCGTAGCCCGCCTTCACCTCGCGCTCGACGTGCCGCGCCACGTTGCGGATTCGATCGAGATCCGCGACCGAGGTGCCGCCGAACTTCATCACCAACCGGGGCATGGGGAATCTCGCCTCGCTGTCCGTGCGCGCAGGGATGGCGCCCCGCCGCCGCCGCGGGGCGCCACTCCAATGACCGCGCGCGCGAGGCGTGTCAACGCGCCGTTAGGCGAGGACGAGACGCGGCCGCCAGTCGCACAGGCGACGGGCGCCGCGGCACGGCGGGCGTTCTCAGCGCAGGAAGGCGCGACACTCGCCCATGACCGCGAGCGCCATCTCCTGCTGGAGGAAGCCGGGGTAGAGGACGTCGAGCTGCGACAGCGCGTAGAGCGTCTCCTCGCATTCGCGATGCGTCGCGGCGGGGAAGTGGCGAGCGAGACAATAGGCGGCGGCGTCGAAGACGATCGCGGGCAGCGCGCGGCCGGACGCGCCCGCCTCGGCGAGGGCGCCCATGTGCTCCTCCACGGTCTCGGCGCACCAGAAGATGCTCTTGTATCCGAAGCGATGCTCGAAGGAGGCGATCGGGTCCGGCTGGGCCGGGCGGGGATCGGCGAGGGCGCTCGTGGCGAGCGCCAGGGCGGCGGCGAGGACGAGGGTTCTCACGGCATGACCTCCGGGATGCGGGGTGCCTGCCGCGCGGGACGCGCGACAGGCCTGGAGCGGTCCGCTCAGCGCGGGCAGCTCTTGCGGACCAGCGTGTAGTGGTCCTCCTCGACGATGCGCCGGGTCTGGATGAACACCGAGGGATTGCGCACGCGGTTCCAGTGGGCGCCGCGGGTCTCCCATTCCTCGGACTCGGCCCGGACGAGCTCGCCGCGGGTGTTGATCTCGACCGTGGCCGGGACGTAGACCCGCTCGTAGCACGCCACGTAGCGGCTCTGGGCCTCACGGACGGTATAGGTCTCGGCCGAGGCGGCCGAGACGCCGAGAACGGCCATGGCGGCCGTCGCAGCGAACGCTTTGGCGAACATAACGCTACCTCTCAAGCTTGCGTCGTAGCAGCCGCATCCGAGTGAATTGTAAGCGAGACACAAAAGTAATAAACCCCGATTCGCGTTCAGGCTGCATAAACCTTAATCTTTGTTGATCCAACATAGGCGAGATACGAGCAAAGATTGATCTTGAGTTGCTCCTCGCGTCCGGCGAACACCTCGCCGCGGTCACATCAGGCTCAGCCGAATGCCCAGGCGGACGTCGTGGAGAGAGAGCGATCCCGCCGCGCCGGCGTCCGGCACGTGCGTGTAGCGGTAGCCGAGATCGAGGTGGACGCCCTCCTGCAGCGCGACCGACACGCCGCCGCCGATACCCAGGGCCAGCCCCGTATGCGCATCGCGGACGAGCGGGGACGCCGCCTGCGCACCCCAGGCGGTGGTCTCGACGTGCGCCATACCGAGGCTGCCCGACAGATGCGGCGTCAGGCGACCCATGCCGGGGAGTTCCCAGGTCGCCGTCGCCATCACGGACCGGACCCCGACGGAGCGCGGCCGTGCGGCCGCGAAGGCGTGCCCGGAGGGCATCTCGAGGCGCTGTCTCCAGAGATCGGCGGTGACGTCCGCACGCAGGGCGTCCGAGATCCGCATCCCGAGGCCGAACGTGACGGCCGCGGTGCCGTCGTCGGCCCCTTCGGCCGTGCGGCCGACCGCGCCGAAGGCGAGATGGAGGGCGCGCAGGACGTCCGGCGTGCGCGGCGCCGGCCGCGTCTCGTGCGCCACGAGAGCCGCGATCTCGGGATCGTAGGGGGCGGCCAGGCCCGTCGCGCGCCGGAGGGTGACCTCGTCTCGTGTCTCGCAGAGCAGGTAGGCCCGGCCGTCGTCGGCCGTCCCGAGCCGGCATCCGTCCGGCTCGCCGGCCGCCGCGGCGCCGCCGAGGAGCGTGGCGGCCAGAGCGATCGGAAGAAGACGCGTCATCGGTTCGGCTCGTGGGGCTGATCGTGCTTTCCGAACCGTAAATGCGTATGGTTAACGAACCCTTGGCGGCCGGGCGCGTCAGCGTGCCGTTTCGGCCTGCGGCCCCTCCCCGACGGCCGCCGCACCCCCCGGGCAGCTCTCCCGCAGCTCCCCCGCGATCCACTCCCGGAACGCGGTGATCGCCCGCGTCGGGGCGCGGTCGCGGGCGGTGACGAACCAGTAGGAGATGCCGGTCGGATAGCGGTCGGGGAAGGGCGCGACGAGGCGACCCATGGCGAGCGCGTCGGCGGCGAGCGTCTCCCAGGCGAGGAACACGCCCTGGCCCGCGATCGCCGCGTCGAAGCACAGTGCCGCGTCGGAATAGACCGGCCCCTCGCCGAGGATGCCCGCGTCGAGGCCGTTGGGAGCGAGCCAGACGTCCCAGGAGAACATGGCGTGCGGCTCGGTGACGATCGGCACCCGCGCGAGATCGGCGGGCCCGGCGAGCCGCTGCGCCAGCGCGGGCGCACACACGGGGAAGACGAGCTGCGCGACCAGCCGCTCGGCGCGCACCCCGGGCCAGCCGCCGCGGCCCACGCGGATGCACAGGTCGACGTCCGAGACGTTGGGATCGACGAGATCGAGCGCGGCGTCGATGCGCACCCGGATGCCGGGATGGGCGCGGGTGAAGCGGTCGAGCCGCCAGACCAGCCATTTCGAGGCGAGCACCGGCGCGACCGAGACGGTGAGCACGTCCTCGCGCCGCCGGTCCGCCAGCGCCACCGCGGCGGAGAGCTCGGCGAAGCCGGCGGAGAGCCGCTCCAGCACCGCCACGCCGAAATCCGTGGGCTCGAGCCCCCGCGGGCGCCGCTCGAACAGGGTGCGGCCGAGCTCGGCCTCGCACTTGAGGATCTGCTGGCTCACCGCGCCGACCGTGACGCCGAGCTCCTCGGCGGCGGCGCGCAGCGTCCCGAGACGGCCCGCCGCCTCCACCGCCCGCAGGCCCCCGAGATGAACGCGGGCGAGGTTGCGCATATAGCTCCCCTATAGTCTCGTCGAGAATATCGGGATTTCACCCAAGGCGTCGATCCGTCATGGTGCAGCCATGCTAAACCTCATCCAGATCCTCCGGCAAGCGCTCGCGACCGCAGAGCCGGAGCCGGACCCGCACGACCCGTTCTCCCACCCGGCGATCGCCGCGATGAGCCCGGACGAGCTCGCCGACCTGCCGCTGCCGCGCCCGCCGGCACCGGCGCCGCAGGCGCGCGGCGCGGCGGCGCGGACGGCGTCTCTTCAGGGCACCAGCACGAGCTTCCCCCGCGCCTCGCGCCGGGCGATCCGCCCGATCGCGGCGGCGGCCTGCGCCAGCGGGTAGGTCTCCTCCACCCGCGCGGCGATCGTGCCGTCCGCGGCCCACGCCAGGAGGCGCTCCATGTTCGCCCCATGGCGGGCGGGCTCGCGCTCCAGGAAGGCGCCCCAGTAGACGCCCCGGATGTCGCAGCCCTTCAGCAGCACGAGGTTGAGCGGGATCCTCGGGATCTCCCCCGCGGCGAAGCCGATGACGAGGTAGCGCCCCTCCCAGGCCGTGGCGCGCAGCGCCGCCTCGGCGAGATCGCCGCCGACGGGATCGTAGACGACGTCGACGCCGCGCCCGCCCGTCAGCGCCTTGAGGCGCGCCTTCAGGTCCTCGCGCGCGTAGTCGATCGTCTCGTCCGCCCCCGCCTCGCGGGCGAGCGCGAGCTTGCCGGCGGAGGAGGCGCAGGCGATCACCCGCGCGCCGAGCGCCCGGCCGACCTCGACCGCCGCGAGCCCGGTCCCGCCGGCGGCGCCGAGCACGCACAGCGTCTCGCCGGGGCGGATCGCGGCGCGATCGGCGAGGGCGTGCAGGGCCGTGCCGTAGGTGATGGAGAGCCCCGCCGCGCGCGGGTCGTCGAGCCCGTCCGGCACGGCCGTCAGCCGGTCCGCGGGAGCCGCGACCCATTCGCGCGCCGCGCCGTGCCCGACATAGGCGACGACCCGCTGCCCGAGCGACCAGCCGCTCACCCCGGCGCCGAGCGCCGCGATCTCGCCGCACAGCTCGCCGCCCGGCGAGAAGGGGAGATCCGGGCGGACCTGATAGCGGCCCTGGACGAGCAGCGTGTCGAAGAAGTTGAGCCCCACCGCGCGCACCCGCAGCAGGACCTCGCCGGGGCCGGGCTCCGGCACGGGGATCTCGACGAGCGTCAGCGTCTCCGGCGGCCCGAGCCGCTCGCAGAGCACCGCCCGCATGGTCGTCGCCCGCATCGTCCCCGTCATGGCGCGCCCCTTCCCCTCGGGTCCCCTACCGCGCCTCCACCACGCCGCCGCTCTCGAGCGTGCGGCGCAGCCGGGTGAAGGCGAGCCGGATGCGCGACTTGACCGTGCCGAGCGGCAGGCCCGTACGCTCGGCGATCTCGGAATGCGACAGCGCGTCGAAGAAGGCGAGGCGCACGAGCACGAGCTGCTCCTCGGGCAGGCTGCGCATCGCCTCGCGCACCGCCGCCTCGCGCTGGCTCGCGTCGAGCTCGCCCTCGAGGTCCGTGTCGTCGACCACCTCGAAGAGCGGGCTGTCGGGCTCCACCGGCGTCGAGCGATCCCGCCGCATCAGGTCGATTCGGCGATTGCGCGCGATTCGGTAGAGCCAGGTCGTGAGCGAGGACTTCGCCGGATCGAACATCTCCGCCTTGCGCCAGAGCGTCACCATCGCGTCCTGCACGATCTCCTCGGCGAGCGCCTGCTCGGCGCCCTGGCGCAGCAGGTAGGCCGTGAGCCGCGGGGCGTACCAGTCGAACAGACGCGCGAAGGCCGCGCGGTCGCGATTCCGCGCGACCGCGGCGATCAGCGCCTCGTGCTCGCTGGGAGAGGGCAAGACGTCCTCGATTCTCCGCCCCGACGCGGCGACGATCGGCGCACCGGACACCTTGCAGTGTTAAGCCCTCGGGACGGGTCCGGCAATCCGCCGCTCCGGCGATCCGTGCGCGTCACGGGCATTCAGGCAAGGTTAACGTATTTTTGCCCATTTCAGGCCAATCTAGTGCTCAGCGAAAGCCGAGCCCGCCGGAAGGCGGTGAAACCCCCGCGATCCAAGGTGAGCGTCATGAGAACTTCCCGATCGATCCGCCGCTTCGCGCCCACGCTCGCGCTCCTCGGCGCCTGCGCGGCCGCGCTCGCGCTGACGACCGGTCCCGCCGCGGCCCAGCAGGCGCAGGCCACGCTGCTCGGCCAGTTCAACGACTGGTCCGCCTTCGCCACCGAGGCGAGCGGCACCAAGATGTGCTACGCGTTGTCGCAGCCCAAGACGCGTCGTCCCGAGGGCCTGAACCGCTCCCCCGGCTACCTCTTCGTCTCCTTCCGCCCCTCGGAGAACGTGACCAACGAGGTCGCCGCCGTCATGGGCTTCCCCACGCAGGACGGGCAGACCGCCACCGGCGTGATCGACGGCACCACGTTCAACTTCGTCACCCGCGGCGAGAACGTCTGGGTCCAGAACCCGGCCCAGGAGAACGACGTCGTCCAGGGCTTCGTCCGCGGGCGCTCGTTCGAGCTCAACGTCCGCTCCGGGCGCGGCAACGACACGACGGACGTGTATTCCCTCTCCGGCTTCACCGCGGCGCTGAACCGCGCCAAGGCGGAGTGCGGCGTCTGATCGCGACGCCGCACGCCCGCCGTCCTCACCCTTTCTCGGGCGGGGCCCAGAACGGCCTCGCCTTCGCCAGCCTGGCGACCGCCTTCCGGGCAGACGCGACATGCTCCGGGCCGGCCTCCGCGGCGTCCGGTCGTTCGAGCTTGGCGAAGCCGCGGGCGAGCGATTCGTCGGACGTGTCGAACAGCGCCTCCATGCGATGGGCGACGGCGAGGTCGTTGAGCGCGCCGAGGTCCTCCTGGAGAGCCTCCAGCCGGCTCAGCATCTCGGCGTGCCGGCGCGCGCGCTTGCGGGACGCCTTCTTTCCCTCGTCCCCGCCGCCGAACGCGGTCTCGAAGAACTCCACCGCGTAGCGCAGCTTCTTCACCTCGATGCGCAGCGCGTGGCGTGATTCGGGGTCGAGCGCGGCGAGGTCCGCGCCCTCGCGCACGATGCGCTTGCGGCGCTTCTTCAGGAGCCGGGCCGCGAACGCGGACACCGATTCGTCGCGCACCCTGTTCTCGCCGGCGAGCCAGGAGCCGGCCTCGATCCAGGCGGCGGCGTCGATCAGCATCAGCCGGTAGCGCGCGCTCGTGGAGGCCTCCCGCGCCTGTGCGCTCGCCGCGTCGCGCCGCGCGGCGAAGGCGGCGGCGAGGTGGGCGAGGTCGGCGTCGTCCGGGTGTGCCGCGCGCATCGGCTCGACGACGGTGGCGATCTGCACGTCGAGATCGCGCGCGTCGCCGAGCGCGTTCGCCATCCATTTCAGCTCGGCGGAGACGGCGCGGCGGCGTTCGTCGTCGACCACCGTCTTGAACAGCGAGATCGCCGCGCGCAGGCGCCGCAGCGCCACGCGCGACTGGTGGATCGCGCCCGGCGCGCCGAGGTCGCGCAGCGCCCGCTCGTTGGCGACGAGCTGGGCGAGGCAGGCGCGGGCGATGCGTTGGAAGGCCGCGCCCGCGGTCGTCGCGGGGTCGAGCGCGATCTCGATCTTCTTGACGACCCGCGGCCCCTCGCCCGCGGCGAGCGCGAAGCCGCGATCGGCCTTGGTGCGGAAGCCGAGCCGCGCGGGCACCGTCTCGGCGATCCGGCGCGCGAAGGCGAACAGGTCGGCGGCGGCGCCGGCGCGCAGCTCGAGCTCGAGCTCGCAGACGGGCTCGGTGCGCTCGCCCGCGCGCACCGTCCCCTCGTCCACCACCATCTCGGCGACGAAGCCGCCGTCGCCGATCACCAGCGTGCGCCGGCGCACCGACACCGCGAAGGCCGGCGCGAGCCCCGCGCGCACCTTGCGCTTGGCGAAGAGCGGCGCGAGCGGCGTGCCGTCGAAGAGCGCGAGATCCGGCACGTCGCCCGCGACGGGCGCCTCGATCTCGACGCGATCGAACAGCCCGCCGGAGGGGCCGCTCGCGGCCTTGGCGGTCTGCACGCGCGCCGCGCCCGTGCGCCGGATGCGCAGGCTCACGCCGTTGGCCCGCAGCCGGCCGTCCGGCGTGTCGAAATAGGTCGCCTCCATCCGCTTCGCCTTGGGCGCGGCGGCGAGGGCGGGCGCGAGCGTGGTCTGGCGCGAAAGCCGCTTCCAGTCCGCCGGGGCGAGCTCGAGCTTGAGCTCGACTTCGCGCGGCGGGGGATCGAGCGAAGCGGAAGGCGGTGCCTCCGGGTCCGCGACGGGGGAGGTCATGTCTGCCTCGGGGGAAGGATGGTCCTGCATCCGGCCAAGCAAGCGCAGGCCGGGAAGCGATGCAAAGCTTTTTGCGGGAAAGCGTTCCCACACCGCTTCTGCAGGAGCACGGGAGCCGGCTAATCTACTCGTAGAGCTCGAAGCAGAAGTCGGGCGCGATCGAGGGATCGTAGGGTCCCGAGAGCCGCTCTGCGGCGAGGCGGCGCATCTGCGACTCCGCCCCGGCGGAAACGGCGTCGCCGAGGATGCGCTGCAGGAGGTCCGTCATGCTCGAACGATCCGCCATGCGCAGGCCGCCGATCATGCCTCCGAGCGTCGAGCCCAGGAGGCTGACCGACGTGTCGCCCTCCGCGGACGCCGCGAGCAGTGCGCGAACGCGGATCGCCTCGAGCGATCCCTCCGTCCGCTCGACGTAGGCGACGTAGGCGTCGTCGAGCTGACGAATGGACCACAGCTCGAACGAGGCGGTCGCGTATCCGATGATGATCTGCCGAAACTGGCTGGGCAGGCCATCGAATCCCATCTTCGCCGCCGTGCGGACCTCGCAGTAGGCCCGCTGGTCCGCGACGATCCGGTCGAGGTCCGTGTGCTGCGTGGCCGCAGCGGGCGGCACGGATACGAGAATGGCGAGAGCCGCGCCGAGGACGGCGGCGGCGCACCGGTTCCCGGGCGGGCTGCACTGGGCGGTCGCGGTTCTCATGCCCCATGTTCCCCATGTTGCCGATGACGACTCCCGTCACGCCTCCACACAGGATAGCATCGCCACCGTCTCGGGTCGACTCGCACGCCCGCTCAGGAGCCTCGCTCGCGGCTCTTGCACGTGGCCCGCCGCCAATGGCACTCGTGACGGGGTCCGAGATCTCCGACCGAGAGGCCGCCCTGCCGACCGATCCCCCCACCCGCAAGCCCCCGCGTCCCGTCACCCCCGCCGTGCTCGACCGCATGGCGCTCGCCTATCTCGAGCGCTGGGCGTCGTCGGCGGAGAACCTGCGGCGGGTGCTCGCGCGCAAGGTCGAGCGGCGCTGCCGGCTGCGGGGGGAGGCGCCGGAGGCGGCGCTCGGCCTCGTGGAGGAGGCGGTGGCGCGGGCCGTGCGGGCGGGGCTCGTCGACGACGGGGCCTATGCCGAGGCGCGGGTCGCGAGCCTCCGGCGCCGCGGCGGCTCGCGGCGGGCGATCGCCGCGCGGCTCTCCGCCAAGGGCGTCGCGGGGGAGGCGATCGACGAGGCGCTCGCCCGCCACGCCGACGCCCGCACCGAGGACGATCCCGACGCCGATCCGGAGCTCGATGCCGCGACCGCGCTGGCGCGGCGGCGCCGCCTCGGGCCGTTCCGCACGACGGGCCGCGCGGAGAACCGCGAGCGCGACCTCGCCCGGCTGGCGCGGGCGGGCTTCTCGTACGGAGTCGCCCGGGCGGTCGTCGACGGCGAGGCGCCGTGACGGCGCGCCGGATGGCGCGCTCGAAACGCAATCTTCAACGCTCCGTGCGAGCGTCCCACCCCTGCCCGCGTCCCACGCCCGCAAGGCCGGTCCCATGCCCCGCCCGATCGTCGTCGTCGCCGACCATCTCGCCGTCAACGGCGGCTCCGCGCGCGTCGCGGTGGAGAGCGCGCTCGGCCTCGCGGCGACGGGGCGTCGCGTGCTGTGCGTCGGCGGGGCGGGAGCGCCCGATCCGCGGCTCGCCGAGGCCGGCATCCCCGTGCGCATCGTCGCGCCGAACCCGCCTCCCGGCGGTCGCGCCGCGGCGCTCGCGCGGGTGATCTGGAACGGGGAGGCCGGCCGCGCCGTCGCCGAGACGCTGGCGCAGGCGGGACCCGGCGCGATCGCCCACGTGCATTCCTGGGGCCAGGAGATGTCGGGCGCCGCCTTCGCCGCCATCCGCGCCGCCGGGGCGCCGGGCGTCGTGACGCTGCACGACTTCCTGTCGGTGTGCCCCAACGGCACGTTCTTCGACTTCGGCGAGGCGGCGATCTGCACCCGTGCGCCGCTGTCGGGCGCCTGCCTCGCCCGCGCCTGCGACGCCAAGCCCTGGCCGTTCAAGCTGATGCGCGTCGCCCGCCACGCGGCGACCGCGCGGCTCGGGCGCCCGTTCGAGGCCTGCCCGGACGCGATCGTGCTCAGCGCGCTCCATCGCGAGGTGATCGCCCCGCACCTGCCCGCCGGCGTGCGGCTGCACCGGGTGGCGAACCCCGTGGACGTCGACGGCTGCGACGGCGATCGCGCTCCCCGCGCGGCCGACGCGCCGTTCCTGTTCGTGGGCCGGCTCACGCCGGAAAAGGGCGCCGCGCTCTTCGCCCGCGCCGCAGCGACGGCGGGCGTGCCGGCCACCTTCGTCGGCGACGGCCCGGAGGCGGACGCCATCCGCGCGGAGTACCCGGCCGCGCGGCTCCTGGGCTGGCAGCCGCCCGCACGGGTCGCCGCGCTGATGCGCGAGGCCCGCGCGCTCGTCTTCCCCTCGCTGTGGTACGAGACGCAAGGCCTCGTCGCGCTCGAGGCGCAGGCCGCGGGAACGCCGGTCGTCGTCTCCGACGCCTGCGCCGCACGCGAGTTCGTGCACGACGGCGAGACGGGCCTGCACGTGCCCTCCGGCGACGTCCAGGCGCTCGCCGCGCGTCTCGTGCGGCTCGCGACCGATCCGGACCTCGCCGAGCGCATGGGACGCGCGGCACAGGCGGCCTTCCGCGCCGATCCACCGAGCCGAGCCGCGCACGTCGCCGCGCTCGAGGCGGTCTACGAGCGCGCGGCCGCCACGCAGGCCGGCGCACGCCCGCGCAGGCCGGGCACGCGCGAAAGGGCGGTTGCGGCGAAGGCCGGTTGAGGCGAAGAATGACCCGGAATGCGGGCCGCGGCGGCCCGCGACCGGGGGCCCCGCCATGAAGACCGTGCTCGTACCCACCGCACCGCACGAGCTGATGGACCCGACGCTGCAGACCGCGATCGCGCTGGCCCGGCGCTTCGGCAGCTACGTCGAGGGCTTCTCGCTGCGCCCGCCGCTCGCCGAGATCGTCTCCGTCGACATGGTCATGGGCCTCACCTGGGCCGCCGACGAGCGGGCCGACGAGGAGGCGGAGGTCCAGGCGCGCGAGACGTTCCAGAGCTTCATGGACGCCGCCGGCCTCGCCCGCGACGCGGGGCAGGGCGAGGGTCCGCGCTGGCGCTGGCACGCGGACGCGCCGGCGGGCGACGAGTTCGTCGGCGCCTGGGCGCGCATCTTCGACGTCACCGTCGTCGGTCGCCCGACCCAGAGCGCGACCGGCCCGCGCATGGCGACGCTCGAGGCCGTGCTGTTCGAGGGCGGCCGGCCGGCGCTGATCGCGCCGCCGCGCGCGCGCGACACGATCGGCGAGACCATCGTCGTCGCCTGGAACGGCTCGACCGAGACCGCCCACGTCGTCGGCATGGGCATGGGGCTGCTCGCCCGGGCCAAGCGCGTCCACGTGCTCACCGTGGAGAGCGGCATGGTGCCCGGCCCCTCCGGCGAGGCGCTGGCCCGCGCGCTCCAGCGCCACGGCCTGCCCGTGGAGCAGGTGCACATCGGGCCCGAGAAGCGCAATGCCGGCGAGGCGATCCTCGACTACGCCGAGAGCGTGGGCTGCGATCTCCTGTTCAAGGGTGCCTACACGCAGAGCCGAATTCGTCAGATGATCTTCGGCGGCGCGACGAGTCATATCCTCGCCAACGCGACCATTCCCGTCTTCATGGCGCATTGACCGGAGCGAACCGCCGCTTCGGCCGAGACCTCGAGAACCACCCGCGAGAAGGACCCCCGATGGAGATCGCCCGCCCCTACCTCCTGTTCCTCGGCGACGCGCGCGACGCGCTCGCGGCCAAGACCGGCCTCGGCATCGTCGACTGGCGCCGCGACTGGGTCGTGGGCCAATTGCGGCTCCCCGGCTGCAACGCCGATGCGAAGCTGCCGGACATGACCATCGCGGAGGGCGCCGCGGCGGGCGCGAGGACGCTCGTCGTCGGCGTCGTCAACGCCGGCGGCGTCCTGCCCGACCATTGGGTCGACGAGATCGTCGCGGCGCTCGACGCCGGCATGGACGTCGCCGCGGGCCTGCACACGAGGCTCGGCTCCGTCCCCGCCATCGCCGAGGCGGCCGCGCGCAACGGCCGCAAGCTCTTCGACGTGCGCCACTCGAGCGAGCGCTTCGCCACGGGCAAGGGCGACAAGCGCGCAGGGATGCGCCTGCTCACGGTCGGCACCGACTGTTCCGTCGGCAAGAAGTACACCGCGCTCGCGCTCGAGAGCGGCATGCGCGCGGCCGGCTTCGACGCGGACTTCAAGGCCACCGGCCAGACCGGTGTCTTCATCTCCGGCCGCGGCGTCGCCATCGACGCGGTGGTGGCGGACTTCATCTCCGGCGCGGTGGAGTGGATCTCCCCGGCCGCGGCGCCCGACCACTGGGACCTGATCGAAGGTCAGGGCTCGCTGTTCCATCCCTCCTTCGCCGGCGTCTCGCTCGGCCTCCTGCACGGCGCGCAGCCCGACGCGTTCGTCGTCTGCCACGAGCCGACGCGCACCACGATGCGCGGGGTGAACACGCCCTTGCCGACGATCGGCGACGTCATCCACATGACGCTCTCGCTCGGCCGCCTGACCAACCCGGCGATCCGCTGCGTCGGCATCGCGGTCAACACAGAGAAGCTCACCGAGGACGCGGCGCGCGCGGAGCTCGACCGCCTCGCGCGCACCCATGCGCTGCCGGCCACCGACCCGGTGCGCTTCGGCGTGGAGCCGATCGTGGCCGAAGTGGCGACGCGCTTCCGCTGAGGGGGCGCGCGGCGGATCGCACCCGGGTTCGGGGCGTGGGGACGAAAGCACGCTTGCAGCTTTGCAGGCGCGCGCGGTCCCCGACTTAAGGAGTCGGCAACCTTCTCGGCCGAGGTTCTTTCGACAACGTGCCGCGAGAGCCGACGTCCGTTCGGCCGAGGAGCCCCCGTGTCCCAGATGCCGCTGCCCGAGCCGGAGACGCTCGCGCGGGACGGCTGCGCCGCCTGCGCGGCGTCGCCGGCCCGCGACTTCGCCATCACCATGGCCTTCCAGCCCATCGTCGACGTCGCCACCGGCCGCCCCTTCGCCTACGAGGCGCTGGTGCGCGGCCTCGACGGCTCCGGCGCCGGCGCGGTCATCGCCGGCGTCGGGCGCGACGCGATCTACGCCTTCGACCAGGCCTGCCGGGTGAAGGCGATCACGCTCGCCGCCGAGCTCGGCCTCGCCGACACCGGCGCGCTCCTGTCGATCAACTTCCTGCCCAATGCCGTCTACGAGCCGCGCGCCTGCATCCGGCGCACGCTCGTCGCCGCGCGTCGCCACGACTTCCCCCTCGATCGGCTGATGTTCGAGCTGAGCGAGGCCGAGCGGCTCGCCGACGACGACCACCTCGCCCGGATCGTGCGCGAGTACCGCTCGATGGGCTTCACCACGGCGATCGACGATTTCGGCGCCGGCCATTCCGGGTTGGCGCTGCTCGCGCGCTTCCGGCCGGACCTGGTCAAGCTCGACATGCAGCTCGTGCGCGACATCGACGGCGATCCGGCCCGGCGCGCCATCGTGCGCGGCGTCGTCTCGATGATGCGCGAGCTCGGCGTGCGCGTCGTCGCCGAAGGGATCGAGACCCGCGCCGAGAGCGAGGCGTTGGCCACGCTCGGCGTGACGCTGCAGCAGGGCTACCGTTTCGCGCGGCCCGCGGTCGCGGCGCTCCCGGCGATCGCCGCCTGAGCGGCGCGGGAGCCGCTACAGCCCGAGCCCGGTCTGGAACAGGCGCAGCGCCATCACCGCCAGGATCGCGACGATCAGCCGCTCGAAGGCCCGCCGCGAGAGGCGCCTGGCGAGCGCGTTGCCGAGCGGCATGCCCAGCGCGATCGGCACGAGGGCGAGCACGCCCTCGACGAGCCGCGCGGGCGTGAGCACGCCGGCCACCGCGAGCGCGACCGCCTGCACCAGCGCGAAGGCGAGGAACATCACCGACACGGCGAAGATGAAGGGCCCGCGGGTGAGGCGCATCGCGTGGATGAAGGTCACCGTCACCGGCGCGGAGATCCCCGTCGCGCCCTGCAGCGCCCCGCCGACGAGCCCCGCGACGGGGGCGATCCGCAGCCCCGCCCGCGCAGAGAGCGTCACGCTCGGCTTGAGCAGGATGGTCGCGATGTACAGCGTCACGATGCTCGCGAGCGTCAGCGAGAGAACGTCGACGGGCAGCGTGGTGAGCGCCCAGGTGCCGAGCACGATTCCCACGAGGCCCGAGACGACGAGCGGCGCGAGGAACGGCGCATCGGGCCGCTCGGCGCGGTACTGCCTGATCTGCCAGGCGTTGGTGACGATCAGCGGCACCATGATCACGGCGAGCGCGTGCGGCACCCCGAGGAAGGCGGCGAGCACCGGGATCGAGACGATCGGCAGGCCGAGCCCGATGGCGCCCTTGACGACGCCGCCGAGGCCGAGCGCGAGGAAGACGACGAGGAAGAACTCGAGGCTCACTTTCGGACCGCTCCCGTGAGCCTCTCCTCTAGGCGCACGGCGGCGGCGCCGGAAGGCGCACCCGCGCGCATCCGCCCTTCGCCCCGTGCACGGCGGGGGCCGACGTCGAGGTCCGGCGAAACGATCAGCGCGTGGTGCCGGTCGTGTCCGGCGTGCCGGCGCCCTCGGCGGCGGCGACGGGGGAGACCGTCTCCGGCGGCGTGCACACGACCTTCTCCTCGAAGACGTAGCACACGCTCATTTCGCCGGTGCGGTAGTCGACCCGGAAGACGCCGCCCTCGCGCTCGTGGTTGGAGGCGACGAGGCCGTACTCGCCGGGCTCCTGCGCCTCGGCCCCCTCGCCGGGACCGAAGCACAGCGTCACGCCCACGGTGCCCTCCTTGAGCGCGTACTGGCACGAGGAGACCGCGCCGGTGACCCGGTCGATGCGGTAGAGGCGGTTGAGGTCCGTCTGCGGCGCCGGCATGAACTCGAACGCGCCGCCGGCCAGGGCCCGCGGGCTCGCGAGCAGCCCGACGGCGAGAACCGCCGCGGCGAGCGCGACCGTGGACGCGGCGCGCCACGCTGCGAAACGAGCCTCGTGCGTCGCGGTGGTGGTCGTCGTCATGGTTCGCGTCTCCCGGTGCCCGCCGGGCGCGCGCATCCCGTGCCGCGTCGCGCCCCGGCGGGGAGAATCGCGCCGGCATGGTTAGCGGTCGGTTAACGCGCCGGCGCTTAGGCTCTATGACCGAGCCTCGCATGGCTCACCCATGGCAGACCCACGGCAGACCCACGGCAGACCGGAGCGAATCATGCCCGCGCGTCCCCTCGTCGTCTTCGACCTCGACGGCACCCTCGCCGACACGGCGCCCGATCTGATCGCCATCCTCAACGGGCTGCTGGCCGAGGACGGCCTTCCCGGCATGCCGGTCGAGCAGGCGGGCTCGCTGATCGGCGCCGGCGCGCGGGCGCTGATCTCGCGGGGCTTCGCCGGCGCCGGCCGCGAGCTCGCGCCCGAGCGGCTGGAGGCGCTGTTCGAGCGCTTCCTCGCCCGCTACGCGGACGCGGTCTGCGTCGAGACCCGGCTCTATCCCGGCGTCGAGGCGACGCTCGACCGGCTGGAGGCGGAGGGCTACGCCTTCGCGGTGTGCACCAACAAGCCCGAGCGGCACTCGCTCCTGCTGATGGACGCGCTCGGCATCGCGCCGCGCTTCGCGGCGATCTGCGGCCGCGACACGTTCGCCTTCTGCAAGCCGGACCCGCGCCACCTCGAGCACACGATCGCCCGCGCCGGGGGCGTGCGCGATCGCGCGATCATGATCGGCGATTCGCTCACCGACATCGCCACCGCCAAGGCCGCGGGCGTGCCGGTGATCGCGGTCCCGTTCGGCTACACGGACGTGCCGGTCGCCGAGCTCGATCCCGATGTGGTGGTCGAGCATTTCGACGCGATGGCCGAGGCGATCCTGCGGCTCCTGCCGCCGCGCTGAAGGCGCGCGCTCCGCCCGCTTGCGTCGGGGCGCGCGGGGAGGCAGCATCGCCCGGCCGGCCTCTCGGCGGAGGGGGCCCGCGTGGGGACCGGTTGCGGAGGCGAGCCATGGCCATCTCGAGACGTCGCTCCTACGAGCAGGGCCATCGCCCGAAATTCCTCGTCTTCGTCGACGACACGCCCGAATGCGCCCGTGCGGTGCGCTTCGCCGCCCGCCGCGTGGCGCGGCTGGGCGCCAAGCTCGTGATGCTCGCCGTCTCCGCCCCGCCGGAGAGCTTCGAGTGGCTCGGCGTCGGCGACGTCATGCGCGCGGAAGCCGAGGACGCCGCCAACGAGCAGCTCGACAGGGCAGCCGAGCGCGCCCGCGAGGCTGCGGGCGTCGAGCCCGAGCGGGTGGTCCGCGTCGGCAAGAAGCAGGACGAGATCCTGAAGCTCGTCGAGGAGGACGAGGACATCGCCTTCCTGGTGCTCGCCGCCGGCACATCGAACGAAGGACCGGGCCCGCTCGTCACCAGCTTCGCCGGCGTGGCGGCCAGCACCTTCCCGCTGCCGGTCGTGATCGTGCCCGGCAGCCTGAGCGACGAGGAGATCGACGCGCTGGCGGGATGACGCGCCGCACGCACCGCGGCGCGCACGCCCTCGGCCCGGCCCCTCTCCCGTCCGGGCTGGTCGATTCACGCATCTCCTGCGCCTGTCCTGGCCGCCGACGACCCCTGTCCTTCCCTGTAGGGGAAGGTGGATCGGCGCCGAAGGCGACGAGACGGATGGGGCGCGCGGGACGCGCGTTCGGCGAAGCCGAAATGCTACGCTGGGGCCGGACACCTCGACTTCCGCTTCGCGGAACGCGTCGCTCGCGCGCCGCGCCCCATCCGTCACCGCGCTTCGCGCTGCGCCACCTTCCCCTACAGGGAAGGAGAACGCCACGACCACGCGTCGCCGGACCGGTGCTTCGCCGCGACATGCCGCAGACGTGTGCATCGACTGGCCCGTCCGGGAGAGGGGCTCTCGCGCGTCCGTCGTCGTGCCCCTTCCCATCCCGCGCGAAACGTTATAGTAGAACACCCCATGAGCGGCCCTCGGCACCATCACCACCCGCACGACCACGCCCCGCGCGCCCGCGCGGCCGCGCCGACCCTGTCGCTGCTGCGGCTGTCCGCCGGGCAGCGGCTCGCCGGCGTGGGGGTCGTGCTCGTCGTCCTGTGGGCGGCGATCCTCTCCGTCGTCGGCTGGGCGTGAGGGCGGCATGGGCGCGACCGCGATCCGCTTCGAGAACGTGACCCTCGGCTACGGCCGGCACCCCGCCGTGCATCACCTCGAGGGGGAGATCGCGCCGGGCAGCCTCACGGCGATCGTCGGCCCCAACGGCGCCGGCAAGTCGACGCTGCTCAAGGGCGTCGTCGGGGCGCTGAAGCCGCTGCAGGGGCGCATCACGCTGTCGACCGGCGCGCGCACGCGCATCGCCTACCTGCCGCAGGCCTCCGAGCTCGACCGGACCTTCCCGATCGGCGTCTACGACCTCGTCGCCATGGGGCTGTGGGGATCGCGCGGGCTGTTCGGCGGCATCGGTCGCGCCGAGCGGCCGCGGATCGAGGCGGCGATCGCCGCGGTCGGCCTGTCCGGCTTCGAGAGCCGCGCCATCGGCACCCTGTCGGGCGGGCAGATGCAGCGCGCTCTGTTCGCGCGGCTCCTGCTCCAGGACGCGCCGCTCATCCTCCTCGACGAGCCCTTCACCGCCATCGACGCCAAGACGACGGCGGACCTGCTCGGCCTCGTGCGCCGCTGGCACGACGAGGACCGCACGGTCGTCACGGTGCTGCACGACATCGAGATGGTCCGCGGCACCTTCCCGCGCACGATGCTGATCGCCCGCGAGCTCGTCGCCCACGGCGAGACCGACGCCGTGCTCGGGCCGGAGAACCTGCTTCTCGCACGGCGCATGGTCGAGGCCGCGAACGACCGCGCGCCCGTCTGCGCGCAGGCGTGAGCGCACGATGCCCGCGATGATCTACGAGGCGCTCCTCGCCCCCTTTGTCGAGTTCGAGTTCATGCGCCGCGCCCTCGTCGGCGCGCTGGCGCTGGCGCTGGCGGCGGGGCCGATCGGCGTGTTCCTGATGCTGCGGCGGATGTCGCTGACGGGCGACGCGATGGCGCACGCGATCCTGCCGGGCGCGGCGATCGGCTTCCTCGTGTCGGGCCTGTGGCTGCCGGCGCTGACGCTCGGCGGCTTCGTCGCCGGCGTCGCGGTGGCGCTGGCGTCGGGCCTCGTCACGCGCTTGACCCGGCTCGGCGAGGACGCCTCGCTCGCGGCCTTCTACCTGCTGTCGCTGGCGCTCGGCGTGACGATCGTCTCCATGCGCGGCTCCAACGTCGACCTGATGCACGTGCTCTTCGGCACGGTGCTCGCCCTCGACGACGGGGCGCTGCTCCTGATCGGCGCCATCGCCACCGTGACGCTGGGCGCGCTCGCGCTGATGTACCGGCCGCTCGTGCTCGAATGCGTCGACCCGGTCTTCCTCGGCTCGGTGAGCCGGGCGGGCGGTGTGGTCCACCTCGCCTTCCTGGTGCTCGTCGTGGCGAACCTCGTCGGCGGCTTCCAGGCGCTGGGCACGCTCCTCGCGGTCGGCCTGATGATGCTGCCGGCGGCGAGCGCGCGCTTCTGGGCGCGAGACGTCACCGGCATGATCGCGATCGCGACGGGGACGGGGATGCTGTCGGGGGCGGCGGGGCTGCTGCTCTCCTACCATTGGGAGCTGCCGGCGGGGCCGGCGATCATCCTGGTGGCCGGGGGCGCCTACCTCGTTTCCCTCCTCGTCGGCCCGGAGCGCGGCTTGCTGCGTCTCGCCTTCCCGGGTCGGCACCTGGAGGCGTGAGGCCGGCCCGGTTCCTCCCCGCAGGGGAGGACGACGGCCGAAGGCCGGAGGGTGGGGAGGGCGGCGAGCCGGCCCGATCATCCGGCGAACGGCCCCACCGCCCGCGCGTGCCGCGCGGACTCCTCCATCCGGGGAGGAACGGGGTTGCGGACGGAATCGATGGTGTTCGAAACGCTGGAAGAGGGATCGATCATGACCACGAGACGTAATGTTCTAACGTTTCTCGCCGGGGCCGCCACGGCGCTCGCACTGGCGACGCCGGCCCTCGCGCAGGAGCGGCTGCCCGTGGTGGCCACCTTTTCGATCCTGGGCGATCTCGTGGCGCAGGTGGGCGGCGAGCGCATCGCGCTCACCACGCTCGTCGGGCCGGATGGGGACGGGCACGTCTACTCCCCCACGCCCGCGGACGCGCGCCGGGTGGCGCAGGCCGAGGTGGTCTTCGTGAACGGGCTCGAGTTCGAGGGGTGGATCGACCGGTTGATCGCCTCCTCCGGCACCAAGGCCAGGATCGCGGTCGCGAGCGAGGGCATCGCGCTGCTCGAGACGGCGGAAGCGCACGATCACGACACCGACGATCACGGTCACGAACACGACCACGCGCACGACGACCACGCGCACGGCCACGATCATGCCGAGGACGATCACGGCCACGACCATGCCCGCGACCATGACCACGACCACGACCATGACCACGACCATGATCACGACCATGATCACGGTCATGATCACGCCGAGGCCGAGCACGCCCACGCCGACCACGCGCACGGCTTCTACGATCCCCACGCCTGGCAGGACGTCGAGAACGTCATCGTCTACGTGGGCAACATCCGCGATGCGCTGATCGCGGCCGATCCGGAGGGCGCGGACGCCTACCGCGCGAACGCGCAGGCCTACACGACCGAGATCGAGGCGCTGCACGCGGAGATCAGGGCCGCCGTCGCCGCCATCCCCGAGGACGCGCGCACCGTGGTGACGAGCCACGACGCCTTCGGCTACTTCGAGCGCGCCTACGGGCTCGCGTTCGTCGCACCCCAGGGCGTCTCGACCGAATCGGAGGCCTCGGCCCGCGACGTGGCGCTGCTGATCACGCAGATCCGCGAGACCGGCGCCGACGCGGTCTTCGTCGAGAGCATCACCGACGAGCGGCTGATGCGCCGCATCGCGGACGAGACCGGCGCCGCGATCGACGGCACGCTCTATTCGGACGCGCTCTCGGGCCCCGACGGCCCCGCCCCCACTTACATCGAGATGATGCGACACAATATGAGGACCCTGAGCGAGGCGCTCGGCTCCTGAGCCGTGCCGGCCGCGCACGCCGTCATCCCAAGGAGCCCCGGCGCCCGGCGCCGGGGCGGATCGCGAGAGCGAGACACGCATGTCAGACGACAAGATCCCCGTCACCGTCCTCACCGGCTATCTCGGCGCCGGCAAGACGACGCTCCTGAATCGCATCCTCTCGGAGCAGCACGGCAAGCGCTACGCCGTCGTCGTCAACGAGTTCGGCGAGGTGGGCATCGACAACGACCTCGTCGTGGGCGCCGACGAGGAAGTCTTCGAGATGAACAACGGCTGCATCTGCTGCACGGTCCGCGGAGATCTCATCCGCATCATGGACGGGCTGATGAAGCGCAAGGGGCGGTTCGACGCGATCATCGTCGAGACGACCGGGCTCGCCGACCCCGCGCCGGTGGCGCAGACCTTCTTCGTCGACCAGGACGTCTCCGACAACGCCCGCCTCGACGCCATCGTCACCGTCGCGGACGCCAAGTGGCTCGCCGAGCGCCTGGCGGACGCGCCGGAGGCCAAGAACCAGGTCGCCTTCGCCGACGTGATCCTGCTCAACAAGGTCGACCTCGTCTCCGCGGACGAGCTGGCCGAGGTCGAGGGCCGCATCCGCGCGATCAACCCCTACGCCCGTCTCCACCGGACGGAGCGCTGCGCGGTGCCGCTCGACGCGGTGCTGGGGCGCAACGCCTTCGACCTCGAGCGCATCCTCGAGATCGAGCCCGACTTCCTGGAGGAGGGTCACCACCATCACCACGACGAGGACATGCAGTCCGTCTCGGTGACGATCGAGGGCGAGGTCGACCCCGCCAAGTTCATGCCCTGGATCTCCGACTACACGCAGGTCGAGGGGCCGAGCATCCTGCGCTGCAAGGGCATCGTCGCCTTCCCGGACGAGCCGAAGCGCTTCGTCTTCCAGGGCGTGCACATGATCCTCGACGGCGACGTCCAGGGCGACTGGCGCCCCGACGAGCCCCGCCGCTCGCGGGTCGTCTTCATCGGGCGTGGCCTGAAGGCGGACGAGATCCGCGCGGGCTTCCTCGCCTGCGCCGCTTGACCGGGACGGGCGCGCCACCACATCGTGGGGACGGGGCGAGCGCGCATCGCGGGCCCCGTCCCCGTTCCCCGTGACCCCCGAGACCGCCATGTTCATCCAGACCGAAGCCACGCCGAACCCCGCGACGCTCAAGTTCCTGCCCGGCCGGGTCGTGATGGAGCGCGGCACGTTCGACGCGCGCGCCGCCGAGGGCGCGGAGGGCTCGCCGCTCGCGCAGCGCCTGTTCGCGATCCCCGGCGTCGCCGGCGTATTCTTCGGCTACGACTTCGTGACGATCACGAAGGGCGAGGGCGAGTGGCAGCACCTCAAGCCCGCGATCCTCGGCGCGATCATGGAGCACTTCATGTCGGGCCAGCCGATCGTGGCGGACGCGGGCCCGGCCGAGGCGGCGGAGGGCGAGGAGTTCTTCGAGCCGTCCGACGCCGACACGGTGGCGACGATCAAGGACCTGATCGAGACGCGGGTGCGCCCGGCGGTGGCCGGCGACGGCGGCGACATCACCTTCCGCGGCTATCGCGACGGCATCGTCTACCTCGCCATGAAGGGCGCCTGCGCCGGCTGCCCGTCCTCCACGGCCACGCTCAAGCACGGCATCCAGAACCTCCTGCGCCATTTCGTGCCGGAGGTGCAGGAAGTCCAGCAGCTGTGAGGCGCGGGGTGGTTCGCTCGCACGATCGATTGGGGGCATTGCGAGCGTGGGGGTGGAGCTGCTAGTCTGCTTGCATGAACAGCAAGCATCGAAAGACGCTCGATGCGATCTTCACCGATCCGGCACCGACCAGTCTGCCCTGGTCGGCGGTCGAAGCGCTGTTCGTGGCTCTGGGGTGCGAGGTCATCGAGGGAAGCGGCTCCCGCGTTCGTTTTGTGCGCGACGGCGTGGTGGCGACGTTTCACCGACCGCACCCCGCGAAGGAAGCGAAGCGGTATCAAGTCCGTGAAGCTCGAGCATTCCTGATAGACTTGGGAGTTCGGCCATGAGCCTGCTCAGCTACAAGGGTTACAGGGCGACGATCACGTTCGATGCCGATGACGAGATCTTTGTCGGCCGTATCCTCGGCATTCGGGATTTCGTCAGCTTCCACGCCGATAACGTTGCGGAGCTCAAAGCTTCTTTTGAGGAAGCCGTAGACGATTACGTGGCGACTTGCGCGAAGATCGGCAAGTCGCCAGAGAAGTCGTTCTCGGGCAATCTCATGCTCCGCATCGACCCGTCGGTCCACGCGGCCGCGGCTACGGCGGCCGAATCGAGCGGGAAGAGCCTCAACCAGTGGAGTGAGGAAGTCCTGCGCGACGCCGCATCACGCGCGATGACCTGATCGAGACCAGAGGCGGCGCCCCTCGAAACTTGCCACCTCCAGGCCTATGTCCGCCTCGTCCCCACGAACGAGGATCGCGACAGCCGATGATCGAGCCGAGCTCCAGCCGCCCCCTCTCCGACGCCGCCCTCGACCGGCTCTTCCGCGAGGCGCGCACGCACAACGCCTGGCGCGACGAGCCCGTCCCCGAGACGACGCTGCGCGCGCTCGCCGACCTGATGAAGATGGGCCCGACGAGCGCCAATTGCTGCCCGGCGCGGGTCGTCTTCGTCGTCTCGCGCCAGGCCAAGGCGCGGCTCGAGCCGCATCTCTCGGCGGGCAACCGGGCCAAGACCATGGCGGCGCCGGTGACCGCGATCGTCGGCTACGACATGCGATTCTACGAGAAGCTCGATCGGCTCTTCCCGCACGAGCCCGAGGCGCCCTCCTGGTTCAACTCCTCGCAGGAGAAGATCCGCGCGAACGCCACCCGCAACGGCGCGCTGCAGGTGGCCTACCTCATCCTCGCGGCGCGCTCGCTCGGGCTCGATTGCGGGCCGATGACCGGGTTCGACGCGCCCGGCGTGACGAAGGCCTTCTTCGAAGGTACCGCGGTAGAGGCCGACGTGCTCGTCAACCTCGGGCACGGCGATCCCTCGGGGGTGAAGCCGCGGCTCCCGCGTTTTTCGTTCGAGGAATTCTGCGCGATCGCGTAAAGCTCTCGGGACGAACGAACGAGACCGGACGTCCCGACGAGGCCCCCTTTGCGTATCCTCGCCATCGACACGGCGCTCGAGGCCTGCTCCGCCTGCGTGCTCGACGCGGGCGCGAGCGCACCCCTCGCGCGCGAGCATATCCTCATGCAGCGCGGCCACGCCGAGGCGCTGCTGCCCCTCGTGGCGCGGGTGATGGCGGGCGTGCCCGGCGGGTTCGGGAGCCTCGACCGGATCGCCGTGACCATCGGGCCGGGCAGCTTCACCGGCCTGCGGGTCGGCATCGCGGCGGCCCGCGCCATCGGGCTCGCCGCGAAGGCGCCGGTCGTGGGCGTCTCGACGCTGTCGGCGCTGCTCGCGCCCCTCGTCGCCTCCGCCGACCGCCGGCTGCTCGCGGCGGCGATCGACGCCCGCCACGGCGCCGTCTACTTCCAGGCCGTGGCGCCCGGCGGGCGAACCGTCGTGGCGCCGGCGCACATGCCGGTGCGCGACGCCGTGCGCTACCTCGGCTCGGGGGCCGTGATCAGCGGCTCGGGCGGCCCGATCGTCGCTGCGGAAGCGATGCAGAGCGGCATCGACGTCACCCTCGCGGACGCCGAGCCCGCCCCCGAGATCGCCTGGGTCGCACGGCTCGGGCTCGCCGCCGATCCCGGCGGCGCGCTCCCCAAGCCCCTCTACCTGCGCGCGCCCGACGCCCGGCCGCAGGACGGCGCGCGCATCGCGAGGCGCTGATGCCGCCCTGGCGTACCGCATCGAAGCCGCTGCCCGTCGTCACGCCGCTGCTGCCGGCGCACGCCCCCGCCTGCGCGGCCATCCACGCCGCGAGCTTCGCGCACGGCTGGAGCCCGACAGACGTCGAGGGCCTGATCAGCGACCGCGGAGTCGTCGCCGACGGCCTCTTCCTCGGCGATCCCCGGCGGCCGAAGGGGTTCGTCCTCTCGCGCGCGGTGATCGACGAGGCGGAGATCCTCACCATCGCGCTGGACGCCGCCGTGCGCGGCCGCGGCCTCTCGCGCGCCCTGCTGGAGCGCCATCTCGAGGCGCTGCGGCGCGCGGGCGTGACACGGCTCCACCTCGAGGTCGACGAGGCCAACGCCCCCGCGCGCGCGCTCTACGCCCGCCTGGGCTTCGCGCGCGTGGGGCGCCGCGAGGGCTACTATCGGCGCCCCGACGGCACCAGCGCCGCGGCGCTGACGCTGGCGCTCGATCTCTGAGGAGCGGCGATGGCGGGTCTCTCGAAGGCGCTGCGCCTCCTCGTGCTCGTGCTCGCGCTCGTCGTGCTGATCGGCCCGCAGGCCGTCGGCGTGCGCGCGCATTGGGCGATCGCGCGGCGCATCCCCGTCCTGTTCCATCGCATCGCGCTCTGGGCGCTCGGCGTGCGCGTGAGCGAGATCGGCCATCCGCCGAAGGAGACGCCCACCCTCGTGCTGGCCAACCACGTCTCCTGGCTCGACATCCTGGTGCTGGGCAGCCTGCGGCCGCTCTCCTTCGTGGCGAAGGCCGAGATCGCCTCATGGCCGCTCTTCGGCACGCTCGCGCGGCTGCAGCGCTCGATCTTCATCGAGCGCGAGCGCAAGGCGGCGACCGCGGAGGTCAACGCCACCATCGCCCGCCGGCTCGCCCGCGGCGAGCTGATCGTGCTCTTCGCCGAAGGCACGACCGGGGACGGTGGGCGCATCCTCCCCTTCCGCACCTCGCTCGTCGGCGCCGCCCGGCTCGCGCTGGCGGACCACCGGCTCGACGCGATCGCGCTCCAGCCGCTCTCCCTCGTCTACGCGCGCCGCGACGGCCTGCCGCTCGATCGTCGCGAGCGGCCGGAAATCGCCTGGTACGGCGACATGGACCTCCTGCCGCACCTGAAGGGCGTCGTCGCCGGCGGGCCGATCGACGTCGAGATCCGCTGGGGCGCGCCGATTCCCTTCGACGCGCACACCGACCGCAAGCGCGCCGCCGCCCGCGCGGAGGACGAGGTCCGGCGCGGGCTCAACGCCGGGCTCGGCCGGCACGGCGAGCCGCCGGCGCCGCATCCCACGCGCTGAATGCCCGCCGACGGCGCGCTCTTCGGCCGAACCGGACAATTCGAGCATTCGATTCAACGCTCCCGAGAAGCCGCCGGCCCTAGTGTTTCCCCTCGGGAGGCACGAGGAGCCATGAACGCGATGCCCGCACTGATTCGGGAGGTCGACGACGCGATCGCACGCGGGTCGCGCGAGCGGCGCGCCGACCACCTGCGCCAGGTCACCGACCTGTTCCTGCGCGACGCGCCCGCCCTGTCCGACGAGCAGGTCGACCTGTTCGACGTCGTCATCGCCCGGCTCGCGGCGGTGATCGAGGCGCGCGCGCGCCTCGAGCTCGCCGAGCGGCTGGCGGACGCGCCCAACGCCCCGCGCGGCGTGATCCGCTCGCTCGCCCACGACGACATCGAGATCGCCCGCCCCGTGCTGGCGCGCTCCGAGCGGCTGTCCGACGAGGACCTCGTCGCCGTGGCGATCGCCAAGGGGCGCGAGCACATGCTCGCCATCACCGCGCGCCAGAACCTGTCGGAGCCCGTCACCGACGTCCTCGTCAAGCGCGGCGACCGGCGGGTCGTGCACGCGGTCGCCGCCAATCCCGGCGCGCGCTTCTCGGAAGGGTCGCTGTCGAGCCTCGTCGACCGCGCGCGCATCGACACGCCGCTCCAGGAGCTGCTCGGCGAGCGCATCGACCTGCCCGAGGAGCACGTCCGCCAGCTCGTCGCCATCGCCCAGGAGACCGCGCGCCGGCGCCTCGCGGAGGACGCCCCGGGCGGCACGGCCATCGTCGAGGCGGTCGAGATCGGCGCGAGCGCCGTGCGCGCGGCGGTCGTGCCCGGCGGGCGCGACCTCGGCGCGGCCTACGCCATCGTCTCGCGCATCGCAGCGACGCGCCCGATCACCGAGGGCGACGTCGCCTCCTACGCCCGCGACGGCAGGGGCGACGAGGCGATCTGCGCCATCGCATTCGCCGCCGACCTCTCGCTCGCCACCGCAGAGCGGCTGTTCAAGGCGGGCGACTCCGAGCTGCTCGTCGTCGTCGCCCGCGCCCAGGGCTGGGCCTTCGCGACGCTGGAGCCGCTCCTCGTGCTGCGCGATCCGTCGGGCGGGCTCGCCCCGCACCTGCGCAAGCGCGCCCGCGACGCCTTCGAGCAGTTGCGCCCCCAGACCGCCCAGCGGGTCGTCCAGTTCCTCAAGGCGCGCGAGGCCTCCCAGAAGCGCTCCGCGGAGGCGGCGGCGCAGCGCCGGATGGAGGCGCGCAGGCGCTGAGTCCGGCACGTGTTCACGCGGGACGTCGTCTCGGACTGCCCGCCCCGCCCCGCCTCACGCCTCAGCGACGACCCGGGCGAAGGCGAGCACGTCGACGCGCGCGGCGCGGGCGCGACGCAGCGCGCGGGCGGCCGCCTCGGCGGTGGCGCCCGTCGTCAGCACGTCGTCGACGAGCACCACCCGCCGCCCGGCGACGCGCGGCCGCAGCGCCTCGGGCACGACGAGCGCGCCGGCGAGGTTCCGCGTGCGCTGGGGACGGGTGAGGCCGACCTGTGTGCGCGTCGCCTTCACCCGGCGCAGGACGAGCGGGTCGGTCGGCACGCCGCTCGCGCGCGAGAGCGCCCGGGCGAGCACGGCGGCCTGGTTGAAGCGCCGTCGCCACAGCCGGCCGGGATGCAGCGGCACCGGCACGAGGAGATCGGCGTCGGCGAGCAGCTCGCGCCCCGCCCGCAGCATCATCCGCGCCAGCGTCTGGGCGAGGTCGAGCCGGTCGCCGTACTTGAGCTTGTGCACGAGGACCCGCGCGCCGCCCTCGTAGGCGACGGCCGCGCGGGCGCGATCGAAGGGCGGCGGGGCGGCGATGGCCGCGGGCGACAGCGCGCCCTCCCCGATCTCCACGGGAAACGGCGTGCCGAGCCGCGCGCACCAGGGCCGCTCGAGGAAGGTCAGCGCGCGCCAGCAGGCGGCGCACAGGCCCGGCGCCTCCGCCAGCGCCTCGCCGCAGGACGGGCACGCCGGCGGGTAGATCACGTCCACGAGCCGCGCGAGCGGACCCCGCCGCGCCGGCGGGACGAAGCGCGACCGGGGCGGGTGCGAGGGGGCGTCCATCCGCCCAGGATAGATCGACCGCGACCCTCGGGGAAGCGCGCCGAACCCGCGCCGGCGCCGCCACCGCCGCTGACAGGGCGGCGCCGCTCGGCTATGAGCGGGCATCCCCGGAACCGGAGCCCGCGCCCGTGAAGATCCTCCTCGTCGTCGCCGTCGCCCTCGTCGATCCGGACGGGCGCGTGCTGATCGCCCAGCGGCCGGAGGGCAAGGCGCTGGCGGGGCTGTGGGAGTTTCCCGGCGGCAAGCTCGAGCCCGGCGAGCGGCCCGAGGCGGCGCTGATCCGCGAGCTCGAGGAGGAGCTCGGCATCGTCACGCAGGAGGCCTGCCTCGCGCCGCTCACCTTCGCGAGCCACGGCTACGAGGACTTCCACCTGCTGATGCCGCTCTACGTCTGCCGGCGCTGGCAGGGCTTCGCCCAGGCGCGGGAGCACGCCGCCCTGAGATGGGTCGCGCCGCGCCGCCTGCGGGATTATCCGATGCCGCCCGCCGATGAGCCCCTGATCGCGACCCTCATCGATACGATCGGCTGAAGCGCGTCGGACATTACTGTGGATCATGCTCCCACAGCGCCCTATGCAGGCTCAGGCGCAGGATTGATGCGTCCGCGTTCACCTCATGCGCCGAGCGCCTCGCGGATCTGTTGACTCTGCGCACGGCTTATCGTTCACTCGATTCAACCGCGAGTTCTCTCTACGGCCTGCGTGCCGGTTGGAGTCCCATCGGAGTCCCATGGCATGATCCGCGTCGGCTCGATCGAGGAGATTCCTCAGCCCGCCCGCGACCGCATCAAGGCGAAGGTGATGCGGCGCTTCGTCGAGCACCTGAGGGACCGCCCGGAGATTTCCGACGCGACGCTGCGCGCGGCCCTCGGCTTCGACCGCACGACCCTCGAGGAGATGTATGCCGGCCTCTCCGAGCGCGATGCGGAGCGCGCGGCGGGGGCGCGCACGACCGCCGGCTCCGGCGGCCCGCCGCTGGAGCGGACCGCACGTCCGCTCGTGGCCGGCGTCGCGGCGGCGCAGGCGCCGATGGCCGCCTCGCTCGGACGGCCCGCGAACGAATCCGCCCCCGCGACCTCCGGCTGCTGCGGCCGGCGCGCGGCGGTGCGCGACTGACCTTTCCAGACGATCCACCGGCACGACGATACGGGAGACGACGTGATGGCCAACGGTGTGCACGCGGGACACGGGACGGGCGCCACGGGACCGGCGGGGGCGCCGGGGGGCGCCACGGGCGGGATGGAGGCGCTCCAGGGCGACCCGACCTTCCACATGCTGCTCTCGGAGAGCGCAGAGGCGCTCGACGCGACCGAGGGCGAGCTCATGCAGGCCATGCATGCGGCCGAGGCGCTCGTCGCGGGACGCGACGACCTGACCGAGGAGCAGAAGCTCGCCACCATGATGGACTACGTCGTCGGACGGTTCGGCGCCTCGGACCTGACCAACGACGAGATGATGCGGCTCATGGAGCTGTGCCGCATGTGCCTCGACGCCTGGACCGCGGAGGCGGCCGCCGAGGAGGGCTACGAGATCGTGAGGACGGATCGCGCCTTTCCCGACCCGATCGCCGGCATGATCGACATGATCGGCCGCCCGGCGACCGGCCGGCCCGAGCCCGAGACGCTCTCCGTGCCGCGCATGGGTCCGCTGCGCCCGGTCGACACCGACGACGAGCCGGAGGAAGAAGACGCCTGATCGGCGCGACCACGCGGATCGGGTCTCTCGTTCCACCCGAGCCGGACGCGCCGCTGCCGACGGGCGGTCGGGAGCTCCCCTCTCCCTCGTGGAGAGCGTCGGCGGCCCGCGTGCGCTCGGCGCCTCATCCTTTTCGTGGGGTGGCGCACGCACGGCGCCCGGGCCAGGATCGCGGCGATCCGTCGACGACTTCGCCGAGAGAGCCGCATGACCCCGATCCGTCCCCGCCGCAGCGCCCTCTACATGCCGGGTTCGAATGCCCGCGCGCTGGAGAAGGCGAAGAGCCTCGACACCGACGTGCTGCTCCTCGACCTCGAGGATTCGGTCGCGCCCGATGCGAAGGAGGCCGCCCGCGGGCGGGTCTGGGAGGCGGTCCATGCCGGCGGCTTCGGCCATCGCGAGGTCGTCGTGCGCATCAACGGGCTCGACACGCCCTGGGCCGAGGAGGACCTGAAGGCCGCCGCCGCCTGCCGGCCCGCCGCCGTGCTCGTGCCCAAGGTCTCCGCGCCCGAGGATCTCGGCCGCGTCGGCGCCCGGCTCGACGCGCTGGGGGCGCCGCATGGAACGCGCATATGGGCGATGATCGAGACGCCGGCCGCGATCCTCCACGTCGCGCAGATCGCCGCCGCGGCGCGCGATCCGCTCAACCGTCTCGCCTGCTTCGTGATGGGCACGAACGACCTCGCCAAGGACACGCGGGCGCGGCTCCTGCCGGGTCGCGCCGCGATGCTGCCGTGGCTGATGCAGGCGCTGGCCGCCGCCCGGGCCGAGGGGCTCGACATCCTCGACGGCGTCTTCAACGGCCTCGACGACGCGGACGGCTTCGAGGCCGAGTGCGCGCAGGGCCGCGACATGGGCTTCGACGGCAAGACGCTGATCCACCCGAGGCAGCTCGAGCCGGCCAACCGCCTGTTCGCGCCGGACGCCGACGAGGTCGCCCGCGCCCGCGCGATCATCGCCGCCTTCGAGGCGCCGGAGAACGCCGGGCGCGGCGCCATCGCCCTCGACGGGCGCATGGTCGAGCGCCTCCACGCCGAGATGGCGCGGCGCACCGTGGCGCTCGCCGACGCGATCGCCGCACGGGGCTGAAACGGCCTCGGCACGCGCCCGCGGAATCGGGTCCACGCCCTTCCATCGCGCCGCGCGGTCGCATAGATAGGAGGGGCGAGAGCCGGGAGATCAGCGCCGCGTGAAGAAGGTCTACGTCAAGTCCTACGGCTGCCAGATGAACGTCTACGACGCCGAGCGCATGACCGACGTGCTCGCGCCGGAGGGCTATGCCCAGACGGACGTGCCGGAGGAGGCCGATCTCGTCGTCCTCAACACCTGCCACATCCGCGAGAAGGCGGCCGAGAAGGTCTATTCCGAGCTCGGCCGCGTGCGCGTGATGAAGCAGGAGCGCGCGGCCGCCGGGCGCGAGACGACGGTCGTCGTCGCCGGATGCGTCGCCCAGGCCGAGGGGGCGGAGATCCTCAAGCGCGCGCAGGTCGTCGACGCCGTCGTCGGCCCGCAGAGCTACCAGCGCCTGCCGGAGATCCTGCGCGCGGCCGAGCGCGGGCGCGTCGTCGACACCGAGTTCCCGATCGAGGACAAGTTCGACGCGCTGCCCGCGCTCGACGCGAGGCGCGTGCGCGCGCGCGGCGTCACCGCCTTCCTCACCGTGCAGGAGGGCTGCGACAAGTTCTGCTCGTTCTGCGTCGTGCCCTACACCCGCGGCGCGGAGGTCTCGCGCCCGGTGGCGAAGGTGCTCGGCGAGGCCCGCGCGCTGGCCGAGGCCGGGGTGCGGGAGATCACCGTCATCGGCCAGAACGTCAACGCCTATCACGGCGAGGGGCCGGACGGGCGGACCTGGGGTCTCGCGCGGCTGCTCCATGCGCTGGCCGAGATCGAGGGCCTCGCGCGCCTGCGCTACACGACGAGTCACCCGCGCGACATGGGCGACGATCTCATCGCCGCCCATCGCGACCTGCCGCAGCTGATGCCCTACCTGCACCTGCCGGTGCAGGCGGGCTCCGACCGCGTGCTCGCGGCGATGAACCGCAAGCATACGGCCGACGAGTATCGCCGCATCGTCGATCGCGTGCGCGACGCACGCCCCGACATCGCACTCTCGTCCGACTTCATCGTCGGCTTCCCCGGCGAGACGGACGGTGAGTTCGGGGAGACGATGCGCCTCGTGGCGGACGTGGGTTTCGCCTCCGCCTTCTCCTTCAAATACTCCCCGCGCCCCGGCACGCCGGCGGCGGACGAGGCGGAGCAGGTCCCCGAGGCCGTGAAGGTCGAGCGGCTCGCCCGGCTCCAGGCCGCGCTCGAGGAGCAGCGCCGGGCCTTCAACCGCGCCACCGTCGGCCGCGTCGCGGAGGTGCTCGTCGAGAAGCCCGGCCGGCATCCCGGCCAGCTCGCCGGGAAGTCGCCCTGGCTCCAGGCGGTGGTGATCGAGGGCGCGCGCCTCGCGCCCGGCGACATCGCCACGGTGCGCATCGACCGTGCGGGCTCCAACAGCCTGTTCGCGGAGGCGCCGGGTGTCCCGTTCGACGCGACGAACACCTCCGCCGCACCGTCATCCGTTTCGACGAACGTTTTCGCAGGAGAAGCCGCCTTTGCCGTCGACTGACCGCCCGCGCGGCGACGCGACGACCCGGAGGGCCGCGGGCCATCCGGGCGTGGAGGAGATGGCGCAGATCAGCCTCACCTTCGACGACAACAGGCTCGCGAGCCTCGTCATCGGCCACTACGACCAGAACCTCGCGCATCTCGAGCGCCGGCTCGGCGTACTCGCCAACGCCAACGGCAATTGCGTCGTCCTGCGCGGCACGCCGGAGGCGACGGAGCAGGCGCGGCGCGTGCTGGAGAGCCTCTACGAGCAGGTCCGGGACGGCGCGCCGCTCACGCCCGGCGACGTCGACGGCGCCATCCAGGAGAGCGCGATGCAGGGCGTCCTCTTCCCCGCCGGAGAGACCGGCGCGGGCGAGCCCGCGACCGCGGGCTTCGAGGGCGTCGCCACGCGCCGGCGCGGCTTCGTCAAGGCCCGCAACCGCGCGCAGGACGCCTACCTGCGCGCCCTCAAGGCCCACGAGCTCGTCTTCGCCGAGGGGCCGGCCGGCACGGGCAAGACCTGGCTCGCCGTCGGCTTCGCCGTGTCGCTGCTCGAGCGCGGCGACGTCGACAAGATCATCATCACCCGCCCCGCCGTCGAGGCCGGCGAGCGGCTGGGCTTCCTGCCCGGCGACATGCGCGAGAAGGTCGACCCGTACCTGCGGCCGATCTACGACGCGCTCTACGACTTCATGGAGGCCCGCCACGTCGAGCGCGGGCTGACCACCGGCATGATCGAGATCGCGCCCCTCGCCTTCATGCGCGGGCGCACCCTGACCTCCGCCGTGGTGCTGCTCGACGAGGCGCAGAACACCACCACCATGCAGATGAAGATGTTCCTCACCCGCCTCGGCGAGGGCTCGCGCATGATCGTCAACGGCGACCCGACCCAGATCGACCTGCCGCAGGGCCAGGCGTCCGGCCTCGTCGAGGCCTCGCGCATCCTCCAGGGCGTGGAGGGCGTGGGGCGGATCCGATTCGGCGAGGCGGACGTCGTGCGCCACGACATGGTGCGGCGGATCGTCGCGGCCTACGACGCCGATTTCCGCGCCCGGTCGGCCGCCCAGGGTCCCGACGGAGGTCCCGCAGGCGACCGCGGGCGCGGACGCCCACGTCCGGAGCCGCGCCCGTGAGCGCCGTCGACCTCACGCTCGAGCTCACCCTGGAGGCGGGTACCTGGGAGCAGCTCGGCGACCTCGAGGGGCTGTGCGCGCGCGCCGCGGAGGCCGCACTCGTCGTCGCCGGCGTGGAGGGCCTGGTGTCGCTCCAGCTCCTCCTGACCGATGATGCCGCCATTCGGGAGATCAACCGAGAGTGGCGCAATCTGGACAAGCCGACCGACGTCCTGTCCTTTCCCGCCGCCCCCGCGCCGGGCCATCCCGGTCCGCGCCCCCTCGGCGACGTCGTGCTCGCCTTCGAGACGCTCGCGCGCGACGCGCGGGAAGAGGGCAAGCCCCTCGCCGACCACGCGGCCCACCTCCTGGCGCATGGCGTTCTGCATTGTCTCGGGTATGATCACGACACCGACGAAGCCGCCGAGGAGATGGAGGCGCTGGAGACGCGGGCCATGGCGCTCATCGGGGTTCCCGATCCCTATGCCGGATCGGCCCATCCCGGCACGCCCCCCTCCGGGACACCCTGACGCCACCCCTGCAAGCGCGACGAACGGACGATGACCGACGGCACTCCCACACCCCCCCGCCCCGCCCCTCCCGCGACGGCCGCCGCCGAGACGGCCCGCGACCCCCGGGAGGGCGACCGAAGTCCCGCCCCCGCGGACGGCGGCACCGGCGAGGTCGCCGAGCGCCCCGGCCGCGAGGGCTCCCGCGAAGGCTGGATGGACCGGCTGCTCGCCCGCGTCGGCCTGCGCGCCCGCGAGACGACGCGGGCCGATCTCGAGGACCTGCTCGCGCTCACCGCCGAGAACCCGGGCATCTCGCCGCACGAGCGCGCGATGCTGCGCAACGTGCTGCGCTTCCACCGCATGCGCGTCTACGACGTGATGGTGCCGCGCGCCGACATCGTCGCCGTCGCCCACGAGACCTCGCTCGGCGAGATGCTGCGGGTGTTCCGCACGGCGGGCCATTCGCGCCTGCCGGTCTACGGGGAGACGCTCGACGACCCCAAGGGCATGGTCCACATCCGCGACTTCCTCGACTACCTCGTCGCCCGGGCCGAGAACGGCGGCCCGCGGCGGCGCAAGGCGAAGGAGCCCGGAAGGACGGCGGCGAAGCCCGGCGAGGGCGAGGCGGGAGGCGGAAAGGCGCCCGGCGGGCGTGCGCCAGCCGCCAAGGCGGCGTCGAGCGCGCCCGACGCGAAGGTGAAGAGCCGCACGGAGCCCAGGGCCGGTGCGGACCGGTCCGGCGCGGACAAGGCCGGCAACGGCCGCTCCGGCGAGGGCCGCAACGGCGCCGGGCCGGCGAAGGCGCTCGACGCGGTGAGCCTCTCGAACATCGACCTCTCGGCGACCCTCGCCTCGGCGCGCATCCTGCGCCCGGTCCTGTTCGTGCCGCCCTCGATGCCGGCGGTGGAGCTGCTCGTGCGCATGCAGACGACCCGCACCCACATGGCGCTCGTGATCGACGAGTACGGCGGCACCGACGGGCTCGTCTCGATCGAGGACCTCGTCGAGATGGTGGTGGGCGACATCGAGGACGAGCACGACCTCGCGAGCGAGGCGATGATCCGCGCGAGCGGGGCGGACACCTGGGTGGCCGACGCCCGCGCCGACCTGGAGGAGGCCTCGCGGGTCATCGGCTACGACTTCACCGAGGCGGAGGTGGCCGAGGACGTCGATACGCTGGGCGGCCTCATCGTGGCGCTCGCGGGCCGTGTCCCGGCGCGTGCGGAGCTCATCGCGGGGCCGGAGAGCTTCGAGTTCGAGGTGCTCGACGCCGATCCGCGCCGCCTCAAGCGCGTGCGCGTCCACCGCCGTGACCCGAGCCTCAGGCTCGTGCCCGCGGGGGTCGCCACCGGGATCGCCGGCCGGCGCGGGGGACGCGCCGGGGACGAGGGGGAGGGGGAGGGCGCCCGCGCGGAGGCCCCGCCCGAACCCGCGCCCGTCGCGGAGCCCGCGTCCCGGCCGGCGGCCGGGGCCGCTCACGAGGCCCGGGCCGGGCAGGAGGGCGGACCCGAGGCCGGACCCGTCGCCGGACCCGAGGCCGGAGCGGAGCGCCCGTCCGGCGCGGATGCGCCCGCCGAGACCGAGCGGCGGCAGCCGCCCGCATGACCGCGCTCGCCCACCGCGTCGTCCTCGCCTGGGGCTGGCGGCGCGCGCTGATCGCGCTCCTCGCGGGCGCGACGGGCGCGCTGGCGATGCCGCCCTTCGGCGTCTTCGCGGCCCTCGTCGTGGCGCTGGTCCCGGCCATGTGGCTGCTCGACGGGCTCGGCACCCGTTCGGACGCGCGCACGCTCGCGAGCGCGGCCTGGATCGGCTGGCTGTTCGGCTTCGGCTACCATCTCGCCGGGCTCTGGTGGCTCGGGGCCGCCTTCCTGATCGAGGCCGAGCGTTTCGCCTGGGCGATGCCGCTCGGCGTCGTCGCGCTCCCGGCGGTACTGGCGCTCTTCTCCGCGCTCGGCTTCGCCCTGGCGCGGCTGCTCTGGTCGCGGGGCGCGGGGCGCATCCTGGCGCTCGCCGCCGGGCTCGCGGCGGCGGAATGGCTGCGCGGGCACCTGTTCACCGGCTTTCCCTGGAACCCGCTCGGCATGGCGCTCGGCCAGGACGTCCGCACCATGCAGGCGGCGGCGGCTCTGGGGCTGTGGGGGCTCGGCCTCCTCGCCGTGGCGATCGCCGCGGCGCCGGCGACGATCGCGACCGGGCGCACGCCCACCGCGCGCATCCTCCCGAGCGCGCTCGCCGCCGGCGCCTTCGCGGCGCTCTTCGCCGCCGGCCTGTGGCGGGTGCCCGCCGCGCCGACCCCGGAGATCCCCGGCGTCGCCCTGCGCGTGGTGCAGCCCAACCTGCCGCAGACGGCCAAGGTCGATCCGGCGCAGCGCGAGGCGGTGATGCGCGCCCACATCGGACTGTCCGACCGCGCCGCCTCCCCGGAGCGCGCCGGCATCCGCGACGTCACGCACGTGGTGTGGCCCGAATCCGCGTTCCCCTTCCTGCTCCACCGCGAGCCCCGCGCGCTGGCGCAGATCGCCGCCCTGCTGCCGCCGGGCACCGTGCTGATCACCGGCGCCGCGCGGCTCGACGAGGGCTGGCTCCCCGGCGAGGAGGGGGTGTTCTACAACTCGATACAGGTGCTCGGCGACGACGGCACGATCCTCGACACCTACGACAAGGTCCACCTCGTTCCCTTTGGTGAGTATCTGCCGGATGCGTTCGCGTGGGCGCTGGAAGCTGTCGGATTGCGCACCTTCGTCGACGTTCCCGGAGGCTTCGCCGCCGGCGCGGAGCGGCGTTCCCTCGTCGTGCCGGGTCTACCCGAAATTGCGCCCCTGATCTGCTACGAAGCCGTGTTTCCCGGCGCCGTCACAGCTGCCGGTACGCGTCCCGGTATGCTCCTCAATGTGACCAACGACGCCTGGTTCGGCGACACGCCCGGTCCGCGCCAGCACTTCGCGCAGGCCCGCCTACGGGCCGTCGAGGAGGGGCTTCCGCTCGTGCGCTCCGCCAACACCGGCATCTCGGCGGTGGTCGATCCCTACGGACGCGTGGTGGGGCGGCTGCCGCTCGGGGTGGCGGGCACTATCGACGCGGGGCTGCCGCGCGCGCTCGAGCCCACCCTGTACGCGCGTTTCGGAGATGGCGTTTTTGCAATCTTGCTTCTAACCTGCGCGGCGGCGGCGCTGTTCCGGCGCGCACGCGACCCGCGGGTCGGCGCCGCCCGTTAGGTTCGCCGAGGCCCCCGAGACGGGGGTGGCCCTCTCGAAGGGTGACGGTCCCGCCAGGAGCGATGCGTTGAAGAAGTCTCCCAACCCGATCGACAAGCACGTCGGAAGCCGCGTGCGCATGCGCCGGATGATGGTCGGCATGAGCCAGGAGAAGCTGGGCGAGGCCCTCGGGCTCACGTTCCAGCAGGTGCAGAAGTACGAGAAGGGCACGAACCGGATCGGTGCGAGCCGCCTGCACCAGATCGCCTCGATCCTCGGCGTCCAGGTCGAGTTCTTCTACGAGGGCGCGCCGCAGCTCGAAGGATCGCCTCCGGCCGTCGGCGACGGGCTCTCCGAGCCGCCGACGCCGGCCTACGTCTCGGACTTCCTCTCGACCTCCGACGGGCTGCATCTCATGCGCGCCTTCGTCAGGGTGCGGGACCCGAAGGTGCGCAAGCGCATCGTCGAGCTCGTCGAGGCGGTGGCCGGCGACGACGAGACGCCGACGGAGGCGAGCGGCGCCGTTCGGTAGACCGGACGCGTTCGCTCTGACGGGTTGACCCCACCGCCGGTTGGTGGCATCTAGAGATCAGTTCATCCGTTTTATCGGACGGCGCGGCGCGTGCCGTCCGGACAGGAACGAAAGGATCTCTCGCCGTGGCGCGCTCCAGCTATCTCTTCACCAGCGAGTCGGTGTCCGAAGGCCATCCCGACAAGGTCTGCGACCGGATCTCCGACGAGGTGGTCGACGCCTTCCTGGGCGCCATGCCCGAGGCCCGCGTGGCGTGCGAGACGCTCGCGACCACCAACAAGGTCGTGATCGCCGGCGAGACGCGCGGGCCCGCGACCATCACCCACGACTACATCGCCCACCTGGCGCGGCTGGCGATCAAGGACATCGGCTACGAGCAGGACGGCTTCCACTGGGACACGTGCGCGATCGACGTGCACCTGCACGCGCAGTCCGCCGACATCGCCCAGGGCGTCGACGCGGAGGGCGCGGGCGACCAGGGGATCATGTTCGGCTACGCCTGCGACGAGACGCCCGAGCTGATGCCGGCGCCGATCTTCTTCGCGCACAAGATCCTCCGGACCCTCGCCCAGGCCCGCAAGTCCGGCGAGTCGAAGGTGCTCGGCCCCGACGCCAAGAGCCAGGTGACGGTGCGCTACGAGAACGGCAAGCCGATGGGCGTCACGCAGATCGTGCTCTCGACCCAGCACCTCGACGAGCACCTGACCTCCCACGACGTGCGGGCAATCGTGGAGCCCTACATCCGCCAGTCGCTGCCGGAGAACTGGATCGAGCCGAGCTGCGTGTGGCACGTCAACCCCACCGGCAAGTTCCTCATCGGCGGCCCGGACGGCGACGCCGGGCTCACCGGTCGCAAGATCATCGTCGATACCTACGGCGGCGCGGCGCCCCACGGCGGCGGCGCCTTCTCGGGCAAGGACCCGACGAAGGTCGACCGCTCGGCCGCCTACGCGGCGCGCTACCTCGCCAAGAACGTGGTGGCGGCGGGCCTCGCCGCGCGCTGCACGATCCAGCTCTCCTACGCCATCGGCGTCGCCAAGCCGCTGTCGATCTACGTCGACACGCACGGCACCGGCCGAGTCGAGGAGGCCAGGCTCGAGGCCGTGCTGATGGACGCGATGGACCTCTCTCCCCGCGGCATCCGCACCAAGCTCGGCCTCGATCGCCCGATCTACGCCCGCACCGCCGCCTACGGCCATTTCGGCCGCCCGGCCGAGGCCGACGGCGGCTTCTCCTGGGAGGCGACGGACCTCGCCGACAGCCTGAAGCGCGCGTTCTGAGAGGGCGCGGCTTTTCCAAATCGACATGAGACGGGCGGCGATCCGCGGGGGATCGCCGCCCGTCGTCGCTCGCGTCGAGCGCACGACGGCCGCGGGCGCACGCCCGGCTCAGGCGAGACGACCCTCGTCGTCGACGAGCGTGAGGCGCCGCGGGAGGTCCGCCCCCCAAGACCAGAGGACCATGGCCGTATCGGCTGCGCCCGCGCCCCGGGCGAAGCTGCGGACCTTCATGCCCGCGAAGCCATCCGAGATCAGGCGTTCGGCGAGCTTCTGGGACGGCGATTTCCCCTCCTGGCGCATCCGAACCCGCCAATCGTCCGCGGCGATCGCCTCGGACGTGATGCCGTAGCGGGCGAGAGCAGCCTCGTCCCCGGCGTCGAAGATCGGCGTGATGTCGGCCTGGTAGGCGACGACCGTCGTCGGCTGGAGCGTGCCGACCTGGTTGGCCTCGCGGATCGCCGTCGCAACGGAGAGCGCCGTGTAGAGTGCCGGCCGGCCCCGGGCATTGAAGCGACCGCCATGGAGCCGGGCGCCCTCACCAGAGAGCGGCTCGCGATGCCAACGCGGGTTCGAGGCCCGGTACAGGAGTCCGGCGTAGCGCATGCGCGCGATCAGGCGAAGACGCCGGCGTCGACTGCGTCGATGTAGTCCATCACCTCGCTCGCGCGGCCTTCCCGCACGAGCTGCATCGCCGTCTGCCCGCCGAAGCCGGCCAGCGGCTCCGAGCGGTACCAGGCGTAGGCGATGAGCGCCGACCCGAAGCGGGGCTCGACGCGGTTGAGAATCTCCACCATCTCGCGCAGGCGCTTCTGGGTCTTCTGGCTCGCGATCCGCTCCGGACGCAGCACGGCGTCGCGGCCCAGGCCGACGGTCTGGGCGATCTCGTCGCGCGTCGTACGCAGCTGCTCCGCGATCCGACCCGGCGCGAACTCACCGTGCTCGGCGAAAGCATCGAGACGCATGTCGTCCTCCACTCGAACTGACGCAATATATCGTCGGAACGAGTGGCTTACAAGGGCGCTGCGAGGGCTTGACCGTCTTCGCAGCGCCCCTCCCTCACCCCGCCTTCGGCGTGATCAGCTTCCTGTTGATCAGCGCCTCGGCGATCTGCACGGCGTTGAGCGCCGCGCCCTTGCGCAGGTTGTCGGAGACGCACCAGAAGGAGAGGCCGTTCTCCACCGTGATGTCCTCGCGGATGCGCGAGACGTAGGTGGCGTCCTCGCCGGTGGCCTCGTGGGGCGTGACGTAGCCGCCGGGCTCGCGCTTGTCGATCACCATGACGCCCGGCGCGGAGCGCAGCAGCGCGCGCGCCTCGTCGGCCGAGAGCGGCCGCTCGAGTTCGACGTTCACCGCCTCCGAATGCGAGACGAACACCGGCACGCGCACGCAGGTGGCGGTGAGCTTGATCTTCGGGTCGAGGATCTTCTTCGTCTCGGCCACCATCTTCCACTCCTCCTTGGTCGAGCCGTCCTCCATGAAGACGTCGATCTGGGGGATGAGGTTGAAGGCGATGCGCTTGGGGAACTTCTTCGGGGCGAATTCCTGCAGCGAGTAGACCGCGCGGGTCTGGCGGTCGAGCTCCTCCTCGCCTTCCTTGCCGGCACCGGAGACGGACTGGTAGGTCGCCACCACCACGCGCTTGATCGTCGCCGCGTCGTGGAGCGGCTTGAGCGCCACGACCAGCTGGGCGGTCGAGCAGTTCGGGTTGGCGATGATACCCTTCTTCTTGTAGCCCTCGACGGCGGCGGCGTTCACCTCCGGCACGACGAGCGGCACGTCCTGGTCCATGCGCCAAGCGCTGGAATTGTCGATCACGACGCAGTTCTGCGCGGCGATCTTCGGCGACCATTCCTTCGAGACCTCGCCGCCCGCCGACATCAGGCAGATGTCGACATCGGAGAAGTCGAAAGTGTCGAGCGCCCGCGTCTTCAGCGTCCTGTCGCCGAAGGACACCTCGACGCCCTGGCTACGGCGCGACGCGACCGCGACGACCTCGTCGGCGGGGAAGGCGCGCTCGGAGAGGATGTCGAGCATCACGCGCCCGACGTTGCCCGTCGCTCCGACGACGGCGACCTTGTAACCCATGGGATCATTCTCCTCGCGATGGAACCGGGCTCCCCGGGTTTCGCGACGCCCGCGCGGCGCGCGGCGCCTGCGGGCTCGGACCTCCCGCCCGGCGGGGAGGGGTCCGGGAACGAGAGGGCGTTCAGCGGCGCGTGGTGCCCGCCGTCGTGGACGTCGTCGTCGTTTTGCGCGTGGTGATCACGGCCGGACGCATCGTCTCGCTCTCGTTCGCCGCCCGGCGGAAGGGGCCGGGTCGTCCACGATCTCCTGACGCCGAACGCGGCGCGTGTCAAGACGCACGCCTGCGCGCCGCCCGCGGCGCGACGAGGGCGCTGCAACGATGGATTCACGCTCCCGCGCGAAAGCCGGGCGCTGGTAACCGCCCGTTCGCGGCCGCGGGCCGAGGCTCGCGCCGGACGAACGGGAGGACGGCGGGATCATGCGCGCGGCGCGGCGATATCGCGAGGCGGAGTTCATCGAGCTCGGGGCGGAGTGGGACGAGGACGCCCCCGCCGCGGCCGATCGCGGGCTCGCGCGCGGGCTCTCCGGCCTGCTGACGGCGCTCGCCGGCGTCGGGCTGCTGGCGCTCGCGGTGGCGCCCCCGCCTCCGGCGATCGAGGACGGACCCCGCGACATCGGCGATCTCCTCGCCCGCCCCGACCCGGTCCTCACCGCGCCGCCCCCGGCCTGGCGGGAGCTCGAGACGCCGCAGATCGTGCTCGGCCTCGACGCGCCGGGCATCGGCGGCCTCGCCTCGCGCCACGCGGCGCGCGTCCACGACGGCGGCGCGCGGGAGGACGCCCTCGTCTTCGGCGGCTTCGCCGAAGGCGGCACGCATCTGCGCCTCACCCTGCATCGGGCCGCCCCCGGCGCCGCCCTCGAGCCGCCGCGCGCCTTCTTCGTCGAGGCGGCCCTCGCGGCGGCCGAGGCGGGCCTCGCCATCGCGACCAGCGGCCAGCCCGTCGCGGTGGCGACCGGATTCGGCGTGCTGGAGGCGGCGCCGCTCGTCCTGGAGAACGGCCCGGTGCGCGCCTGCCTCGCCTTCCGCGGCGGCGACGGCCCGCGGCTCTCCGGCTGGCTGTGTGCCGAGGAGGCGACGCCGGCACGGCTCGCCTGCCTCGTCGAGGGCCTGGTGCTGCTCGATCCCGGCGGCGACGCGGCCCTCGCGGAGGCGTTCGCGCGGACCGCGGCTGCGCGTGCGCCGAGCGGCTGCGCGGAGCCCGTCGATCCCGGCACGGTGGCGGCGATCGCCGCCGGCCCGCCGGCGGGCGCCCCCGCGCCGGTCACGGTCCCCGCGCCGCCCCCGCGCCCGACGCGGCTCGGCGCATCGTCCTGAAGCCCGGTTCGGCCGCAACGCGCCGTCCCGTCCGCCATGCGTCGCGCAATCGCGGTTGACGCGGACCGCAGACGGGCCTATCTAGAACGCATGAGGAACATTCACGGCCTGTTCTGGAGAGACGCCCTGCGGGGCCTGAGAGGCGTCGGTGCCGTCGGCTCCGGCGGCGGTGCCGCGGTCGCGGCGGTGGCGGACGCGGGCGTGCGCGAGGAACCACTCCGGGCCGTCGCCGGCCTCGCGGGCGGTGCGGGGCTCTCCGCCTGGCGGGGGCGCTCGGGGCGTCGCGTCGTGGTGGCGGTCCATGCGATCGGCACCGTCGATCCCGCCGACCTCGACGGCGCCGTCGCCCTCGCGGTCGCCCGGCCCGAGGGCGGGCGGGCCGACGTGCGGGCGACGACGACCGCGGACGCGCTCGCCGGCGAAGGCCGGCGGCGCGCCTGGCTGGAGCGGGCGGCCGCCCGCGGCGCGACCGAGGTCCATCTCCACCGCCTGGCGGAGACCGCCGAGGCACGCCGCGCCGTGGCCGCGGATCTCGGCCTGCGGCGCTCGCCTGCGGGCACGGCTGCGAGCACGGGCGGGGGCGGGCCCGCGGGCGGTCGCCGCGGCGGGTCGAGGTCGTGCGGGATGCAGGGACCTGCGCGCGTGCGCGCGCAGCGCGAGGCGAAGCGGGACCAGACGGGGCCGAGCCGGCGCGGCACGCGGCGCTGAGCCGGCGCGGGGTGGAGGTGGCTCGGGGCGCAGGCCGCTCAGCCCGTGCGCGATGCCGCCGCGGGAGACACCGGATGCGGCGTGCGCGAGGCCTCCTCGGCGAGCGCCGCGGCGAGCCGCGCGAGGTGCGGGTCGTGCACGCCGAGCTCGACGAGGTGCACCGCGGTCGAGATCACGTAGTCCGGGTTCGCGCCCGACTGCCCGACGCCGCCGCGCACGATGTGGAGGGTCTCCTCGTGGTCGAGCCGCCCGGCATATTGCAGGTGCGCGCGGTCGACCACGTAGGTGAGCGCCGTCACGAGCCGCCCGTCCGCCAATCGCGCCGCGAGCCGACGCTCGAGGTAGACCGCCGTCGCCTGCTCGCGGGCTCGCAGGTAGGCGATGGTCTCCGGCGCCCGCCCCGCCTCGACCCGGAAGGCGACACCGCGGCACGAGCCGCCGCGGTCGAGGCCGAGCACGAGGCCGGGCCGCTCCGGCGTGCCGCGATGCACGTGAGAATAGACGCACAGCGAGCGGTGGAAGCCGCGGACCCGGGCCGCGTGGCGCTCCACGAACGGGAAGCCCGGCCGCCACATCAGCGAGCCGTAGCCGAATACCCAGAGGTCGACGTCCTCGCTCGGCTCCATCCGCGTCTCGCCCATCGTCGCCATCTCGCCCGCGCCGCCCGAGGCCTACGCGCGGGCGGGCCGCGACGCAACCGTGAGCGCCGCGCCGCGGCGACGCGGCATTTGCCGCCTTCCCGTATTTCCGCTACCACCCGCCGCGCCCGATCCGCCGCAGGCCGGCACGACGGGCGAGCCTCGAGGAGCGTTCCACGATGACGACACCGGATCGGCCCGAGCGGACGCGGCTGCCCCGCAGGGGCTCGCGCGTGTGGCTGTTCACGCCCTTCGTCCTGCTCGCCCTCGTCGTCGTCGCCTGGAGCGCCGCCTGGTTCGTCATCCGCGACCGGGTCGCCGACGAGCTCGATGCGCGACTCGCCGAGCAGGCGGCGCTGGGCCGCGCCTGGACCTGCGCGGACCGCGGCATCGGCGGCTTCCCGTTCCGTATCGAGATCTCCTGCTCCCGGCTCGCCCTCGACACCGACGTCGGCCTCGCCCTCGAGCTCGGCCCGGCCCGCGCGCTGGCGCAGGTCTACCAGCCGCGTCACGTGATCGTGAACCTGGCGGGGCCGCTCTCGGCACGCTCGCCGCAGGGTGCGATCGAGGCCGAATGGACGCTGCTCGAGGCCTCCGTGCGCAATCTCGGCCGGGGTACCGAGCAGCTCGCCTTCGTCGTCGACGGTCCGCGCGCCCGGGTCGCGGCGGCGGCGCTGCCGGCGCCCGTCGCCGCGCGGGCCGAGCGGGCCGAGCTCTATCTCCGCCCGAGCCCCGGCGCGACCCGCCGCGAGGGGCCGATCGACGCCGTCCTGCGCGCGACCGCGCTCGAGGCGCCCGGCCTCGCGGACGTCCTGCCCGCGGTAGCGGCGGGACCGACCGACATCGAGGCGCAGATGCGCCTCCACGCGCCGGCGGCGCTCGCCCGGGCCGGGGGAGATCCGCGCGCCGCCGGCCGGGCCTGGCGCGAGGCCGGCGGGCGGGTCGAGATCGGCGTCGTGTCGCTCGAGACCGCCGCGGCGGCGCTGCGGATCACCGGCGAGTTCGCGCTCGACGCGCTGGACCGACCGGAAGGGCGCATCGAGGCCTCCGGCCGCGGCCTCGGGCCGATCGCCCAGGCGGCGCTCGGCGGGCGCGGCGACTTCATGACGGACGCGATCGTCGCGGCGCTCGGCGGCGGATCGCCAGCCCCCGTCGCGCCCGGCGAGGAAGCCCCGCCGCTCGTCCCGCTCCCGCCCTTGCGCATCACGGAGGGCCGCGTCTTCGTGGGCCCGATCCCGGTGCCGCGGATGGCCGTGCCGCCGCTGTTCTGAGCACTCCCGGCGGACGCGCGCGCTCAGGGCTCGGCGATGGTGAAGGGCAGGCTGATCGTCCCCGCCTCGTCCGAGGCGATGTCGCGCGTGCGGTACTCGAGCACGTAATCGCCGGGGCGGATCCCGTCCAGCGTGAGGGTCAGCGTGAGCATGAACTCGCGATTGCGCGCGCGGCTCTCCAGAGCGAGCCTCTGGAAGTTCTCGCGCCCGCCCACGATCGTGCCGTCCGGCGTCTTGATCAGGAGGTCGACGTCGAACCCGAAGCGGAAGCGCCCGTCCCCGATCTCCTCCCACGCGTAGCCCACCGGCTCGGCGTAGACCACGAGCGGCTCGCCCGGGGCGAAGACGTTCGTCTCCCGTGCCGTGTAGACGCCGTAGCCCTGGGGTGCGTCCGCGACGAAGGTGGTGGTGCGGAACCCGAGCGGGACGTCCTGCCACACGGCCACGAGCGCGGCCTCGGCCTTCGCCAGGTCGTCGAGGGTCGCGGCCTTCGCCCAGGGGAGGGAGGCGAGGAGGAGGAGCGCTGCGGCGGCGGCGCGGCGAAGCGAGATCGATGTCGGCATGGTGGAGCCCCGGGGTCCTCTGGTCATTCGCGCCAGCATAGCCGCCGCGGCCGCGCTTCACACGTCGGAAGCACACGTCGCGCTTCCACGGAGGTGCCGCGGACATGTCCCAGTCTAGGTCTCCGACGAGTCGCTCTCGAGCAGCCGTGCCAGGGCGGCCCGGCTCGCCTTGATGTCCTGCTCGACGTCGGCGAGGAACCTGTCGGTGGCGTCGATCCGCTGGGCGACCGGCCGAATGCCGCCGGCGGACAGCGCATGGAGCTGCGCCGTGACGATCGCGAGGTCGGAGGCCATGTCCTTGAGCAGGTACGCCGCGTTCTCGAAGGGGATGACGCGGACCACCGGCGGACTTTCGGCCCCGGTGCCGCCCGCATCGACCTGCAGCGACCATTCCAGCATGGGCACGAGGACGGGATCGGCCGTTTCGGTCATGCCGATGCCGGCCAGCAGCGCGAAGCCCGAGCGGCTGACGACGTCCGCACCCAGGATCACGTCGCTGAACACCTCGACGTGGCCCGGGAGCTCCACTGGTTCGTCGTACTGCCGTGTCGCATCGTCGTCGGGCACATCCGTCTCCTCCTTCAGCGCGACGGCTCGCCCACGGCGCTGCCCCTTTGTCGCGGCGCCCGTGAGAGGTTCGTCTTGAACCGCGCGGCCCGGCTCGGTCGTGCGGCGTCGGCTATGCCGGGCAGCACGGCCAGCGCGTGATCGAACAATTCGGAGGAATGCACGACTGCGAACACACCCGGCTCCGGACTCGAGGTCCGTGTGCCGACACGGCCGCCGGAGGAAATCAACACCGTACGGGAGCCGGCGTTGGGGCCGGACGTCAGAGAAGCCTGGGCTGCCCGAATGCGCTTCAGCATGGCCGCGAGTTCGTCGCCCGAGCCCGGGCCCATGTCCGTCCGCGGTTCTCTCACGCGCTCGCGCATCTCGACACCGACGATCGACCCGCGCCCACCGCTCTGGGCAGAGCCGGCGACCGAAGGTGCCGCGGCCCCCGAGATGCGCGCTTCCTCCCCGACGTACATCTCCACCGCGTCCCGCACGGCGACGACACCGGACGGCGACGACGGATGGTCCTCCGCCACGGCTTCGCCTCGGCTCGCATGCAGCACTCGCTCCGCATCCGGCAGCGTCACGAGGCAGCGGCTGCCGTGCATCTCGCGGCGAAGCAGCCCGGCCGCTTCCATCATCTCCAGGATGCGCGTCGTGTTCGATTGGCCGGTGCCGAGGCGTGCGCGAATGTCCTCTCTGTCGACGGGACGGCCGGGGCGCTCGCGCAGCATGGCGAGCACCTCCGGGACGTGCTTGCGGCGGATCACCGCCTCCGCCGAGCGCGCCTCGGCGAAATGGAGTGAAACGGAGAACAGGTCGGCGACCGCACGGACGCGCTCCGCCAGTGCCTCGTAAGGATCCAGCTCGCTCTCGCCGGCGACGCGAGCGGGCTCCGAAGGCCCCGCCTCCCGCGGCGACGACGCCTCCATCTGCGCGGCGAGGGCCTGGCACACGCCGTGCCAGCGGATCAGCTCGTCCTCGCTCCTGCCGGCGCGCGCCGCACGCCAGCCGCACTCCATCAGCGCTTCGTAGGCGTCCTCCCGGGCGTCGAGGTCCGGATCGGTGGCGAGCGCGCAAAGAGTATCGAAGGCCGCGTCCGGCGGTACGGCGCCTTCACGTATTCGATCGATGGTCGCGCTCGCGCTCATGCCCCACCCTTGTCATGCGTTCGTTGCTAATCGACCAACGTATTGCACTTCATTTCGGTTCAGTCCAGCGCTCCGTTACCCCGGATAGACGGCGATCGTCGACACCTGCGCAACGCCGCGATCCCTGGGCCGGCGCGTGTCGACGACCCAACCGAGGCGGCCGACCTGCGGCGGCAAGCACTGCTGCACGACGAAGCTGCGGGTGCCGTGCCGCCGGCTCATCTCCTCGGCCGTCGCTCGGTGGCCATCGAGAGCGGCATCGTCGCCGAGGGAGGGAACCAGGACGAGATCGATCCACCAGGATGCGCATCAGAACGAGGCGCGGCGGCTCGGGCTCGCCGACGACCGCGGCGTGCACCTTCGCGAGAGCCTCCACGCGCCGCATCCAGTCTCCAGCATCGAGTTCCTCGAACGACATCCCTGCCCCCCTGAGCTTCGGGATCACTGCCATCGCAATTTGAGCAGCGCAAGCCGCCGCATTGCCCGGGGAGCCGTTTCGCGGCATCGTGCCGAAATCCGGTAATCGGACGTCGGCACGCACACGAGGAGGGACGGATGAATGCCGGAGCGACCTCGTTCGCCCTCACCCAGACCCTCTCGCACACCCTCTCCCACGACCCCTGGCTCGTGGCGCTCTCCATCCTCGTCGCGATGCAGGGGGCCTATGTCGGGCTCGCGCTGGCGGGGCGGGTGGCGGCGGCGGAGGGGGTGCGGCGGCGGGTTCTCCTCGTCGGCGCGTCGGCGACGCTGGCGGTGGGCATCTGGTCGATGCACTTCATCGGGCTCCTCGCCGCGCGGCTGCCGGTGGGGGTGGACTACCTCGTCGCGCCCACCGTGTTCTCGCTCCTCGTCTGCGTGATGGTGGTGGGCGCGGGCATGCTGCTCGCGGCGACGGAGCTGCCGCTCGCCGTGCGGGTCGGCGCGGGCGGGCTCGGCATGGGGGCGGGCATCGCCTCGATGCACTACATCGGCATGGGCGCGCTCGCCGGGGCGATGACGATGAGCCACGCGACGGGCCACGTCGTCCTCTCGCTCGCGCTCGCCGTCGCCGCCTCGACGGCGGCGCTGTGGCTGTGCTTCGAGGCACCGCGCCAGACGCTGTGGGCGTCCGCGATCGCCATGGGCCTCGCCGTCTCCGGGATGCACTACACCGCCATGGCCGGCATGACGCTCCACGCCGCGCCCGCGGCGGCGCCCTCGCAATTCGCCTCGAGCCTCTCGCCGGACGGGCTCGCGCTCACGGTGGCGCTCGTCGCCTTCGCCGTCTCCGGCGCGTTCCTCGCGACGCTGACCCCCGAGCGCTCCGGGCGCGCGGTGCCCGCCGCACCGGTCGCAGACGCCGCGGCCGACGCGCCGGCCCCCGCCGCAGCGCGCGAGCCGCCGGTCGTGGACGCGGCCGCCGCGCAAGCCTCCGTCGCGGGCACGACGGAGCCCGCCACGGCACGCGAGAGCGCCGGCCGCGCCGTCCCCCACGGCGGCGTCGGCGGTCCACCGCGCCGGCCGGCGCGGACCCTCACGGTCGAGCGCAACGGCACGCCGCTCGCGCTCCCCGTCGGCGCGATTCGGTGCGTGCGCGCCAACGCGCACTACACCTACGTCCGCGACGGCGAGCACGAGTACTTCTGCGGGCTGTCCATCGGCGAGGCGGAGGCGGCGCTCGACGCCGCGCGCTTCCTGCGCATCCACCGCAGCCACGTGGTCAACCTCGATCACGTCGTCGCCGTGCGCCGGGCGGGCGACAACGGCGTGGCGTTGCTCGACGACGGCCGCGGCCTGCCCGTCGCCCGCGGCCGCCTCGCCGCCCTGAGGCGGCGCTTCGAAGCCGAGCAGCAGGCGCGGACGCGACCGTTGGATGCGGCGGAATAGGTCAGCCGGCCTGACGCAGTTCGTGCATGCCGCGCCGCGTTTCGTGCAGGAGCCGCGGTTCTCGTGCAGCAGCGATTGCCGCACCCCCCTCCTCTCTGGACCCTTTCGAGAAAGACGAGCCCAAGCTCGCAATTTAGGGTTGGAGCACTCGAGGAGGAGGATCCGGCGTGATACCCGCCAATTTCGCCTATCACAGCCCGAGCACCGTGCAGGAGGCCGTCGCACTCCTGGCCGAGCTCGGCGACGAGGCCCGGGCGCTGGCCGGCGGCCACAGCCTCATCCCGATGATGAAGCTGCGGCTCTCCGCCCCCGAGGCGCTCGTCGACCTCTCCCGCATCGCCGCGCTCAAGGGCGTGCGCGAGGAGGGCGCGGAGATCGTCATCGGCGCGATGACGACCCAGCACCAGCTCCTCCAGGATCCGATCCTGGCGGCGAAGCTGCCGCTGATTCCGGAGACCTCCGCGGTCATCGCGGACCCGCAGATCCGCTATCGCGGCACGCTCGGCGGCAACGTGGCCAACGGCGATCCCGGTAACGACATGCCCGCCGTGATGATGACGCTCGACGCCACCTACGTGCTCGCCGGCCCGAACGGCGAGCGGTCGGTGCAGGCGCGGGAGTTCTACCAGGGCGCCTACTTCACCGCCGCCGAGGACGGCGAGATTCTCACGACCGTGCGGGTCCCCACCCCGCCGGCCGGCGCCGGCTTCGCCTACGAGAAGCTCAAGCGCAAGGTCGGCGACTACGCCACGGCCGCCGCCGCCGTGCAGCTGACGATGTCGGCCGGCACCGTGGCGACGATCACGATCGGCCTCACCAACGTCTCCGAGACGCCGCTCTTGGCCGAAGACGCGATGGCGATCCTCGCCGGATCGCGCCTCGAGCCGGAGATCGTCGACCGGGCGGTGAAGGCGGCCGAGGCCATCACCAACCCCGCCTCCGACGGGCGCGGTCCCGCGGAGTACCGCACCGCCATGGCCGGCGTGATGCTGCGCCGGGCGCTCGCCCGCGCCGCCGCGCGCGCGCAAGGTTGAGGGGGGAGACCATGTCCAAGGTCCACATCGAGCTGACCGTGAACGGGAAGACGCACGAGGCGCTGGTCGAGCCGCGCACGCTGCTCATCCACTACCTGCGCGAGGATCTCGGCCTCACCGGCGCGCATATCGGCTGCGAGACCGGCCATTGCGGCGCCTGCACGGTCGACATCGACGGGATGTCGGTGAAGTCCTGCACCATGTTCGCCGCCCAGGCGAACGGTGCCGACATCCTGACGATCGAGGGCGTCGCCGCCCCCGACGGCACGCTCCACGCCCTCCAGGAGGGCTTTCGCGAGATGCACGGCCTCCAGTGCGGCTACTGCACGCCCGGCATGATCGTGCGCGCGCATCGCCTGCTGCAGGAGAACCCGCGCCCGACGGAAGCGGAGATCCGCGCCGGCATCTCCGGCAACCTGTGCCGCTGCACCGGCTACCAGAACATCGTCAAGTCCATTCAGTACGCCGCCGCGAAGCTCGCGGGCGAGCCCTTCAAGGAGGCCGCCGAATGAACGACATGACCCCTCCCACCCCCGAGGAGCGCGAGGCCAGGCTGCAGGGCATGGGCTGCAAGAGGAAGCGCGTCGAGGACGTGCGCTTCACGCAAGGGCGCGGCCAGTACGTCGACGACCTGAAGCTGCCCGGCATGCTGTTCGGCGACTTCGTGCGCTCGACCTACGCGCATGCGCGCATCAGGAAGATCGACGCATCGAAGGCGCTGGCGATGCCGGGCGTCAAGGCGGTGCTCACGGCGGCCGACCTCAAGCCGCTCAACCTGCACTACATGCCGACGCTGGCCGGCGACGTGCAGGCGGTGCTCGCCGACGAGAAGGTGCTGTTCCAGGGCCAGGAGATCGCCTTCGTGATCGCCGAGGACCGCTACGTCGCCGCCGACGCCATCGAGCTCGTCGAGGTGGAGTACGAGGAGCTCGCCCCGCTGGTCGACCCGTTCCAGGCGATGGCGGACGACGCGCCGCTGCTACGCGAGGACATCAAGGACAAGCTGGTCGGCGCCCACGGCCCCCGCAAGCACCACAACCACATCTTCGAGTGGAAGATCGGCGACGAGGCCGGCACGAACGCCGCCTTCGAGACGGCCGACGTCACCATCAAGGAGATGCTGTCCTACCACCGCACCCATCCCTCGCCGCTCGAGACCTGCCAGTGCGTGGCCTCGATGGACAAGATCCGCGGCGAGCTGACGCTCTGGGGCACGTTCCAGGCCCCGCACGTCATCCGCACGGTGGCCTCCATGCTCGCGGGCATTCCCGAGCACAAGGTGCACGTCATCGCCCCCGACATCGGCGGCGGCTTCGGCAACAAGGTCGGCGCCTATCCGGGCTACATCTGCGCGGTCGTGGCTTCGATCGTGCTCGGCGTCCCGGTGAAGTGGGTCGAGGATCGGATGGAGAACCTCTCCGCCACCTCCTTCGCCCGCGACTACCACATGACGACCGAGCTCGCGGCGACGAAGGACGGCACCATCACCGCCATGCGCGTCCACGTGCTCGCCGACCACGGCGCCTTCGACGCCTGCGCCGACCCGTCGAAGTGGCCGGCCGGGTTCATGAACATCTGCACGGGCTCCTACGACATCCCGGTGGCGCATCTCGCGGTCGACGGCGTCTACACCAACAAGGCGCCCGGGGGCGTCGCCTATCGCTGCTCGTTCCGCGTCACCGAGGCGGTCTACGCCATCGAGCGCGCGATCGAGATCCTCGCCCAGAAGCTCGGCATGGATTCGGCCGAGCTCAGGATGAAGAACTTCATCAAGGCGGAGCAATTCCCCTACAACTCGGCGCTCGGCTGGGAATACGATTCGGGCGACTACCACACCGCCATGAGGAAGGCGCTCGATGCGGTGGGCTACGATTCGCTTCGCGCCGAGCAGCGCGAGAAGCGCGCGGCGTTCGCGCGCGGCGAGACCCGCGAGATCATGGGCGTCGGCCTGTCCTTCTTCACCGAGATCGTCGGCGCCGGCCCGACCCGCAACTGCGACATCCTCGGCATCGGCATGTTCGATTCCGCCGAGATCCGCATCCATCCGACCGGCGGCGTGATCGCGCGGATGGGCACGAAGAGCCAGGGCCAGGGCCACGAGACCACCTACGCGCAGATCATCGCGACCGAGCTCGGAATCCCCGCCGACGACATCATGATCGAGGAGGGCAACACCGACACGGCGCCCTACGGGCTCGGCACCTACGGCTCGCGCTCGACGCCGGTCGCCGGCGCCGCCACCGCGGTCGCCGCGCGCAAGATCAAGGCGAAGGCGCAGATGATCGCGGCGCACATGCTGGAAGTGCACCACGACGACGTCGAGTTCGACATCGACGGCTTCCGCCTGAAGGGATCGCCCGAGAGCCGCAAGTCGATGAAGGAGATCGTCTGGGCGGCCTACAACCAGCCCCCGCCGAACATGGAGCCCGGCCTCGAGGCGGTGTCCTACTACGACCCGCCGAACATGACCTACCCCTTCGGGGCCTATGTCTGCGTGATGGACATCGACGTCGATACCGGCGTGTACAAGGTCCGGCGTTTCTACGCGCTCGACGATTGCGGCACCCGGATCAACCCGATGATCATCGAGGGCCAGGTGCACGGCGGCCTCACCGAGGCCTTCGCGGTCGCGATGGGCCAGGAGATCCGCTACGACGAGCAGGGCAACGTGATGGGCGCGTCCTTCATGGACTTCTTCCTGCCCACCGCGGTGGAGACCCCGGTCTGGGAGACGGACCACACCGTCACCCCCTCGCCGCACCATCCGATCGGCGCCAAGGGCGTGGGCGAGAGCCCGCACGTCGGCGGCGTGCCGTGCTTCTCGAACGCGGTGAACGACGCGTTCGCGTTCCTGGGCTCGACCCACATCCAGATGCCGCACGACCATTGGCGCATCTGGAAGGCGGCGCGCGCGCTGGGGGCGTGATCGGAGGCTGAAGGAGCGAGGCGCGGATGGAGGCTCTCCCCTCTCCCTCGTGGAGAGGGGCCGGGGGTGTGGGGCGTGCAGGACTGTCACCGCCCTGGATGCAGGCCTGCACGACCCGTCCGCCGACCCTCGCGCGGGTGAGCCTCGCCCGACGCCCCACACCCCTAGCCCCTCTCCACGAGGGAGAGGGGAATACCGGCGCGGCCGTCACGAACGGGCGCGCGAGCCCCGTGACCGTTTTCGAGGACAGTGCCCTTGACCGCCCCCCTCGACCGCGACGCCATCGCCCAGCGCCTCGTAGCCACCGGCTACGTGCCCGATCGCGATCTCGCGGTGGCGCTCGCGCTGATGCAGCGGCTCTCGCGCCCGCTGCTGCTCGAGGGCGAGGCGGGCGTCGGCAAGACCGAGATCGCCAAGGCGCTGGCCGAGATCCACCGTACCCGGCTGATCCGGCTGCAATGCTGGGAGGGGCTCGACCGGGCGGCGGCGCTCTACGAATGGAACTACCAGCGACAGCTCCTCGCCATCAAGGCGCGGGAGGGACACGACGCGAAGGCCGTCGAGGCCGAGATCTTCTCGGAGGCCTACCTGCTCGAGCGCCCGCTGCTCGCCGCCATCCGCCAGGAGACGGCGCCGGTCCTGCTCATCGACGAGATCGACCGGGCGGACGAGGAGTTCGAGGCCTTCCTGCTCGAGCTCCTGTCCGACTTCCAGGTCTCGATCCCCGAGCTCGGCACCATCCGGGCGACCAGCGTCCCGCACGTGATCCTCACCTCGAACGCCACGCGCGAACTCTCCGACGCGCTCAGGCGGCGCTGCCTCTACCACTATGTCGACTATCCCGAGCCCGACCGGGAGGCGCGCATCCTGCTCGCCCGCCTGCCCGGCATCGACGCGGCGCTCGCCACGCAGGTCGCGCGCTTCGTGGCGAAGCTGCGCAAGGAGGACCTCGTCAAGGTTCCCGGCGTCGCCGAATCGCTCGACTTCGCCGCGAGTCTCGTCGGCCTCGGCGACCTGCGCGACGACCCGGAGGCCGTCCACGACGCGCTGGTCGCGCTCCTCAAGACCCGCGAGGACCGCGTGCGGCTCGCGCCGGCCGTCGTCGCGCGGCTGGTGGAGGCGAGCGCGTGAATCCCGCCGCGGCGAGCCCCGGGACCGACGTCGCCGCCGCCGTGCGCGCGCGGCTCGCCGGCTTCGTGCGCAGCCTGCGGATGAACGGCTTCCCCGTCGGCCTCGCGGAGAGCCGCGACGCACTCGCCATCCTCGCCGCCGCCGACCTGTCCCGCCCGTCCGCCCTGATGCCGGCATTGCGGACGCTCTTCGCCTCGCGGCCCTCGGACTGGGAGCGCTTCCCCGAGATCTTTCGCGCCTATTGGAGCGCCCGGCGCGCGGGCGTTCGGATGACCACGTCGGGCGCCTCCCGCAAGGGCGGCCTCGACATCCGCTCCTGGCCCGGCCCCGACGCGACGCGCGGCGAGGAGGGTGCGCCTGATCGCGTCACCCGGTCGGAGGCGGACGACCATGCGCCCGAAACCGAGGACGAGGCGGGCAGCCGGCGCGCCGGCGGCTCGCGCATCGAGAGCCTCGCGCAGACCGACTTCCGTCACCTGACCGACCCCGCCGAGATCGAGGCGGCGCACGCGCTCGCCGAGCGCCTCGCCCGGCGCATGCGTGCGCGGCTCGTGCGCCGCGAACGCGTCGCGCGGAAGGGCCCGCGGCTCGACCTGCGCCGCACGCTGGCGCGCGCCGTCGAGCGCGGCGGCGAGCCGCTCGACCTCGTGCGCCGGCGCCCGCGCAGGAAGCCGCTGAAGCTCGTGATCCTGCTCGACGCGTCTGGCTCGATGAGCGTCTATTCCGCCACCTTCGTGCGCTTCATGCACGGCGTGCTCGCCGGCTTCGCGCGGGCCGACGCCTTCGTCTTCCATACGCGCCTGATCCAGGTCTCGCAGGCCCTGAGCGAGCGCGACCCGGTCCGCGCCGCCGAGCGCTTCGCGCTGCTCGCGCAGGGCTTCGGCGGCGGCACGAAGATCGGGGCCGCGCTCGAGACCTTCAACCGGGCCCATGCGCGCCGCACGCTGACCTCCCGGACGGCGGTGATGATCGTGTCGGACGGCTACGACACCGGCGAGCCGGAGGTGCTCTCCCGCGAGATGGCGCGGCTGCGTCGGCGGGCGCGCCGCGTGATCTGGCTCAACCCGATGCTCGGCTGGCGCGACTACGCGCCGGCCGCCCGCGGCATGCGCGCGGCGCTGCCGCACGTCGACCTCTTCGCCCCCGCCCACGACCTCGCGAGCCTCGCGGCACTCGAGCCGGAGCTCGCCCGGCTGTGAACGCGCCTGTGAAGGACACCATGACCGATCCCCACGACGTCCACGCCCTCGTCGCCGCCATGCGGGCGAAGGCGGAGCCCTTCGCGGTCGCGACCGTGGTGCGGACCGTCGCGCTCACCGCGGCCAAGGCGGGCGCCAAGGCGATCATCCGCGCCGACGGCACCATCACCGGCGGCTGGATCGGCGGCGGCTGCGCCCGCGGCGCGGTGCTGCGCACGGCGCGCCAGGTGATCGCCGACGGCGAGGCGCGGCTCGTCTCCGTCCAGCCGGAGGAGCTCCTCGCCGACCTCGGGGTCGCCCCCGGCGACGAGCGCGACGGCGTGCGCTTCGCCGCCAACCGCTGCCCCTCCAAGGGCACGATGGACGTCTTCGTCGAGGCGGTGCTGCCGCGCGCCCAGCTCGTGATCTGCGGGTCGACGCCGGTGGCCGAGGCTCTGTGCGACCTCGGCCGGCGGATGGGGTACGAGACCGTCGTCCACGCGCCGCAGGGCGATCTCGAGGCCTTCGGCGCGGCCGACCGCGCCGTCCCCGGCTGGGGCATCGCCACCGAGGCGGCGCAGACGCGCTTCGTCGTGGTGGCGACGCAGGGCGCTGGCGATGCGGCGGCGCTCGGCGCGGCGCTCGCCAGCGACGCGGGCTACGTCGCCTTCGTCGGCTCGCGGCTCAAGGCGGCGGCGCTGCGCGCGGAGCTGATCGGCGCGGGGCTTCCGGAGGCCTCCTTCGAGCGGCTGCACGCCCCGGCGGGGCTCGACATCGGCGCGATTACGCCCGAAGAAATAGCGCTGTCGATCCTCGCCGAGATCACCGTCCTGCGCCGGCGCGGACAGCGCGGGGCGTGAGGACGAATCCCGAGAAGACGGACACGAGGAAGGAAGACGCCATGGACATGACCGACAGCCAGCGGATCGCCGCCCCCCGGGAGACGGTCTGGGCCGCGCTGAACGATCCCGAGGTGCTCCAGCAGTGCATCCCGGGGTGCGAGACGATCGAGAAGACCTCCGACACCGAGATGACGGCGAAGGTGACGCTCAAGATCGGCCCGGTGAAGGCGACCTTCAACGGCAAGGTCACGCTCTCCGACCTCGATCCGCCCAACGGCTACGTGATCTCCGGCGAGGGCGCCGGCGGCGCCGCCGGCCACGCCAAGGGCTCGGCCAAGGTCGACCTCGAAGCCGCGCAGGGCGAGGACGGCGCGGAGGAGACCATCCTGCACTACGACGTCAAGGCCCAGGTCGGCGGCAAGATCGCCCAGCTCGGCGGGCGCCTGATCGACGCGACTGCGAAGAAGCTCGCCGGCGAGTTCTTCACCAAGTTCGGCGAAGTCGTCGCCCCGCCCCCGCCGGACGAGGCGGGCGAGGCGATCTCCGGCACGAGCGGCGAGGACGCGCCCAAGAAGGGCTGGTTCTCCGGCGTGTTCGGCAAGAAGGGCAAGGAGGCGCCCGCCGCGGAGTGAGTGCCGCTCCCGCCCCATCGGGGCGGGGACGATCCGCGTCAGCGGATCAGGGGCGGGGTCCCCAGGTGGCACGTGCGTGATTTCGGCTGTCGCCGAAGCGCGCCTTCGGCGCACCCCCTCCGTCTCGTCGCCTGCGGCGCCGATCCACCTCCCCCGACGGGGGAGGAGCGGTTTCGGGTTCCCCGGGGCCGACGGACCGGCTACCTGTCGGGCGCGACGACCGGAGCCTCGCCCATGAACGCCCCTACACTCCTCCTCCTGAACGGCCGCGTCTTCGCCGGGCGTGCGGAGGGCGTGCACGAGGCGGTGGCGATCGCGGGCGACCGCGTCGCGGCCCTGGGCACGACCCGCGAGATCGCCGCGCTCGCGGGCGCCGGCACCCGCACGATCGATCTCGGCGGGCGGCTCGCGACGCCGGGTCTGATCGACGCGCACATGCACCTGCTGCCGCTCGGCCTGACCATGGTCGAGCTCGACCTCACGCCGCAGGCGGCAACCAGCCTCGACGCGCTCCTCGCCCGGGTGGCGGAGCGCGCGGCGGCGCTGCCGACGGGGGCGTGGCTGCTGGCGCGGGGCTGGGACCAGGGCCGCCTCGACGTCGGCCGCCCTCCGACCCGCGACGAGCTCGACCGGGCCGCGCCGGACAATCCGGCCTACGTCGTGCGCGCCTGCGGCCACGTCGCGATCTGCAACTCGGCGGCCCTGCGGCTCGCCGGCCTCGACGAGGCGAGCGTCGCGCCGCAGGGCGGGTTCATCGAGCGGGACGCCGCCGGCCGCCTCACCGGCCTCCTCGCCGAGACCGCGCGAGACCCCGTGCGCGCGGCGATGCCCGAGCCGTCGCGGGCCGAGCTGGTCGACGCCATCGAGCGCGCCGGGCGCGCCTGCCTGGCGCACGGCATCGTCGGGGTGATGGATGCGGCGGTGGGCATGCGCGCGGGGCTGGCGGAGCTTTCCGCCTACGACGCGGCGCACGACGCCGGCCGGCTGCCGGTGCGCGTCTCGCAATGCCTTCTGGGGGGCCCCGGCGGCATCGCCGAGGCGGCGTGGGAGGCCGGGTTCCGGCCCGGCCGCGGCGATGCGCGCCTGATGGCGAAGCAGGTCAAGATCTTCACCGACGGCAGCGCCGGCGGGCGCACCGCCGCGATGAGCGCACCCTATCGCGGCGTCCCCGAGACCCGCGGGCTCCTGTCGCTGACCGACGACGAGATGCGCGCCTACACGCGCCGTTACCACGATCAGGGCTGGCAGCTCGCCGTCCACGCCATCGGCGACGCCGCGATCGAGCAGACGCTCGACGCCATGGAGGCCGCCCTCGCGCACGCGCCCGATCCGGACCGGCGCCACCGCATCGAGCATTGCGGCTTCGCCCGCCCCGACCAGACGGCGCGGATGGCGCGGCTCGGGATCGAGCCCGTGCCGCAGCCGGTCTTCCTGCACGATTTCGGGGACCTCTACGTCGACGTGCTCGGCGAGGATCGCGCGCTCTCCTCCTACCCGACCCGCGGCTGGATCGAGGCGGGGCTCCACCCCGCCGCCTCCTCGGACGCGCCGGTCTGCGCGCTCGACCCGCTTCTGTCGCTCGCGGCCATGATGACACGGCGCACCCGCACGGGAGGGGTGATGGACGCGCGCGAGCGGGTCTCGCCCGAGACGGCGCTCGCCGCCTTCACCGAGTTCGGCGCCTGGGTCGAGAAGGCGGAGACGACGCGCGGGCGGCTCGCGCCGGGCATGCTCGCCGACGTCGCGGTGTTCGGGCACGATTTCCTCGCCGAGCCCGACGCCGTGCGCGAGACGCGCTGCGTCCTGACGATCCTCGACGGCGCGATCGTCCACGACGGGCGATGAGGGAGGCCGTGCGCGAGACCATCCCGATCGACGATCCCGACGACCCGCGTATCGCCGACTACCGCGCGATCCGCGAGAAGGATCTCGCCGGGCGCGCCGGCAAGTTCGTGGTCGAAGGGGAGGTGGCGCTGCGCATCGCGACGGGGCGCCGGCGCTTCGCCCTCGCCTCGGTTCTCCTGTCGCAGAAGCGCGCGGCGCTCGCCGCCGCGATCCCGGCGGATGTGCCGGTCCACGTCGCGCCCCAGCCGGTGCTGGAGGCGATCGCCGGCTTCCCGATCCACCGCGGCGTGCTGGCGGTCGGGCTGCGCGGGGAGCAGACCGACGCGGAGGCCCTGCTCGCCGGCCTGCCGCGGCGCGCCCTCGTCGTGGTGCTGATCGGGCTCACCAACCACGACAACGTCGGCGGGATCTTCCGCAACGCCGCCGCCTTCGGCGCCGACGCGGTGATCCTCGACGGCGAGACCTGCGATCCGCTCTATCGCAAGGCGATCCGCGTCTCGGCGGGCGGCGCGCTGCTCGTGCCCTTCGCCCGCGCCGGCGGGCCGCTGGAGACGCTCGCCACGCTGGACGCGGCGCGCTTCACGCCCCTCGCGCTCTCGCCGGGCGGGAAGGAGACGCTCGCCGGCCTCGCCCGCCCGGAGCGCACGGCGCTCGTGCTCGGTACCGAAGGCCCGGGTCTCCCCGACGCCGTCCTCGCCCGCGCGCGCACCCTGCGCATCCCCATGCGCGGCGGCTTCGACAGCCTCAACGTGGCGGTGACGAGCGGCATCGCGCTCGCGGCGCTGGCGGAGGCGTGAGCGCGGCGGCAGGGATGCCGACCGCGCGGTCACCGGATCGAGGAGAGCAGCGTGCGCATGCTCGCGAGCGCCTCGGAGCGGGTCACGCGCTCGAGGTTCGCGCGGAAGGCGTGCGCATTGGCCTCGATCTCGGTGGACAGGCCCTTGAGCTGCGTCAACGACGCGGCGATGGCGGTGGAGCGCGCACGCATCTGCGCCTCACGGGACTGATATGCAATCATAGGGAGATTCCTTGCTCGCGTTTCTTGCCTGTTTCGGCTTCGCCGCACCAGCCCTTGATCAGCGAACTCTCCAGCAATCGCCAGCCGAGATGCTTCCAGAACGAAGCAGTCGCCCCTCCTTCGGCACCGATTTGGCTCTACTTCTCGGCGAATACCGAGCCGGTGGCGATCCGATTAAGCGCCGTTTAACAACTCACGCGCTATGTCATGTGAATGCTCGACCATGCACTCGCCACCGTCGTCGACCGGATGCGCGAGTGGGTGGCGGAGCGTCGCCGCGATCGCCCGTGCGCCGCGCCCCCGTGGAGCCGGCGCCGCGCGGCCGCGAACGCCCGGTTCGCCGGCGAGACCTTCTTCCGCCTTTCCCTCGTGCGAGGCGCCGTTGCGGCGCGCCAGTGACGTTCCCGGAGACCAACCCGATGCTCGCCCTCAAGACCAGGCCCGCCCAGTCGTCGTCGCTCGGCGTCGACGCCCGCTTCGTCCTCGACGGCCTGCCCGACGCCGTGATGATCTGCGAGGTCCCGAGCTTCGAGATCGTCTACGCCAACGCCGCATCGCGAAAGCTCCTGCGCGACATCGCGCACGAGCTCGACATCGACGTCGAGCGGATCGTCGGTACGTCGATCGACGTGTTCCACAAGCGCCCGGAGCATCAGCGCGCGATGCTCTCCGACCCGAAGCGGCTGCCCCACACGGCCCACATCCGCCTCGGCAGCGAGCGCCTGTCGCTGCACATCGCGCCGGTGCTCGACGCGCGCGGGCGCTACACGCACGCGTCGCTCACCTGGAACGTCGTCACGAAGGTGCTCGAGAAGGAGGCCGAGACGCAGCGCCTCCTCCAGATGATCGACGAGATGCCGATCGCGGTGATGACCTGCGATCCCGTCGACTTCAAGATCAACTACCTCAACAAGACCAGCCGCGAGACCTTGAAGCGCATCGAGCAGCACCTGCCGATCAAGGTGGATACGATGCTCGGCTCGACCGTCGACGTGTTCCACAAGAACCCCAGCCACCAGCACGGCATCCTGCGCGACCCCTCGCGCCTGCCGATGAATTCCAACATTCGGGTCGGGCCGGAGACGCTCAACCTGAAGGTGACTGCGATCCGCGACGCGAACGGCTCCTATCTCGGCCCGATGGTCTCCTGGTCGATCATCTCCGACAGCGTGCGTCTCGCGAAGAGCGTGACGGAGGCGGTCGAGCAGATGTCGGGGTCGTCGAACGCCATGGCGCAGTCGGCGACGACCATGTCGGACATCGCCGACCGCGCGCAGGCGATGGCGGCCTCCGTGTCCGCCGCGACGGAGGAGCTCGCCGCGTCGATCGGCGAGATCGCCGAGCAGGTCTCGACGGCCTCCGGGCTCGCCCGGGACGCGACCTCGAAGGCGACGGGCGCGGACACGATGATCAAGCGCCTCGCCGAGGCCGCCGCCTCGATCGGCGGCATCACCGAGGTGATCCAGTCGATCGCCGCCCAGACCAACCTGCTCGCCCTCAACGCCACGATCGAGGCCGCCCGCGCCGGGGAAGCCGGACGCGGCTTCGCCGTCGTCGCCGCCGAGGTGAAGGCGCTCGCGACCCAGACCGCCAAGGCCACCGACGAGATCAAGGAGCGCATCGCCGGCATCCAGTCGATGACGGGCGAGACCGTCCAGGTGATCTCCGGCGTGCGCACGCAGATCGCGACGCTGAGCGAGACGTCCGACCAGATCGCGGCCGCGGTGGAGGAGCAGTCGGTGGCCGTGCGCGAGATCACCGCCAACATGACCGGCGTCTCCGACGCCGCCGCCGAGACCGGCCGCGCGGCGGGCACGGTGAGCCGCGTCTCCACCGATCTCGACGGCCAGACGGCGCAGCTCACCTCGGAGGTGCAGACCTACATCGAGCGCACGCGGTGAGGGGGGTGTTCTCGACGTCCGCGCCGGGATGCTCCCGGCTCGTCACAGCGCGGGCCGAGCCTTCCAGGTCGCGAGGTCCTCGACGAGCTGCTCGCGCATCTTCATCGTGTAGATCCGCGCGATCTTCCCGTCGTTCTGCCGGTCGACGATCTTGCGCAGATCCGACAGGCGCGCCTTCCAGGTCAGCCGTCGGTGATGAAGAGCAGGATCTGGTCGTGGCGCTTGATCTCGACGAGGGCCGCCTCGACGAAGTCCTCGAGCCCGCGTCCGCGCCGCTGGCCCTGGATCGCGGAGCCCCGGCCGGAGCGGAGGCGCTCGACGAGGATGTCGCTCCAGATCGGGCGGTAGTTCACGGTCTGCGCCATGGCGTCCGCGAGGCCGAGCCGCTCCAGGGCGTCGAGATAGGGGGCGCGATCGGCGGCGTAGCGTTTCGTGCCGATCCCACCCGGCCCGAGCTCCCGTCGCAGGAAGACCTCCATCTGGTCCTTCGAGAGCGCGAGGAAGAGCCGAAGCACCAGGATCCCGTCCTCGAAGCCCGCGTCGAGCAGAGCGGCGATATCGTCTCTGCCATAGGTCTCCTTCCGCGGAAGTGCCGAGAGCTTCGTGATGACGCGCGCAGCGACGTCGTCCATCCACGCGACGTCGAGAGGACTCAGCTCGGCGACGACGACGTCGATGTGCTGGTCGACCGGCTTCATCCACGCCCCACCAGGATATACTCCGTCACACGCGCGCGCTCGACGGAAGCGTGCGTGCCGAAATTATATCGATGTTGGCGTTCGAACAAATCGATCCTACGCTTGCGTCGCCGCAGGAGCCCTTCGAGGATGGCGAGGTCGGGATATCCGTTCGACGAGTAGGACAGGACGATCGTGCTCTTCGCGAAGCGGGCGAACAGGCGCTCGAACGCATCCACCGCTGTGCGGCGATAGCTGAACGGCGTGAAGCGCTTTTCGATCTTCTTGACCTTGGTGTCCTGCATGATCTCGAGGTCCTCCCAGTAGCAGGAGAGCCCCTCCAGGAAGTGGTAGCGCTTCACGTAGCAATTGTCGTCCGATCGCGGAACGTATGGTGGGTCCAGATAGACGAGGTCGACGCCTGGCGCATCCGTCTCGAAGACGTCTGCCTGGAAGGCACGGTTCGCCCGGCCGTTGTCGAACACCGCCGCATTGAAGACCGCGACCTGCTCGCGAAAATGCTCCTCCAGCGACAGGCGCAGGTCCCGGCGGCCGTCGTCGTAGCGGGCGAGATCGCCCGAGACTGTGAAGACGCCGCGCGGCTGCTTCTTCAGGCAGGAGCGGAACAGGGCCGCATAGGCGACCGCGCGCGCGTCCGGGTCGTCGAGACGCCGCAGGCCGGCCGAGGCGCGATCGAGGAAGACGCGGTCGTCCGCCGTGAAGAAGACGCCGTCGAAAGTGCGCGCGATGAAGTCGTCCGCGTCCGCGCGCGGCGACAGGATCGCGTCGACGTCCGCGCCGTCCAGCGTCCGGGTGGCGTTCGCGACCGTCGCCTGCGCCACGAGGGTCGTGAAGCCGAGGAAATCGCAGGCGGTCACCTGCCTGCCCATCGCCTTCATGAGATAGGCGACGCACCCGGTCCCGCAGAACGGATCGAGCGCCGTCTCGAAGTCGAGCGTGCTCAGCACGTCGTGAATCCAAGGGATCAGGCGGTGCTTCGAGCCCATGTAGCGGAGCTCGGGATAAGCCAGCGCGCGTAAGGGCACGCCGCCCGCCGGCACGACGTCCTCGACCGGGGTGCTGGGCGGAACGGCGAGGTCGTGGGAGTCGCGCAGCAGCATCGACGGCACCGGTACAGTGGGGTTCGGCGAAGACCCTAGCAGCGGGCGGCGCACTCGTGAACAAAGCAGGAATAGCCGTCCCCGGCTTTTTTCGCCCCGTCTGCGCCGCCTTCCCCGCGCCGCCCGTCGTCACTCCCCCAGCCGATACGCCACCAGCTGATCCGCCACCTGGTCCTTGAGGATCGGGTTGCCGCCGACCGCGAAGACCACGTAGTCGACGCCCTCGTGGGTGAACACCGCCGGAATCGAGACGGCCGGCGCGTGCACGCGGTCCGACCAGATCTCCTCGCCGGTGGCGGCGTCGAGCGCGCGGACGCGGGCGTCCATGGAGGCGCCGATGAAGACGACGCCGCCGGCGGTGACGACGGGGCCGCCGAGCGTCGGGGTGCCCCAGTCGCGCAGGCCGTAGAAGCCCCAGTACTGGCCCATGCCGAAGGGTACCTCCCAGAGGCGCTCGCCCGTGCGCAGGTCGACCGCCGTGAAGGTGCCGAAGGGCGGCTCCCAGCAGGGGATGCGCGCCCAGTTGCTCCAGTCGGTCAGCAGGAAGCCGTAGGGCGAGCCTTCCTGCGGGTAGTAGCCCTCCTCCGCGCCGGACTCGCCGGCGATGCGCTCGTACTCCTCCCGCGGGATCAGCTTGATCAGCTGCACGACGCGCATGGAATTGACGTAGAGGATGTTCGTGCGCGGATCGACGGCGACGCCGCCCCAGTTCGTCGCCCCGGCCGTGCCCGGGTACATCAGCGTTCCCTGCTCGGAGGGGGGCGTGAAGATGCCCTCGTAGCGGTACCGCTCGCGCTCGCGCGAGCATTGCCCGAGGCTCATCGCGTCGGCGAGCCACCAGACGTCCGGCAGGTCGAGCGCGTCGCCGAGCGGCGCGGGAACCGTCACGAAGGGCTGGGTCTCGACGGCGACCTCGCCCTGGGCGTCGCTCGCGGGCACCGCACGTTCGTCGACGGGGAAGAGCGGCTCGCCGGTGCGCCGGTCGAGGACGAACAGGAAGCCCTGCTTCGTCGCCTGGACGAGCGCGGGGATCGTCGCGCCGTCGCGCTCGATGTCGACGAGGGTGGGCGCAGACGGCGTGTCGTAGTCCCAGATGTCGTGGCGCACGTGCTGGAAGCTCCAGGCCACCTCGCCGGTCTCGAGGTCGATGGCGGTCACCGAGGTGGCGAGCGGGATCGGGTCGGTGCGATCGCCGCCCCAGTAGTTCGGGCTCGGCGAGGAGACCGGCGCGTAGACGAGGCCGAGTTCGGTATCCACCGACATCGCCGTCCAGATGTTGGCCGTTCCCGTGCGGGGGATCATCTCCTCGGGAATGAAGGCGGCCTCCCAGAGCAGCTCACCGGTGCGCGCGTCCACCGCGAGCAGGTTTCCGGGGGGCGCGACGCTGTATTCCCAATCCTTGCCCGCCCAGCCCAGCAGCAGGATGTCGCCGGCGACGGTGGGGGGCTGGAGCAGCGAGAACGGGAACTCGTCGTTGACCACGTTCCATTGGTTGACGTTCAGCACGCCGCCTTCGGCGAAGTCGGCGCAGGGGGTGCCCGTATCGGCGTCGACCGCGTGCAGGGTCGCGTCCATCGTGCCGATGTAGACGCGCTTCTCGCACGGCCCCTGCGCGCCGCTCTCCCAATAGCCGACGCCGCGGTTCTTCAGGGAGGGCTGCGTCAGCGCCTCCAGGGTGGAGCGCGTGTCGTAGCTCCAGATTTCCGACCCGGTCGCCGGGTCGAGCGCGATGATCCGGTAGAAGGGCGTGCCGAGATAGAGCGTCTCGTTGGCGTAGACCGGCGTCGCCGACCACACGGTGGCCGGCAGCTCCCCCGAGCCGTCGGAGACGTCGCCGGTGCGGTATTCCCACGCCCGCTCCAGCCGCCCGATGGTGTCGGGGGTGAAGCTCTCGACGTGGGCGAACTTGCGCGAGGCGAGGTCCCCGTGGAAGGAGCGCCAGGCGGGCTGCTCGGCGCGGGCCGCGTGGTCGGGAGCCGGGAGCGCGAGGAGCGATCCTGCGCCGAGGGAGGCGACGAGGCCCAGGCGCGTCAGGCGCGCCTTGGGGGAGGCGGGCACGGCGCGCACCACGAGGACCATGCCGAGCGCCAGGAGCATGGCCGCGACGAAGAGGTCCTGCATGAGGAACCAGGCGGCGAGCGCCGTGAGCAGCGCGCCGACGACCAGGAGCCCGTCGAGCGCCGCGAGCAGGCCCGGGCGCATCGGGACGAGGAGGGCGACGAGGGCGCCGGCCGCGACGGCGCCGGCACCGACGAGGGCGAGCAGCGCCCCGAGCGTCCCGTCGACGCCGGTATGGCTGCCGAAGTACGCGACGCCCGCGAGCGCGGCGCCGCACAGGGCGGGAACGAGTACGAGGGCGTAGCGGGTGCGCATCCGGTCCCCTTCCTGATGGAGGAAGCCGGGAAACGCGCCAGCACAGGAAGAGTTTCTCTCCGGCCCGCGATCAGCCTCGCGCGGTCGCCGCGCCCGAGCCCTCCTCCCGGCCCGTCACGGCCGATCCTCCGGCATGAAGTCGGCGCGGGCCGCCTTCACCTCGCGCACGAGGAAGTCCATCGTCGCGCGGATGCGGGCGATGTCCTTGAGGTCGGCGTGGACGATGAGCCAGTAGGAGCGCGAGAAGCTCGTCTTCTCCGGCAGGATCTGCACGAGGCGCGGGTCCTGGGCGGCGACGTAGTAGGGCAGCACGCACACGCCCGCCCCCGCCAGCGTCGCCTGCATCTGGGTGACGAGGGAGGAGGAGGCGATCTTGGCGCGCAGGCCCTTGTTGACCTCGTCGAGATAGTCGAGCTCGGGGGTGAAGATCAGGTCGTCGATGTAGCCGATGACCGGGTGGTCCTGCAGATCCTCGGGCGTCTCGATGGGCTTGGCCCGGTCGAGATAGGCCTGGGTGGCGAAGACGCCGAGCTTGTAGTCGGTGAGGCGCCGCGCGACGATCTTGCCCTCCTTCGGCGGGGCGAGGGAGATCGCGATGTCGGCCTCGCGCTTCGACAGGGAGAGCAGCCGCGGCATGGCCACGATCTGGAGCTCGAGGTCCGGGAACTGCTTGGCGATGTCCGCCGTGCGCGGGGCCAGGAACATCGTGCCGAAGCCGTCGGGCGCGCCGATGCGCACCGTGCCCGAGAGCGCGAGGTCCGCACCGCCGATCTCGGAGGAGACCGCGAGCGCCTGGGTCTCGATCGCCTCGGCCTTGGCGAGCAGCCGCTCTCCGTGCTCGGTCAGCGCGTAGCCCTGCGGGCGGCGCTCGAAGAGCTTCGCCTTCAGCGCGTCCTCGAGCGCGGTGATCCGGCGCGAGACCGTGGCGTGGTCGGCGCCCAGCCGTCGCGCGGCGACGGTGAGGCGGCCGACCCGCGCCACGGCGAGGAAGAAGCGCAGGTCGTCCCAATCGAAGCGACTCATGTTAGACTCCACCGAGCACCGGTCTCCGGCGGGACGCACGGCCCCGTCCGCGGGCGTTTCCAAGGGGTGGCGCGCGTGCAGTTTCGCACGTGACCGCTTCGATTTCTCCTATAGCTGTGCAAATATCGCAAATGCTAACCGTATGCCGCGAGAGCAAGGGAGGCGTGCAACATGCGCACGGTCGGACATTTCATCGGTGGTCGCGAGGTCGAGGGTTCCTCCGGGCGCTACGGCGACGTCTTCGAGCCCATGACGGGCGAGGTGCGGGCCAAGGTCGCGCTCGCCACCCGTGACGAGGTCCGCGCCGCCGTCGAGAACGCGCTCGAGGCGCAGCCGGCCTGGGGCGCCACGAACCCGCAGCGCCGCGCGCGCGTGTTCATGCGGTTCATCGAGCTCCTGCATCGCGACTACGACGCGCTCGCCGAGCTGCTCGCCCGCGAGCACGGCAAGACCATCCCCGACGCCAAGGGCGACATCCAGCGCGGGCTCGAGGTCTGCGAGTTCGTCACCGGCATCGCCCACCTGCAGAAGGGCGAGTACACCGAGGGCGCCGGGCCGGGCATCGACATGTACTCGATGCGCCAGCCTCTGGGCGTGGTCGCCGGCATCACGCCGTTCAACTTCCCCGCCATGATCCCGATGTGGAAGTTCGCCCCCGCGATCGCCTGCGGCAACGCCTTCATCCTCAAGCCGTCCGAGCGCGATCCGGGCGTGCCCATGCGCCTCGCCGAGCTGATGATCGAGGCCGGGCTGCCGGCGGGCATCCTCAACGTGGTCAACGGCGACAAGGAGGCGGTGGACGCCGTCCTCGACGATCCGGACATCAAGGCCGTGGGCTTCGTCGGCTCCTCCGACATCGCGCACTACGTCTACTCGCGCGCGGCCGCGACCGGCAAGCGCGCGCAGTGCTTCGGCGGCGCCAAGAACCACATGATCATCATGCCCGACGCGGACATGGACCAGACGGTCGACGCGCTGGTCGGCGCCGGCTACGGCTCGGCGGGCGAGCGCTGCATGGCGATCTCGGTGGCGGTCCCCGTCGGCAAGGCCACCGCCGACCGGCTGATGGAGAAGCTGATCCCGCGGGTGGAGAGCCTGAAGGTCGGCCCCTCCACCGACCCCTCGGCCGACTTCGGCCCGATGGTGACGAAGGCCCACCTCGAGAAGGTGCGCCGCTACGTCGACCTCGGCGTCGAGGAGGGCGCGAAGCTCGTCGTCGACGGCCGGAACTTCTCGCTGCAGGGCTACGAGAAGGGCTTCTACATGGGCGGCTGCCTCTTCGACGAGGTGACGCCGGACATGCGCATCTACAAGGAGGAGATCTTCGGCCCGGTCCTCTCCGTGGTGCGCGCCAAGGACTACGACGAGGGCCTTCGCCTGGCCAACGACCACCAGTACGGCAACGGCGTGGCGATCTTCACCCGCGACGGCGACGCGGCGCGCGACTTCGCCGCCAAGGTGCAGGTGGGCATGGTCGGCATCAACGTGCCGATCCCCGTGCCGCTCGCCTACCACACGTTCGGCGGCTGGAAGCGCTCGGGCTTCGGCGATCTCAACCAGCACGGCCCGCACGCGATCCTGTTCTACACCAAGACCAAGACCGTCACCGCCCGCTGGCCGTCGGGGGTGAAGGAGGGCGCGGAGTTCTCGATCCCGACGATGCAGTGAGATCGTGATGCCCCCGGCAGGATGCGCTATGATTGCGCATCTTGCCGAGGAGCGACGCAGATGGCAGCAGGCGACATGGACGACGATCTCGCCGCTTCGCAAGACGAAGCGAGGACGGACGCGCCTGCGCGCACGCCCGAGCAGACGTCACCGGAATCCACCGGAATTCGCCGCCCGCTCGCGCCGGCGGATCGCCTGGCGATGAGCCGAGCCGATCGAGCTATGCAGACCAAGACCGTTCCAACGCAGTCGCTCGACGACATCCGTGAGGGATTGATGTGAGCGACGATGGTTGACGCAGTTGACCGAGTTGACCATCTTGAACGCGTGACCCTCTCAAGGGAGTTCCGCTCGGTGCAGACCGTCGAACGCAAACCCTCGGACGTCGACGACGGCCCCGGCGCCCGTCGTCGCTGGGACAGGTTGAAGGCCGAGCTTCGGCGAGCGGCGGTGCCGGACGCGCGAGCGCGCGCGATCCTGCGCGGGCGGGAGATCGCAGCGCGGGACCTTCGCGACGCGGGCGGAGGCTACGGTCTCGAGCAGGTGCGGATCGTCCTCGACGGCATCTCGCGGCAGATGGTCGATCGAAAGGTCAAGGCGGGGCAGGTCCTCGCCGTGCCGGGTCCGAGCGGGCGACGGATCTATCCGACGTTCCAGTTCGCGGCCGACGGATCGCTTCTGCCGGGCCTGCCCGCCGTCCTCGCGGCCTTGCCGACGCGCGATCCGTGGGCCGTGCTCAACTTTCTCGTCAACCCGGATGCGCGGCTCGGCGGGCGCACGGCCGTCGACCTGCTGCGGGACGGACGCGTGGACGAGGTGGTCCGCGCGGCGCGTCACCTGGACGACCAGGGCGCTTGAGCGGACCCCGGCCGCCGCGGGACCTCGCGGCTCGCGTTCTGGAGACGACCGATCTTCCGGCGGGAGCCGAGCTGCATCGCTTCTTCACCGCGGCCTACGATCCGATCCATTTCGACAGGAGCGACGGCGGTCGGCTCAACGCACCCGACGGCTCGTATGGCGTGCTCTATGCTGCCCAGAGCATCCGTGGTGCCTTCGCGGAGACCTTTCTCCGGGTTCCCGGGCGTCGGCTGCTCCCTCGTGATCTCCTCGCGACCAAGGCCTACGTCCGGCTTCGCGCCGAACGGCCGGTGCGAATCGCCGTCCTGCACGGGCAGGGCCTCGCGCGAGCCGGTGCCACGGCCGAGGTGACGCACGGCGGACGTCCGTATGCCGTCCCGCAAGCATGGTCGCGCGCCTTGCGGGATCATCCGGCCCGACCGGAAGGCATCGCCTACCGGGCGCGGCACGACGACGACGAGATCTGCTACGCCCTCTACGACGGCGTCGCGCTCTCCGAGACGGAGCGGCGCACAGCGCTCGATGCCGACTGGTTCTGGAGGCTCGCCGATCGCTACGGCGTCGGCCTGTCCCCGTTCTGACCCGCAGCGTTCCCACGCTTGTCATCCCCCCCGCCACCCGCTAAGCCGCCCACCTGCCCCAGCCCGGAACACGAGACGGCAACGGAGATCCCATGCGCGCCCTGCGTCTCCACGGCGACCGCGACCTCAGGCTCGAGACGCTCGACGATCCGCCCCCGCCCGGCCCGGGCGAGGTGCGGGTGCGGGTGCGGGCGGTGGCGCTCAACTTCCTCGACGTCTGGGGCTTTCGCGGCATGGCCTTCGCCAAGCGCAAGCTGCCGCAGGTGGCGGGCGTGGAGGCGGCGGGGGAGGTCGTCGCGGTGGGGGAGGGCGTGACGCGCTTCTCCGTCGGCGACGGCGTCGTGCCCTACGGCGCCGAGACCTGCGGGGAATGCCGCGCCTGCCGCGAGGGGCGCGACAACCTGTGCGAGAACGTCAAGGGCATCATGGGCTTCCACGTCGACGGCATGGCCCGCGAGCTGATGAACCGCCCGGAGCGGCTCCTCGTGAAGGTGCCCGCGGGCGTCGCCGCCACCGACGCCGCCTGCGCGGCGATCGGCTTCGGCACCGTCCAGCACATGCTCTTCGACAACGCGAAGCTCGAGCCGGGGGAATCGATCCTCGTCCACGCCGGCGGCTCTGGCATCGGCACCGCCGCGATCAAGATGGCCAAGGCCATCGGCTGCACGGTCTACACCACCGTGGGAGACGACGAGAAGGGCGAGAAGGCGCGCGCGCTCGGCGCCGACCACGTGGTGAACTACAAGACCGAGCGCTTCGAGGGCGAGGTCCGCCGCCTCACCAAGCGGAAGGGTGTCGACGTCGTCTTCGAGCACGTCGGCGCCGACACCTGGAACGGCTCGCTGCTCTGCCTCAAGCGTGGCGGGCGCCTCGTCACCTGCGGCTCGACCTCGGGCGTCTCCACGCAGATGAACCTCATGCAGCTGTTCCAGCAGCAATACCGCATCTTCGGCTCCTTCGGCTGCTCGATGGCGAACATCGCGCAATCGCTCGAGAAGATGGCCGGCGGCATGACGCCGGTGATCGATTCGACCTTCCCGCTCGCCGAGTTCCAGCAGGGGCTGGAGCGGCTCGAGGGGAGGAAGGTGTTCGGCAAGGTGGTGGTGACGTTGTGAGGCCGGCGCACGCCGGCTTCGCTTGACCCCGGGTCCACGATCGGCCACACACGCGCGCCGTCCCCAGCTCGCGCTGCCCGTTCCCGTCCGAGGTCTCAGGCGTCTCCCCAGTGACCGGTTTCCGTCTCCGTCTGGCTCGGCTCTCCGGGCGCGTCCTCGAGGGCCTGAGCGTCGCCGCGGTGCGGGCGGTGTTCGGGCTCGCCCGGCGGCTGGGGCCCGACCGCGCGGCGCGCGTCGGCGCCGCGCTCACGCGCACGCTCGGGCCGCTCGTTCCCGCGCACCGCACGGCGCTCGCCAACGTCGCCGCCGCCTTCCCGGAAAAGTCCGCCGCCGAGCATCGCGCCATCGTCCGCGGCGCCTGGGACAACCTCGGGCGCACGGCGGCGGAATACGCCCATCTCGACACGCTCTTCGACTTCGACCCCGAGAACCCCGGCGCCGGACGCGTCGAGGTGGAGGGCATCGCCCATTTCGAGGCGCTGCGCGACGACGGGCGCCCGGGCATCATCTTCTCCGCGCATCTGGCCAATTGGGAGCTGCCGGCGATCTGCGCGCATCGCTACGGCCTCTCGGCCACCGCCGTCTTCCGCGCGCCCAACACGGCCGCCGTCGCCCGGGCGGTGATGGAGGTGCGCTCGCAGACGATGGGCGGACTCGAGGCGGCGCGCCAGGGCGCGGCCTTCGCCATGGCGGGGGTGCTCGATCGCGGCGGCCATCTCGGCATGCTCGTCGACCAGCACTTCACGCGGGGCGTCGACGTGACGTTCTTCGGCATGCCGGCCAAGGCGAACCCCGTCCTCGGCAAGTTCGCGCGGCGTTTCGAGTGCCCCGTCCACGGCGTGCGCGTCGTGCGCCTGCCCAAGGGCCGCTTCCGCCTCGAGCTGACGCCGCCGCTCGACCTGCCGCGGGACGGAAACGGTGAGATCGACGTCGGCGGCGCCATGCAGGCGATGACGGACGTCGTCGAAGGCTGGGTGCGCGAGCATCCCGAGCAATGGCTCTGGCAGCACCGCCGCTGGCGGCCGGTGCCGGGGCGCGCGCGCTGACCCGCCCCGGCACGGCGCGGCCGATCACGCGCGGGCTCGAGGCAACGTGAATTCGCCGTTTACCGCGTCCGTGCTTTAGATGCGTTCATGAAGCTCACCTCCGCCCTCCTCGCGCTCGGCGCGACGCTCGCCGCCGGCCTCGCGCCGGCGGGCGGCGGCGCGCAGGCGCAGACGGCGCCTCGCGCCGTCGTCGAGCTGTTCACGAGCCAGGGCTACGCCTCCTGCCCGCCGGCTGACGCGGCGCTCGTCGAGATGGCGCGCGATCCCGATCTCCTGGCGCTGACGCTGCCGGTGGACTACTGGGACTATCTCGGCTGGGCCGACACGCTCGCGGATCCGGCCCACACCGCCCGCCAGCGCGGCTATGCCGAGGCGCGGGGAGACCGCATGGTCTTCACGCCGCAGATGGTGGTCAACGGCAGCTTCGCCTGCATCGGCTCGAAGCCCGCCGACGTCGCCGACGCCCTCGCCCGCGCCCGCGCGGAGGTCGCCGCCTCCGGCGAGCGGCTGCCCGTCGCGGTCGCCGTCGAGGTCGCCGCCGGCGAGGCGCGGATCGAGGTCGGCGCCGGCACGGCCGGCGCCCCGGCGGACGTCTGGCTGCTGGCGGTGGATCGCGAGGAGGAGGTCGCCATCGGCCGCGGCGAGAATTCCGGGCGCCACGCGACCTACGCCAACGTCGTGCGCGGCATGACCAAGGTCGGCGAATGGACCGGCGCGCCGTCGAGCCTGCGCCACGCGCTCGCCGGGCCGGGCGATTTCCACGTCGTCCTGGTCCAGTCGCGCCGGGGCGACCATCCCGGCCCGATCGTCGGCGCCGGCCGCAGCGACGCGCGCTGAGCGGCGCGATCGCACGCGCGCACGCACGATCCGCGGCGAGCCCCCTTCCGAAACCGCTCCGAGATGCTAGCCTGCACGCGGCAACCCGACCCTGCGCGACGCGCGGGTTCGGCCGGGATCGACCAGGGTCCGCGGGGACCCGGGAAGATCGGCAAGGGAGGACGTCTCATGCGCATCGCGACGCTCGTCGCCTCGACAATCGGCCTCACGCTGCTCGCGGCCGCGCCGCCGGCGCGGGCCCAGACCGCCGATCTCGCCCCCGCACCCGAGGCCGCGACCGGCGTCGCCGATGCCCGCGAGGCCGTGCGGGCCGAGCGGCGGATGGTCGTCGCCGCGAACCCGATCGCCGCGGAGTCGGGGCTCGCCATCCTGCGCGCCGGCGGCAGCGCCGTCGACGCCATGGTGACGACGCAGCTCGTCCTCAACATCGTCGAGCCGCAGAGCTCCGGCATCGGCGGCGGCGCCTTCCTCCTGCACTGGGACGCCGCCCGCTCCGACCTGACGACGCTCGACGGCCGCGAGACCGCGCCCGCGGCGGCGACGCCCGAGCGCTTCCTCGGCCCGGACGGCGCGCCGCGCCCGTTCATGGAGGCCGTCGTCGGCGGGCTCTCGGTGGGCGTGCCCGGCACGCCGGCGCTCCTCGCCGAGGCGCACGCGCGCCACGGCCGGCTGCCCTGGGAGAGCCTGTTCACGATCCCGATCCGGCTGGCGGAGGACGGCTTCCCCGTCTCCGAGCGGCTCCGGGCCCTGCTCGACGGCGACCCGGCGCTGCGCGACGATCCGCGCGCCCGCGCCCTCTACTACGGAGAGGACGGCAGCCCGCTCCCCGTCGGCACGATGCTGAGGAACCCGGCGCTGGCCGAGACGCTGCGGGCCATGGCGCGAGAGGGCGTCTCCGCGTTCTATTCCGGCGCGGTGGCGCAGGACATCGTCGACACGGTGACGGGCCATCCGACCAACCCCGGCGACATCACGCTCGAGGATCTCGCCGCCTATCGCGTCGTCGCACGCGAGCCGGTCTGCGTCCCCTACCGGGTCTACGAGGTCTGCGGCATGGGCCCGCCCTCCTCCGGCGCCATCGCGGTCGGGCAGATCCTGGGGCTCGTCGAGGGCTTCGACCTCGCCGCCATGGGCCCGGGGCCCGACGCGGCGCACGTCGTCTCAGAGGCGAGCCGCCTCGCCTTCGCCGACCGCAACCACTACGTCGCCGATTCCGACTTCGTCTCGGTACCGGTCCGCGGCCTCCTCGACGCGGGCTACCTCGCCGAGCGCGCGGGGCTCATCGCGGACGACGCCTCGCTGGGCCAGGCGCAGCCCGGCGAGCCGCCGTTCCGGCGCGAGGGCCGGCTCGCGCCGTCGAGCGACCGCTCCACCGGCACGAGCCACGTCTCCATCGTGGATGGCGACGGCAACGCCGTGTCGCTCACGACGACGATCGAGAGCGCCTTCGGCGCGCGGCTGATGACGGCGGGCGGCTTCCTCCTCAACAACGAGCTCACCGACTTCTCCTTCCGCCCGGAGGCGGACGGGCGGCCGGTGGCGAACGGGGTCGAGGCGGGCAAGCGTCCGCGCTCGTCGATGGCGCCGACGATCGTGCTCGACGCCTTCGGGCGCCTCTACGTCGTCGCCGGCTCGCCCGGCGGCAGCCGCATCATCGGCTACGTGGCGAAGACGCTGATCGGCATCCTCGACTGGGGCCTCGACCCGCAGGCCGCCGCGGCCCTGCCGGCGTTCCTTTCGCGCAACGGCCCGACCGAGCTGGAGGAGGGCACCGCGGCCGCGGACTGGGCCGAGGCGCTCGAGGCGCGCGGCCACGAGGTCCGACTCGTGGAGACGACCTCGGGCATCCACGCCATCGTCGTCACGCCGGGAGGGCTCGTCGGCGGCGCCGATCCGCGCCGCGAGGGACTCGCGGTCGGCGATTGAGCCCTGGGGAACGGCCGGGCCGCGGGGCCGGGCCGCAACGGTTCGTCAACCATGCGGCCCGATCCTCGCGGGATGAGACACGCTCGCACCAGATACGTCCGCACCGTCCTCCTCGCCGCCGGGCTGGCGCTGGCGCCCGCCGCCGCTCCCCTCCCCGCCTCCGCCCAGACGCCCGGCACGCTCGACCCGCGGCCGCTGCCCGCTTTGGCGAACCCGGGCGATCCGTCGCTCCCCGCCAAGGAGCTGTTCGGCCGCGCCGCCGAGCCCGCCCCGCTCGCGGCGCGGGCACTCGGCTCCTATGCCGCCGGCTGCCTCGCCGGGGCCGTCGCGCTGCCCGTCGACGGGCCGGGCTGGCGGGTGATGCGGGTCTCGCGCAACCGAAACTGGGGCCATCCCGATCTCGTCGCGCTGCTCGAGCGCCTCGCGGCGGCGACGCCCGAGGCGGTTGGCTGGCCGGGGCTCCTCGTCGGAGACCTCGCCCAGCCCCGCGGCGGGCCGATGATCTGGGGCCACGCCTCGCATCAGAACGGGCTCGACGCCGACGTCTGGCTGACGCCGATGCCGGAGACCGGGGTCGACCGCCCCGCGCGCGAGACGATGATGGCGACCTCGGTGGTTCGCGCCGACCGCCGCGACGTCGATCCGGCCGTCTGGACGCCGGCCCACGCCCGCCTGATCGCGCTCGCCGCCCGCGAGAGGCGGGTCGAGCGGCTGTTCGTGAACGCCGCCATCAAGAAGGCCCTGTGCCGCGAGACGACCGGCGACCGCTCCTGGCTCGGCAAGGTCCGCCCCATGTGGGGGCACGACTACCACATGCACATCCGCATGACCTGCCCCGCCGGCGAGACCGGCTGCGCGCTCCAGGCCCCCGTACCGCCCGGCGACGGCTGCGACGCCTCCCTCGACTGGTGGTTCACCGACGAGGTGCTGAACCCGCGTCCGGGCGGGGGCGGGGCGCGGCGGGAGAAGACGCTGGCGGACCTCCCCGACGCGTGCCGGCGGGTGCTGGTGGCGGACTGAGGGCGCGGAGCGTCTCTCCGGGGTACGTCCTATGCGGGCACGACTCCGCATTGATCCCGATTGCCGCTCGCCGCGCTGGCGATACGATGTCGGAGTGCGAGGCGAAGACTGCGCACGGAGGGATGTGCCATGAGCGCGAGCGGCGACGAGGCGAGCAAGGAATTCCTGCTGCCCATGCCGGAGGGTGCCGAAGCGAGACCGTTCGTTCTCGCTTTCGTCGAGCAGGCGGCGTGGGACCGGCTGCAGGACCCCGATCTCGTCTTTTCGGAGGCGGCCGGCGGCCTCGAGGCGCATGCCGTGCGCGAGAAGGTGGAGGCGTCCGGGGGCAGCGGCAGCGCGGGGATCGACACGACGTTCAGCTTCTGACGTGATCCTCGTCGTCTCGACCCTGCACGAGCCCTCGGTGAACCGGGTCGTCCGGCATCTCGAGGATCGAGGTGCGCCCTGGGCGCGGATCAACACGGAAGAGTTCCCCCTCCTGCGCGCCGGCCGCATCGCTCTGGGCGGAGCCGAGCCCCACGGCGTGCTCGACACGCCGCGGGGGGCGGTCGACACGCGCGCCGTCACGGCGGTGTGGATGCGCCGGGCGTCGCGTCCCGCCGTCCCGCGCCGCTTCAGCGCCAAGGACAAGGCGTTCGTGGCGGACGAGGCGAATGCGTTCCTGAACGGCTTCCTCGATCTCGTGTCCGGCCGCTTCGTCAACCCCCGCGAGGCGGAGCGGCGCGCCCGCAAGATCCCGCAGCTCGAGCTCGCGCGCCGCTGCGGCCTGAGCGTCCCGCGCACCCTCGTCACCAACGATGCCGACGCGGTGCGCGCGTTCGCCGCCGCCGCGTGCGGCCCCGTCGTCTTCAAGCCGCTCGCCGGCGTCGGCTCGAACGGGCACGATTTCGCGCGCGACCTCGGCGATCGTTTCGGCGAGGCGGTGGAGGTGGAGCCGCAGAGCCCGAGCGCCGACCCGGACGCTCCCGCGGAGCTCGTCTTCAGCCAGATCCTCACGCCCGAGAGGGCCGCGCATCTCGACGCGCTCCGGTACGCGCCCGCGATCTTCCAGGACTACGTGGAGAAGGCGTTCGACGTGCGGGTCACCTACGTGGCCGGTCGCGTCTTCGCCTGCCGGATCCACTCGCAGGAGGCGGACGACACCGCGGTCGACTTCCGCCGCATGGCCCTGCGCGAGCGAATCGAGGATGTCGGGCACGCGCTGTTCGAGCCGCCCGTCCCTCTCCGGGAGGGGATCGAGCGCTTCATGCAGGCCGCGGGCCTCGTCTTCGGCTGCCTCGACTTCGTCGAGACGCCGGACGGTGCGTTCGTCTTCCTCGAGGTGAACCCGAGCGGGCAATGGCTGTGGGTCGAGCAGCTGACGGGCGCGCCGATCTCGGAGGCCGTCGCGGACGCCCTGTGCTCGTGACCGGCCGGCGGCACTTGGGATCGCGATGCCCGCGGCATCGCCGCGAAAACGGGTCGCCGCCCCCGGCGCGGCCGCCTACACCCGCAGCCTCCGCATTCTGAACCAGAGGCCGCTCATGCCCGCCGAGTCCCCGCCCTCCCGCGTCATGTCCGCCCGCCAATGGGCGATGCTCGTGCTGCTCGCGCTCGTCTGGGGAGGATCGTTCTTCTTCAATGCGGTCGCCGTGACGGAGCTGCCGCCGCTCACCGTCGTCGCGGTACGGGTCGCGGTCGCGGCGCTCGCGCTGCAGATCGTGCTCGTCGCGCGCGGGCAACGCTCGCCCGTCGGCAGCTCGGTGCTCGCGGCGTTCCTGGTGATGGGGGTCCTGAACAATGCGATACCGTTCACCCTCATCGTCTGGGGGCAGACCCACATCGCCTCGGGGCTCGCGGCGATCCTCAACGCGACGACGCCACTGTTCGCGGTGCTCGTCGCCCACCTCTTCACCCGCGACGAGCGGATGACACCGCTGCGGCTCGTCGGCGTCGTGGTCGGCTTCGTCGGCGTCGTCGCGATGATCGGCCCCGCCGCGCTCTCCGGGCTCGGCGAGAGCGTCGCGGCGCAGCTCGCCTGCCTCGCGGCGGCGGTCTCCTACGCCGTGGCGGGCGTCTACGGCCGGCGCTTCGCGCGGCTGGGCGTGGCACCGATGGCGACGGCGGCGGGCATGCTCGCGGCCTCCGCCACCCTGCTGGTGCCGCTCGCGCTTCTCGTGGACCGGCCCTTCGCCCTGCCGCCCCCGAGCCTCGCGACGGTCGCGTCGCTGGCGGGCGTGGCGCTCGTCTCGACCGCCTTCGCCTACATCCTGTACTTCCGGCTCCTCGCCACCGCCGGCGCGACGAACCTGCTCCTCGTCACCTTCCTCGTGCCGGTGAGCGCGATCCTGCTGGGCGTCCTCGTGCTCGGCGAGAGCCTGGCGCCCAAGCACCTCGTCGGCATGGCCCTGATCGGCCTCGGGCTCGCCGCGATCGACGGACGCCTGCCGCGCGCCATGACGAGATCATGGATGCATTTCAGGTAGATTGTAGACGGATCTTGCCCTTTTGCGTGTGTGGCTCGATAACGAGGTGCCCGCAGCCTTTCCGGGCTGCGCGGGCTGCGGCACGCCCCGGAGTTTCCGCGGCTACGCCCGGCGAGGCGGCGGCCGTGCGCGTGACGGCGCAGGGCCAATCCGAGCCGGCGGGCGGAAAGGAGGCACTCATGACCAGCTTCGAGCTTGCGGTCGTCGTGCTCATGATCGCGCAGATCATGGCCACGCTCCTCGTCGCGACTGTGCGCTGAGGCCGTGAACGGAGACGCCGAGCCCCGGGAGGGCTCGGCGTCTCTTCTTCGGCGAAGGCGGACGTCGCAACGCCCGGACCTCCGCGTCTCGCGTTGGCGGGAGGCGCGTGTGACGCCGCGTGTCCCGCGATGTGGAAGGAGGCGGATGGACCGCTCCGAGCACCCGCAATATGCGCGCGCACCAGCGCGAGGTCAACACCCGACCGAGCTTCGCGCGCCCGCGTCTGCTGCCGCGCCTGGGCCACGCTCTCGACCGCCCATCCAGCGAAGGACTCACGCTCGCCGCGTTTTTCCCCTATATGGGCCGGATCACGAGACACGAAGGTCGGAACGATCCATGCCCCACGCGCTCGACATCGCGCGCCGGAACGCGAACGCGCCCGCCCTCGACGAGGTCGCCATCGAGAAGGCGGCCGAGCTCGAGCTCGCGCCGGGCGCCCAGGCCGGCCAGCCCTCCCTCGTCGGGCTCACCCGCGAGGAGCTCAAGGCGCGCCTGCTCGAGGCCGGCGTGCCCGAGCGCGAGGCGAAGATGCGCGTGGCGCAGATCTGGCACTGGATCTACTTGCGCGGCGCGCGCGACTTCGGCGCGATGACGAACGTCTCCAAGCACCTGCGCGCGCTGCTCGCCGAGCACTACACGCTGGCGCGCCCGGAGGTCGTCTCCGAGCAGGTCTCCAAGGACGGGACGCGCAAGTGGCTGGTGCGCATGCCCTCGACAGGCCCCTTCGACAAGGGCGCCGAGATCGAGTGCGTCTACATTCCCGAGAGCGACCGCGGGACCCTGTGCGTGTCGAGCCAGGTCGGCTGCACGCTCACCTGCTCCTTCTGCCACACCGGCACGCAGAAGCTGGTGCGCAACCTCACCTCCGCCGAGATCGTCGCCCAGCTCGTGGTCGCGCGCGACCGCCTGGGCGACTGGCCCGACGCGAGCCCCCCGGAGGGCGCCTTCGTGCCGTCCGACGGCGGGCGGTTCGTCACCAACATCGTCTTCATGGGCATGGGCGAGCCGCTCTACAACACGGACAACGTGGTGGCGGCGATCGGCGTGCTGGCGGACAACGAGGGCCTGGGCCTCTCGCGCCGGCGCATCACGGTCTCGACCTCGGGCGTGGTGCCGCAGATCGGCCGGCTCGGCGAGGAGGCGCACAGCGCGCTCGCGATCTCGCTCCACGCCGTGCGCGACGACCTGCGCAACACCTTGGTGCCGATCAACAAGAAGTACCCGATCGCCGCGCTGATGCAGGCCTGCCGGGACTACCCGGGCCTCACCAACGCGCGGCGCATCACCTTCGAGTACGTCATGCTCGACGGCGTGAACGATACGGATGCCGACGCCCGGGCGCTGGTGAAGCTGCTCCAGGGCATCCCGGCAAAGATCAACCTGATCCCGTTCAACCCCTGGCCCGGCTCCAAGTACGAGTGCTCCTCCTGGGAGCGGATCGAGCGCTTCTCGGAGATCGTCTACCGCGCGGGCTACGCCTCACCGGTGCGCACGCCGCGCGGGCGCGACATCCTCGCCGCCTGCGGCCAGCTCAAGAGCGAGACCGAGAAGCTGCGGGCCCGCGCCCGCATGATGCTGGAGAGCGGCATCGGCGCCGAGGGCGTCTACGCCGCAGCGGCCGCCGAGGCCGGGGATTGAGGTCTCCGTGCACGCGCTCTCGCGTCTCGTCCTCTGGCTCGTCGGGCTCGTGCTCGCCATCCCCGCGGGTGCGGTGGCGCTCGCGATCGGCGTCCTGAACGATCCCGTCGCGCGCGAGACCATCGCGCGCATCGGGCTTTCCGCCTTCGACGCCGTCTTCCGCATCGCCGCCGCCGGCGGCGATCCCGCGCCGGTGGTGGAGACGCTGTTCCTCGGCTTCTGGATGCTCGCGACCGTCCTCGTCGTCGCCCCGGTGACGCTGGTGTCGGCCGTGGGCGAGATCGCCGGCGCCCGCTCCCTCGTCCTCTACGGCGGGCTCACCGCTGCGCTGACCGCGGCGGTGCCCTGGATCGCCCGCGGGGGCGGCGGCGACGCGGCGGCGCTGCCGGCGGAAGGGCGGCTGACCGCGATCCTGTTCGTTACCGGCGCCGTCGCGGGGATCGTCTACTGGGCGGTGTCCGGCCGCTCCGCCGGAGGCGCGCGAACCCCCGCGCAGACCGGTCCCGGGCCGCGGCCATGACGGCGCAGGCGTCGCCCGAGCCCGATCCGCCCGGGACGGACACGATCTTCGCCTCCGCCTCCGGCTTCGGCCGCGCGGGCGTCTGCGTCGTCCGGGTGAGCGGCCCCGCCAGCCGTCCCCTGCTCGAGGCGATGGCGGGCGGTCCGCCTCCGCCGCGGCGCCTCGCCCTGCGCACCCTGCGCGATCCGCGGAGCGGGGAGGCGCTCGACCGGGCGCTCGTCGCCTGGTTCCCCGCGCCGCACTCCTACACCGGCGAGGACCAGGCGGAGCTGCACATTCACGGCGGGCTCGCGACGCGCGCGGGCGTGCTCGAGGCGCTCTCGCGCCTGCCCGGGTGCCGTCCGGCGGAGCCCGGGGAGTTCACCCGCCGCGCCTTCCTCGCGGGACGCATGGACCTGACCGCGGTCGAGGGCCTCGCCGACCTGATCGAGGCGCAGACGCAGGCGCAGCGCCGCCAGGCGCTCCGGCAGCTCGAAGGCGGGCTCGGCGCGCTGGCGGAGGCCTGGCGCGGGCGGCTCGTCGAGACGCAGGCGCTGATCGAGGCCGCCCTCGACTTCTCCGACGAGGGCGACGTCGCCACCTCGGTGGAGGCGCAGGCGGCGGAGCGCATCGCCGCGCTCGCCGCGGAGATTGGCGCGGCGCTCGCCGATGCCGGGCGCGGCGAGCGGCTGCGGGAGGGCTTCGTCGTCGTCCTCGCAGGCCCGCCCAACGCCGGCAAGTCCACCCTCATGAACGCGCTCGCGCGGCGCGACGTCGCCATCGTCTCGGCGGTGCCGGGCACGACCCGCGACGCGATCGAGGTCGCCCTCGACCTCGGCGGGCTGCCGGTGACGCTGATCGACACCGCCGGGCTGCGCGAAGCCGAGGACGCCATCGAGGCCGCGGGCGTGGCGCGCACCCGCGCGCGGATCGCGGGCGCGGACCTCGTCGTCTGGCTCGACCCGGTCGACGCGCCGGCCCCGCCGGACGCGGGCGGCACGGTGCCGGTCCTGCACGTCGCGGCCAAGGTCGATCTCGCCGCCGCGACAGCCTCCGGCGCGCTCGCCCTGTCGGCGGCGACGGGACGCGGCATCGCCGACCTGCTCGCCGCCATCGAGGACCGCGCCCGCGCGGGCGTAGGCGACGGCGGCGACGCCGTCGTCACCCGCGCCCGCCATCGGATCGCGCTCGAGACCGCGCGCGAGGCGCTTCTCCGCGCGGCCGGGGCGCTCGCCGCCGGGGACACCGAGCTCGCAGCCGAAGACGTCCGCCTCGCCGCGCGTTCGGTGGGAACGATCGCCGGGCGGGTCGACGTCGAGGACGTGCTCGACGCGCTGTTCGGGGCGTTCTGCATCGGGAAGTGAAGGGGAGCGGCGACAGCAGCTGGAGATCGCGTCAGTCGTTGAGGATCGCCGAAAGCTCGTCGGCCGTCAGCACGTTGTGAGATTGCGCCGCAGCCTTGATCTGAAGCCTCAAAGACGGCGGAACGAAGCCTTTGTCTCTCGCGGGATCGTTCCAGGCCTGTTCCAGGTCCGCGGGTACGAGCGTCTTCTGCAAGATGGTCGTGTCGATATAGGAGTCGCGAACCAGGAAGGGCAGCTGGAAGCTGGCGACCCCCAAAACGACCTGCTTTGCCTTTCTGGAAAACGGCGGGTCCGAGTTGATGAACAGATACCAGTTTCGCGCAGGGCAGATGCAAATGCAGAACTTATCGTGCGGTCTCGGGAGTTCCGAGCACCAAACCATCACGATCTTCCACTTTGCAGGCGTGGCCATCAGATGTAGGCCGCCTTCTCATATATCTCCTTGACCAGCTCCTCGCGCTCGGGAAGTTCGTCGTCCACCATGGCCTCCATCTGCATCGGGTGAGCCATGCCGTACCTGGCCTCCCACGCTTCACGCCATGATCGCTCCTTATGGACCAAGTCGCGCAACGCTCCGAACGACATGTGGCCGTAGAGCTCGTCCGCCTGCGAAAGGCACTCCATGTCGGAGCCGGACAGCCGCACCGCGTTGAACGGTACCTTTGCGAAGAGGTTGCGATCCTTCCTTTCGACGCGCGCATCGAAGTCGGCAATGATGTCGTCGTCGAGAGACGCCTCTCTGTTGACGAGCCGGTACGTGTTGGATGGGACGGGACCGTTCTCCATGGCAACGTAGAAATCACCGGTTACCGGCCGGCCCCAGTCCATCAGATGCTCCTTATCGGCATAGTACAGCACCTTCGAGATGAAGAAGGGTGTGATGCCAGGATGAATCGTAGCCAGGTAGTGGATCGATTCGACCGCTTTACCCCAGTCCATCCTGAATCGCGCGGCGCTCATCATCGACCTCTCGCCTCCCGCCGAAGACACCGGTGTTCGGCGAGGTTTCAGACGGGGATATTCGTGAGAAACATAGTGGGGAGGCTTGACTCTTTCAACCCGAATCACGTCGTCGGCTCCGCTCAGCAGGGCTGAGCAAGGCGAGGACGCGGGCGGCCCGGATCTCGACGCCGCCGGTGGGACCGCCGATCCGCCGGCGACCCATGACCGGGCGTGGCGTGATCGTCCATGGTACCGGACGCAGAAGTTGACTGGAGCGCGGCCCCCGACGATAGTCCGCCCGTCGCCGGATCGCCGGCGTTTCCGCCCAGCTTCGGCTGGCCGCAGCGGTGGGGCGATCGAGAGCCCGCCGCGGTGCCCGGCTCGGAGACCGCAAGCCGAGACGAGCCCATGACCCCGCCGGACGGCCCCCCGCCGCACGCCGAGACCCACTCCTTCGACGTCGTCGTGGTCGGCGGCGGGCACGCCGGCGCGGAGGCGGCGGCGGCGGCGGCGCGGATGGGCGCGAAGACGGCGCTCGTGACGCGCAAGGCCGCGACGATCGGCGCGATGTCCTGCAATCCGGCCATCGGCGGGCTCGGCAAGGGCCATCTCGTGCGCGAGATCGATGCGCTCGACGGGCTGATGGGCCGCGTCGCGGACGCGGCCGGCATCCAGTTCCGCCTGCTCAACCGCCGCAAGGGCCCCGCCGTGCGCGGGCCGCGCACGCAGGCGGACCGCAGGCTCTACGCGCGGAACATGCAGTCCGCGCTCGCCGCGCAGCCGAACCTCGCAATCTTAGAAGGCGAGGCGCGCGACATCGAGGTCCTGGATGGCCGCGTGGCCGCGCTGCTGCTCGCCGACGGCCGGCGCTTCGCGGCGGGCGCGGTGGTGATCACCACCGGCACCTTCCTGCGCGGGCTCATCCACATCGGCGAGCGCAAGATCCCCGCCGGCCGCGCCGGCGAGGCGCCCTCGCTCGGCCTCTCGGCGACACTGGAGCGGCACGGCTTTCCGCTCGGGCGGCTGAAGACCGGCACGCCGCCGCGGCTCGACGGCCGCACCATCGACTGGGCGGGCGTCGCCGTGCAGGAGGCCGACGACGACCCGGTTCCCTTCTCCGCCCTGACGACGCGGATCACGACGCCGCAGGTCGCCTGCGGCATCACCCGCACGACGCCGGCGGCGCACGACCTCATCCGCGCGAACCTGCACCGCGCCCCTATGTATTCCGGCGACATCGCCTCCACCGGCCCGCGCTACTGCCCCTCGATCGAGGACAAGGTCGTGCGCTTCGGCGACCGCGAGGGGCACCAGGTGTTCCTGGAGCCGGAGGGGCTCGACGACCCGACGGTCTACCCCAACGGCATATCGACCTCGCTGCCGGAGGACGTCCAGGCCGGTGTCGTCGCGGCGATCCCCGGCTGCGAGCGGGCGAGGATCCTGCGGCCGGGCTACGCCATCGAGTACGACTACGTCGATCCGCGCAGCCTCGCGCCGACGCTGGAGACGAAGCGCGTCGCCGGCCTCTTCCTCGCCGGCCAGATCAACGGCACGACCGGCTACGAGGAGGCGGGCGCGCAGGGGATCGCGGCCGGCATCAACGCGGCGCTGCGGGCCGGCGGCGGCGAGGGCGTCGTCTTCGACCGGGCGCAATCCTATCTCGGCGTGCTGATCGACGACCTCGTCACCCGCGGGGTGAGCGAGCCCTACCGCATGTTCACCTCGCGCTCGGAGTACCGGCTGAGCCTGCGCGTCGACAACGCCGACGAGCGTCTCACCCCGCTCGGGCTCGCGGTCGGCTGCGTCGGCGACGAGCGCGCGCGGGTGTTCGGCGAGAACCGCGACCGGCTCGCGGCCGCTCGCGCGCTGCTCGAGGCGCGCACCCTCACGCCCACGGACGCGGCCGGCGTCGGGCTGGCCGTCAACCAGGACGGCATCCGCCGCTCGGCCTTCCAGCTGCTGTCGTACCCGCACGTCTCCTTCGACGACCTCGTGCGCGCCTGGCCGGACCTCGGCGCGATCGCACCGACGCTGCGCGAGCGGCTGGAGACCGACGCGACCTACGCCGTCTACCTCGACAGGCAGGCGGCGGACATCGCAGCGCACCGCCGCGACGAGAGCGTGGTGCTCGCCGAGGGCATGGACTTCGCCGCCCTGCCGGGGCTCTCCAACGAGATCCGCGGCAAGCTCGACCGCGTGCGTCCGCGCACGCTCGGCCAGGCGGCCCGGATCGAGGGCATGACGCCCGCCGCGATCACGCTGCTGGCCGCGCACGCGCGCAGGCGGCGACCGGCGGACCGCGCACGCGGTCCCGGAGAAGCGCCGTAGGCGACGCGCGCCGCTCGCGCCGCGCCAGGGGTGCGGCACGCGGGCGCGTGGGGAGGCCGAAACCGGCGCGCCCGCGTTCTCGTATCCTCGGGTGGACCAGCGCCGGCGCCGCCGGGCCCGCCGCCCGGTCCGGACCGAGGAGCAGCCCGCTTGCCGCGAATCACCCCCGTCGTCGCTCACGTCAACGCCGTCGGTCGCGCGTCCCCCGCGCACGAGGTCCACGGCGCCTTCTGCGCCTTCGCCGAGGCGAGTCTGTCCGCCCCCCGCGAGCGCGCGCTGTTCCGGCGCATGGCCGCGCGGTCGGGCATCGCGCGGCGGCGCTCCAGCCTCGCGCCGGCGACGGTCGGTGGGCCGGCGATCGATACCGAGGGCTTCTACGTCCGCGGCCGCTTCCCGGGCACCGGCGCGCGCATGCGGCGCTACGCGGAGACCGCGCCGGCGCTGGCCGAGGCCGCCGTGCGTGACCTCGCCGAGCGCATGCCGCTCGGCGCGGTCACGCATCTCGTCCTCGCCTCCTGCACCGGCTTCTGCGCACCGGGCGTCGACCAGCGCCTCGTCGATCGGCTCGGGCTCGATCCGGACGTCGAGCGCGTCGTGCTGGGCTTCATGGGCTGCGCCGCCGCGGTCAACGCGCTCAAGACCGCCCGCCACATCGTGCGCTCGGAGCCGGACGCGCGGGTGCTCGTCGTGTGCGTCGAATTGTGCACGCTCCACCTCCAGGACGTCGACGACCTCGAGACCATGCTCTCGGCGATGCTGTTCGCCGACGGCGCGGCGGCGGCCCTCGTCAGCGCCGAGCCGCGGGGCTTCGCGCTCGGGGGTTTCCGGGCCGTGACGATCCCCGCGACGGCGGACCGGATCACCTGGGACGTCGCCGACACGGGCTTCCTGATGCATCTCTCCGGCGCGGTCCCGGCGGCGATCGAGGGCGCGCTCGCCCGCGAGCGGATGCGCAACGACGCCGGCGGGGTTCTCGCAGGCACGCCGGCCGACGCCATCGCGCTGTGGGCGGTCCACCCCGGCGGGCGCACGGTGCTCGACGCGGTCGCCGCCGGGCTCGACCTGCCCGAGGCGGCGCTCGCGCCGGCTCGGGCGGTGCTGCGCGAGAACGGCAACATGTCCTCCCCCACCGTGCTGTTCGTGCTCGCCGACCTGCTGGCGCGTCCCGGCCCGCCCGGCGAGCCTGGCATCGGCATGGCCTTCGGGCCGGGCATGGTGGCGGAGACCTTCCGGTTCGCGAGGGCGGCGTGAGCCCGCGCTTCGACGCCGCCCGGCGCGCGCCGGGCCCAGAGCTGATGGACGATCCGGACGTCGCGCCCGAGGTGCTCGCCGCCTGCTACGCCGACCTCGCCGGCGTCACCACGTTGACGCTCGGACGCCGCCCGGTGCTCGACTTCGTCGCGCGGGCCGCGCGCCTCGCGCCGGGGCGGCGGCTCGTCGTGCGCGATCTCGGCTGCGGCGACGGAGACGGCCTGCGCGCCCTCGCCGCCTTCGGCCGCCGCCGCGGTATCGCCCTCGCGCTCGAGGGCGTCGACCGCTCGCCCGCGGCGATCGCCGCCGCCCGCGCCGCGAGCGACCCCGCCGACGCCATCGCCTGGCGGGTGGGGGACGCCCTCGCCGAGGGCGGCGCCCGGCCGGACCTGATCGTCTGCTCGCTCGTGGCGCACCACCTCGACGACGAGGAGATCCCCGCGCTGCTGGCCGGCATGGAGCGCCGCGCGCGGCTCGGCTTCCTCGTCAACGACCTGCGCCGCAGCCGCCTCGCCTTCCACGGCTTCCGGGCGCTCGCGACCCTGCTCGGCCGCCACCCCTTCGTGCGCCACGACGGACCGCTGTCGATCGCGCGCGGCTTCGTCGAGGCGGACTGGCGACGCTACGCCGCCGACGCCGGGCTGGCGGACATGGTCGAAATCCGCCGGCGCTTCCCCTTCCGCCTCGTGGTCGCGCGGCTGCGCGCGGAGCCGTCGCCATGACCGGAGGCGCGAGGGGGGGCGACGTCCTCGTCGTCGGCGGCGGCCTCGCGGGAGCCGCCTGCGCGATCCGGCTCGCGGAGGCGGGTGCGTCCGTCGTCCTCGTCGAGCGCGTGGCGGGGGCGCACGACAAGGTGTGCGGCGAGTTCCTGTCGGCGGAAGCCGCGTCCATGCTCGGGGGGCTGGGCCTCGCGGACGCCCTCGCCGGCAGCCCCGCGATCTCCCGGCTCGCCCTCGTGAACGGGACGCGCAGCGCCGAGGCGGACCTGCCCTTCGTCGCCCGCGGCCTCACCCGCGCGCGGCTCGACGAGGCGCTCCTCGCGCGCGCCGCCAGGGCCGGCGTCGACGTACGCCGCGGCCGCGCGGTGCGCGCGCTCGCGCGGGAGGGCGGGGGCTGGACGGCCCGGCTCGACGGCGGCGACCTCGTCACGGCGGCGCGCGTCGTCCTCGCCACCGGCAAGCACGACCTGCGCGGCCACGCCCGCCCCGATCCCGCCGATCCCGGCCTCGTGGGGCTGAAGGTCCATCTCGCGCTGGCGCCCGACGCGATGGCGCGGCTCGACGGGCGCATCGTGCTCGTGCTCTTCGCGGGCGGCTATGCCGGGCTGCAGCGGGTCGAGGGCGGACGGGCGAACCTGTGCCTCGTCGCGCCCGCGGGCCGGCTGCGCGCGGCCGGCGGGCTGCCGGGGCTGATCGCCGGCCTCGCCGGCGGGACCCCGACCCTCGCCGCCATCGTCGCCGACGCGCGCCTCCTCGGCGAGCGGCCCCGCGCCGTGGCGCGCATCCCCTACGGCTTCGTCCACCGCCCGTCCGCGGCGGACCCCGCGGGGTTGCTGCGCGTCGGCGACCAAGCCGGCGTGGTGCCCTCGTTCTGCGGGGACGGCATGGCCATGGCGCTCTACGGAGGCCTCGCGGCCGCGAACGCGCTCGTCGCCGGGGAGGAGGCGGGGAGCCACCACGCACGGCTCGCGGCGGCGATCGGCCCGGCCATCCGTCGCGCGCGGGGGCTCGAGCGCCTCGCCGCCGGCGGGCTCGGCCGCGCCGCGCTCGTCGCGGGCGCGCGGCTCTTGCCGGCGGCGGCCGCGGGCGTCGCGGCGGCGACGCGGGTGCCGGAGGCCGCCTGGCGCGAGGCGCTCGCGCCGGGCGGTTGATCAGAACGCCTCCATCACCTGCACCGCCGCGGGCGTCAGCAGCACCGCGAACAGGATCGGCAGGAAGAAGATGATCATCGGGACGGTGAGCTTGGGCGGCAGCGAGGCGGCCTTCTTCTCCGCCTCGTTGAGCCGCTGGTCGCGGCTCTCCTGCGCGAGCACGCGCAACGCCTGGCCGAGCGGCGTGCCGTAGCGCTCCGCCTGGACGAGCGCGGTGACGACGCTCTTGACCGTATCGAGCCCGGTGCGCAGGGCGAGGTTCTCGTAGGCCAGCCGCCGGTCGCTGAGATAGGCCATCTCGGCGCTGGTGAGGGCGAATTCCTCCGCGAGCGGGATCGAGTTCGCGCCGACCTCGGCGCCCACGCGCTTGAAGGCCTGCTCGATCGACATGCCCGATTCGACGCAGATCAGCAGCAGGTCGAGGGCGTCCGGCCAGGCGCGCCGGATCGAGAGCTGGCGCTTCGTGCGCTGGTTGGAGAGGTAGAGCTCCGGCGCCTTGATGCCCACGTAGGCGGCGGTCATCACGCCGGCGACCCGCAGCAGCGGCGCGAGATCGTGGTCGTTGACGAAGAACAGGTACAGGAAGCCGAACAGCAGGAAGGCGATCGGCGTCACCAGCCGGAAGAACAGGAAGGTGTATTCGGCCTTCTGGCCGCGGTAGCCCGCCTGGGTCAACTGCGCCTTCGCGGTCTCGGTGCCGAGCCAGTCGGAGAGCTTGAAGCGGTCGACGATCTCCTTGAGCCGCGTCGTCGGGCGCTGGCGCAGGGTGGCGCGCTGGCGATCGGCGTTCATGCGCTCGCGCTCGCGCGCGCGGATCTTCTCGCGCTCCACCGCCACCGCCTTCAGGCGCTTGTCGAGCGTGTCCGCCGGCACGAGCGACATCGCGAGCGACCACACTGTCGCCGCCGCGGCGACGCCCGCGAGCAGCATCGGCACGATGTTGGGATCGGAGAGGAGGTCCATGGCGCGTCCCTCAGACCTCGAAGTTGATCATCTTGCGCATCACGAGCACGCCGATCGTCATCCACACCGCGCACACGCCGAGCACGATCTTGCCGAGCAGGGTCGTCCAGAGCAGGGAGATGTAGTCCGGGCTGGTGAAGAAGGTGATCAGCGCGACGCCGAAGGGCAGCGCGCCGATGATGGCGGCGGAGGTCTTCGCCTCCGTGCTCATCGCCTTGACCTTGTCCTGCATCCTCTTGCGGTCGCGCAGGACGCGCGAGAGGTTGCCGAGGGCCTCGGACAGGTTGCCGCCGGCCTTGGACTGGATGGTGATCACGATCGCGAAGAAGTTCGCCTCGGGAACGGGGATGCGCTGGGCGAGCTTGGTGATCGACTCCGAGAGCGGCACGCCGACGGACTGCGATTCCATCACGAGCCGGAACTCGGAGCGCAGCGGCTCCTGGGCATTGTAGGCGATCTCGCGCATGCAGTCGCCGAGCGGCAGGCCCGAGCGGATGCCGCGCACGATGATGTCGATGGCGTTGGGCAGCTCGGAGATGAAGCCGGCGATCCGCTTGCGCGTCAGGTAGCCGAGCGTCCAGCGGGGCACGCCGAGCGCGCCGGCGAAGCCCGCGAGCAGCGCGATCGCGGGCGAGGCCGTGCCCACGAAGGTCAGGAGCGCCAGGACGAGGCCGCAGCCGGCGCTCGCGATCCAGAACTTCCTCGGGGCCCAGTCGAGGCCCGCCTGGGTGAGGCGCTGCTCCAGGGTGAGCTTGCGCTTGCCGCTCTTCGCCTCGAGATCCTTCAGGCTCTGGGCGATCTGCTCGCGGCGTGCGGCGGCGTTGACGCGCTCCAGCCGCGCCTCGGGCGTGCGCATGACGAGCGTCTGCTGGCGCTTCTCGGCGCGGCGTTCGCCCGAGAGCAGCGGGTAGAGGAAGACCCAGGCGAGGCCGCCCACCGAGACGGTGGCGAAGACGGCGACCGCGATCGCGTTCAGGTCCATGGCGCGTTCCCCCGGCTCATTCGGCTTCGCTCGGCTCGAGCTTGTCGAGGGCGGCGGCGAGCGCCGCCTCGCACCCGTAGTAGCGCGCGCGCTCCCAGAAGCGCGGCCGCCCGACCCCGGTGGAGCGATGGCGGCCGATCAGGCGCCCGTTCGCGTCCTCGCCGATGATGTCGTAGACGACGATGTCCTGCGTGATGATCACGTCGCCCTCCATGCCCAGCACCTCGGTGATGTGCGTGATCCGGCGCGAGCCGTCGCGCAAGCGCGCGGCCTGGACGATGACGTCGATCGAGGAGACGATCATCTCGCGGATCGTGCGCGAGGGCAGGGCGAAGCCGCCCATCGTGATCATCGATTCGATACGCGACAGGCACTCGCGCGGGGAGTTGGCGTGCAGCGTGCCCATCGAGCCGTCGTGGCCGGTGTTCATCGCCTGGAGCAGGTCGAACGCCTCCGGCCCGCGCACCTCGCCGACGATGATCCGCTCGGGGCGCATGCGCAGGCAGTTGCGCACGAGGTCGCGCATGGTAATCTGGCCCTGACCCTCGAGGTTGGGCGGGCGCGTCTCCAGGCGCACCACGTGAGGCTGCTGGAGCTGGAGCTCGGCGGCGTCCTCGCAGGTGATGATGCGCTCGTCGTGCTCGATGTAGTTCGTCAGGCAGTTGAGCAGCGTCGTCTTGCCCGAGCCCGTGCCGCCGGAGATCACGGTGTTGGCGCGCACCCGGCCGATGATCTTGAGGATGTCCGCCCCCGGCTGGGAAATCGCGCCGAAGCGCGTGATCTGGTCGAGGGTGAGCTTGTCCTTCTTGAACTTGCGGATGGTGAGCGCCGGGCCGTCGAGCGCCAACGGCGGGGCGATGACGTTGACGCGCGAGCCGTCGGGCAGGCGCGCGTCGCAGATCGGGCTCGATTCGTCGACGCGCCGGCCCACCTGGCTGACGATCCGCTGGCAGATGTTCATCAGCTGCTGGTTGTCGCGGAAGCGCACGTTGGTGAGCTGGATCTTGCCGGAGACCTCGATGTAGGCCTTGTTGGCGCCGTTCACCATGATGTCGGCGATGTCGTCGCGGGCGAGCAGCGGCTCGAGCGGGCCGTAGCCGAGGACGTCGTTGCAGATGTCCTCGAGCAGCTCCTCCTGCTCGGCGATGGAGAGCACGACGTTCTTGAGCGCGATGATCTCGTTGACGATGTCGCGGATCTCCTCGCGCGCCGAATCGGCGTCGAGGCGCGAGAGCTGGGAGAGGTCGATGGCCTCGATCAGGGCCCCGAACACCATGCTCTTCGTCTGGTAGTACTTGTCCGACTTCTGCCGCTCCTCCACCACGAGCGGCTTCTCGTGCATCGTGCGCGGCTCGAGCGAGGACGCGGGGACGTAGCCGGTCTCGGAGAGGACCGGGACCGGGCTCGGATGGGGCTCCGCCGCGGGTGCGGGCGCCGGGGCGGGGGCGGCGTGGATCGGGCGGGGGGCGGCCTCGCTCGCGGTCCCGGACGTCGATCGTTTGCCGAACATGCTCATTCGTTCTCCGGTTCGCCGCGACGCCTCAGGAGACCTTGCGGCGCACGATCTTCGACAGCAGCGGGTCGAGCAGGCTCGCCGCGCGCGGGCCCCGACGCTCGGCGGGGCGCCCGGCGATCGCCTGCGCCAGCTCGTCGAAGGCCTCCGCCGGCTTCGATCCGGGCTGGATCTCCGCCACCATCTGCCCGTTGTTCGCCGCCGTGCCGAAGAGCTGCGCGTCGAAGGGGATCGCGGCCGCGAGCGTCACGTCGAGCGCCTTGGCGAAATCGGCCGCGGCGATCTCCGGGCGCTTGGCGAGGCTCGCCTGGTTGAGCACGACCCGCGGCGGGCGGTCGTTGGGCCGCGCCTGGCGCAGCAGGTCCACGAGGTTCTTGGCGTTGCGCAGCGAGGCGAGCTCGGGGGCCGCCACGACGACGACCTCGTCGGCGCCGATCAGCACCCGGCGCGCCCAGGCGGTCCAGACGTGGGGCACGTCGAGCACGATCGCCGGCGTCGAGGTGCGCAGGATGTCGATGATCTGGTCGAAGGCGGTCTCGGTGAGGTCGCAGGTGCGGTCGAGCACGGCGGGGGCCGTGAGGAGGCTCAGCCGGTCCGAGCACTTCGAGAGCAGCCGGTCGATCATGTTGGCGTCGAGCCGGTCGGGGGCGAAGATCGCCTCGGCGATGCCCTGCGGCGGGTCCTGGTTGAAGTCGAGGCCGGCGGTGCCGAAGGCGATGTCGAGGTCGACGATCACGGTCGCCATGGCGAGCTTGCGCGAGAACGACCAGCCGAGATTGTGCGCCACCGTGGAGGCGCCGACGCCGCCCTTGGCGCCGATGACGGCGACCGTGCGCCCGACCGGCGGCGCGCCGGGTGTGGCGTAGAGGCCCGAGATCGCCCGCACGAGGTCGATCGGCTCGATGGGCGCGATCAGGTACTCGCTCACCCCGCGCCGGATCAGCTCGCGGTAGAAGCCGACGTCGTTGACGTGGCCGAGCACCATCACCTTGGAGCCCGCGTCGCAGACCTCCGACAGCTGGTCGAGCTGGGCCAGGAAGTCCGGCGGCGAGGTCATGCGCGTCTCGAGCAGCACGACGTTGGGCGTCGGCGCCTGGGAGTACGCGGCGACGGCGGCCGGGACGCCGCCGGTCTGCACGCGTACGTGCGCCTTCACCATCCGCCGGTCGGCGGCGGCCGCCTCCAGCACCGCGGCGACCTCCGCGGTCTCGCAGAAGGCCTGCAGCGTGATGCGCGGCACCGGCGGGATCAGGTCGTCGCGCGTCGGGCTCTCGGTCATCGTCTGGGCTCCTCCCTGGCGGTCCACGCTCACTCGTTGCCCGTCGCAGGCGACGTCGCCTGGCGCACCGCCTGGATGTCGGGCAGGCGGGCCTGAACGTCGGCGGGGGTGCGCGTGCGCCCGCGGATCAGGTCGACCGGGTCCGCCGTCTGGGCGGCGACGTTCGTCTGCATGGCGCAGCCGAGGTTCCAGTAGGGCTCGTTGCGCAGGTTGAAGGCGGCGTCCGAGACGCCGAGATCCTGCGGCCAGAGCCCGCAGCGGCTCTGCACCCGCGCCTGCAGCGCGCGATAGGACAGCCGGATCGCCGCCGCGACGCTCGGGTCGCCCGGGCGATAGGTCGTCACCGAGAGGTAGGTCGCGGGCACGCCCGATGCGTTCAGCGTCGCGCGCACGGCGTCGAGGGTGCGGCGGGTGCCGACCTCGTCCCCGCCCTGCGGCACCTGGACGTGCAGCGCCCCGCTGCCGCCCTGGCGATAGCCCTCCGCGAAGGCGGCGACGTCCGTGCGCTGGCGCGGATCGAGCCCCACCCCGCGCACGATCACGTCGAGCACCTCCGGCGCCTGCTGGAGCGCGATCGGGTGGCGCTCGCGGTAGTCGTGCGGATAGGCCGTCGAGCCGGTCTGGATCACGCGATCGGCGCAGGCGCCGAGCATCGCGGCGAGCCCCGCCGCGAGCGCGAGGCGGGCGATCCTGCCGGTGCGGGGCCGGGGGGTGGCGGAAGTCATGCGGGCCATCTCTCGTCGTCGTCCTGTGGTGGGGCGTCCTCTCGCGGGGCGAGGACCCGGTCAGTCCGCGATGAATCCGAAGGTGCCGCGCAGGCCGATCGGGTCGGCCGCCTCGACGGTGCCGTAGAGCCGGTTGAGCCGCCCGAGCAGGATGGCCTGCGGGTCGTAGGCGTCGACGAAGCCGTCGTCCGGGCGCGCCACCTCGGAGGGCTCCATCGCCTGGGCGATGAGCGGCGTGACCAGGATCATCAGCTCGGTCTCGCGGCGGTCGTAGGCCTGGGAGCGGAACAGCGTGCCGATGATCGGCAGGTTGAGCAGCCCCGGCATGCCCGACACCCGCCGGTCGACGCGCGAGGAGATGAGGCCCGCGGTCATGATGGTCGAGCCGGAGGCGAGCTCGAGGCTCGTCGCCGATTCGCGGGTCTTGAAGCCGGGATAGGTGGCGCCGTCGATCTGGATCGAGTTGCCACCGTCCAGCTCGCGCACCCGCGTCGCGACCTGCAGCGAGATGCGCCCGCTCGACAGCACGACCGGCGTGAAGGAGAGGTTCACGCCGAAGTCGAGCAGCTCGATGGCGCAGGTCCGGTCCGCGCCGGTGCCCGAGCAGGTGCGGATGGGGATCTCGCCGCCGGCCTGGAAGTCCGCCGTCTCGCCGGAGATCGCGACGAGCGTCGGCTCGGCGAGCACGCGCAGCAGGCCCGCGCTCTCGAAGGCGTTGAGCGTCGCCTGCAGGCTGAAGCCGCCGGCCTGGAGCCCGGCCCTCACGGTGCCGCTCGCGCCGGTCGTCGCGAGGTTGATGCCCTGGTCGACGGGGATCGGGGTGGGGGCCCATCCCGCCGTCGTGTCGATGCCGAAGCGCTTGAGCACCGAGCGCTCGACCTCGACGACGGTGACGCGCAGCATCACCTGGTCCTCGCCGCCCACCGTGAGCGAGTTGACGACGGCGCCGGCCGTGCCCGCGCTCGCGCCCACGAAGGCGTTGGCGATGTCGACGGCGCGCTGGGCGTCGAGGTTCGAATCGACCTGGCCCGTGAGCAGGATCGAATCGCCCGCCGCCTGCACGTCGATCCGCCCGGAGGGGATCGAGCCGCGCAGGGTCTGGCGCAGAGCCTGGAGGTCGCGACCCACGTCGACGTCGAGCGAGGCGATCTGCCGGCCCTCGGCGTCGAACGCGAAGACCGACGTCGCGCCCGGCGCCTGGCCGATGAGGAAGATCTTGCGGGCCGAGCGCACGACGGCGTTCGCCACCGCCGGGTTGGCGACGAAGACCTCGCGGGCGTCCGCCGGCAGCTCGACGATCACCGACTTGCCGACCGCGACGTCGACGCGCCGGGAGATCGCGCCCTCGCCCGGGGCGATGCGGACGATCGGCGCCGAGGGCGCGTGCGCCACGCGCGCGCCCGGGGCGTCGGGGTTCCAGTCGACGGCGGCCGCGGGGGGCGCGCCGGCGAGGAGCGTCGCCGCGAGCGCGAGCGCCGAGGCGACGCCGAGGAGGCCGGCCCGGCGGGCCGCACACGGGCGGATCGAGATGGTCTGGGCGGGCACGTTGTCGGCCGGGGCGCGGGTCATCCTGCCTCTCCTCACCGGATCGGGGTCGGCATGGAGACGCCGAAGCGCACGATGTCGAGGCTGCCGAGCTGCTCCTCGACGATCTCCTCCTCCTGCGCCACCGCGGTCGGCGCGGCGTCGGCGAGGCTGCGCAGGGCGAGCGAGAGCTGGCCCGTGCGCTGCGCCAGCGTGATCGCCTCCGCCTGGCTCGGCGTCAGCTCGAGGGTCGCGTGCTCGCCGTCGACGAAGGAGTTGCCCTGCTCGTCGACCTGCACGTTCTTGCCGATGGCGAGGATGCGCACGTTGCGCAGGATCGTCTCCGACACCAGCACGTCGCCGCCGCCCTGCTGGGAGGCGCTCTCGTTTCGGAAGGTGCGGATGATGTCGACCCGGTCGTTGGGCAGGACGAACCCGCCCGCCGAACTCGACCCGCGCGAATCGATCGAGATCGAGACGGCGCGCATGCCCGCGGGGAGGATCGCCGACATGAAGCCGCCGGCGTCGGCGCGGATGAGCCGCTCCGGCCGGATCGGCTCTCCGGCGAGGATGCCCTGGCGCGCCATCGCCCCGGCGGCGAGGTCCATGCCGTCGTCGCGCGTGATCAGGCCTTCGGGAACGGCGTTGGCCGGCCAGTCCTGCCAGCGCAGGTCCCGCTCCGAGAGGGTCTGGCCCATCGGGATCGGGGCGGCGGCGACGAGGATCGCCGTGGTCGCGACGCGCGGCGCCTCGACGACCTGCACCTGCGGCGGAGGCGGTGGGTCGCCACGCATCAGCAGCATCGCGCCCGCGCCGGCCGCCAATGCGAGTCCTAAGACTGCCAGTTGTGCTCGCTTCATGGTTCGACGTCCCGACGCTACGGAGGGTCTCGTGCGTCGGATGTCACCAGCGAATCGTCAAATTATGGTTAAGGGAACTTTTCGAGGGCTGCGCGTTCCGGGCGGGCGGCTCCCGATCAGGCGCCCAGGGCGAGGCGCCAGGCGGCGCTCTGCGGCAGCGCCACGAAGGCGCCGGCGGCGATGGCGATGCCGTAGGGAACGCCGACCTCCTTGCTGCGCAGGCGTGCGAGCCACGGCCAGCCGCCCGCCGCCGCCGGGATCGGGGCGGCCCGCAGGGCGACGATGGCGAGGGTGAGGACGCCGCCGGCCATCGCGGTCGCGAAGAGGAAACCGCCCACGTCGGATGCGCCGAACCACACGGCGGCCGCGGCGATCAGCTTCGCGTCGCCCCCGCCGACGAGGCGCAGCGCGAACAGCGCGAAGGTACCGGCGAGGACAGCGAGCCCGACGCCGAGGTGCAGCCCGATCTGCGCGAGCTCCATCCCCGCGAGCGGTGCGAAGGGCACGAACGCCGCGACGAGGAGGACGCTGATGGAATTGGGGATGCGCATCGTGCGCGCGTCGCTCAGCGCGGCGGCGCACAGGAGGCCTACGAATCCGGCGAGGAGGGCGAGGGCGATCTGCTGCGACACGGGAGGTGGCCTCGCGCTACTCGATGAGAGTCATGTTCTGCGCCGAATCCTCGAGGGTGTCGGCGATCGTCTGGAAGGCGACGTTCAGCGGGTCATCGAGCAGCGACAGCGTCGCGAGCATGATCATGGCCATGACCGCGGCGATCAGCGCGTACTCGATCGCGGTGGCGCCGCGCTCGTCGGCGAGGAAGCCCGCGCGCGCGCCGATCTTCGACGATGACGGCATGGCGCGGGCTCCCTGGTCGGCTGGCCGAGAACGGGCTCGGCCGCGGAAGACATCCGGCTCCGCGCGCAGGGCGCGGCGCCGAGGCTGGTCGGCGATCAGTCGCCGATCGTCGCGGCGCCGCCGGCGTTGTCGAGCTGATCCGCGATCGTCTGGAACGCGTCGTTCATCGGGGTCTCGATGAGGTTGAACACGGCGAGCAGCAGGACCGCCATCACGGCGGCGATGAGGGCGTACTCGATGGCGGTGGCGCCGGACTCGTCCTTGACGAAGCGCTCGAGAAGATTGGTCATGGTGTGCTCCTGTACGACTGTGCTTCGACGCCCGCCCCGGCTGTCTCGCTTCTGGTGCCGAGCGGCGATGAGGGCACCCTACGCGGCACCTCTTGCCAGCGGGTTAAGCCGATCAAGCATTCCCAAAGATCCCGCCAGTGTGTTTCCGATGGTTAATCTTTTCTGAGCCGCCATGTTTTGCGTCAATGGCCGAAAAAGATGTGCCGTGATGAGACCGAGATAGTAGAAAGTGGTGAAAGCGCGTTCACACGCGTGTATTCATTCCACCTATTCTGTCACGAAGCGGGGCGCGTCCAGGCGCGGCGGGGTAGCGGGACGCGTCCGGCGAGGAACATCGCGGCTTCGCGACAAGTCGTTCCGGCCGGATTAGGCGATTGTTCACCATTTTCGGCTGTCCTTGCGGGCGTGCTAGCCTTTCATCCGCCGGTAGCCGACCGGCGTCGCAGGAAGAGACCTGGACCATGCGCATCCGCCCCGTCCGCGCCATCGCCCCGGCACTCGCGGCCGTGATCGCCCTCGGCATCGGCCTGGGCGCGCTCCTCGTGCCCGACGCCGGCGCGCAGGAGGAGGAGGAGATCGTCGCCGACGAGATCGACCGCCCGCGGGTGGAACGCCCGGACGCGCCGGGCATCGCGCCGGGCATCGCCGCGCCGCGCATCGTCGCCGTCACGCGTCCCGGCGAGGAACGCCGCGCGCCCGCCGCGGCGACGCCCGCCGTCGACGCCCGGCAGCCCGATGCGCCGCCCGCCTCGGGCCCGCGCGACGTGCTCACCGTCTTCCTCGACCACGCCAAGGTGATCCGCCTCCCCGAGCGGACGCAGACGGTGATCGTCGGCAATCCGTTCATCGCAGACGTGACGGTGCAGCGCAACGGTATCCTCGTCGTCACCGGCAAGGCCTACGGCGCGACGAACCTGATCGCGCTCGACGCGCAGGGCCTGCTGCTCGCCGAGAGCATGGTCAGCGTCCAGGCGCCGCTCGAGGATTCGGTCGTCGTCGTCCAGCGCGGCCTCGACCGCGAGAGCTATTCCTGCACGCCGGACTGCCAGCCCTCGCTCAGGCTCGGCGATTCGGAGGGCCATTTCGGCGCGGTCGGCGGCCAGGCCACGCAGCGCGCGGGCTTCGCCACGCAGGCGCGCTGACGGGGGACGCGCGCTGGCGCGGGACCGGCCCGCCCGCTCACGCCTCTCCGATCGCCGGCTCGTCGGTCATGCCGGCGAGCACCTCGGCGACGTGGCGCACCTTCACGTCACGCCCTTCGCGCTGCAGCTTGCCGGCCATGTTCATCAGGCATCCGAGGTCGCCCGCGAGAAGCGTCGGCGCGCCGGACGCGACGATGTTCTTCGTCTTCTGCTCGACGATGGCCGAGGAGATCTCGCCGTACTTCACGGCGAAGGTGCCGCCGAAGCCGCAGCAGACGTCGGTGTCGGCCATCTCCACGAGCTCGAGCCCGTCGACGCTCGCCAGCAGCCGGCGCGGCTGCGCCTGGACCCCGAGCTCGCGCAGGCCCGCGCAGCTGTCGTGATAGGTCACCGCCCCGTCGAAGGTGGCGTCGACCCGGGTGACGCCGAGCACGTCGGTGAGGAAGGAGACGAGTTCGTGCGTCTTCGCCGCGAGCGCGTGCGCCTTGGGCGCCCAGTTCGGGTCGTCGGAGAACAGCTCGGGATAATGCGCCCTGATCTGCCCGGCGCACGAGCCGGAGGGCGCGACCACGAAGTCGAAGCGGGAGAACTCGCGGATCGTCCGCTCGGCGAGCGCGCGTGCGGTGGCGCGGTCCCCCGAGTTGAAGGCGGGCTGGCCGCAGCAGGTCTGCGCGGGCACCTCGACGATGCAGCCCGCGTCCTCGAGCAGCTTCACCGCGGCGAAGCCGACGGAGGGGCGCATCAGGTCGACGAGGCAGGTGACGAACAGGCCCACGCGGGGCGCGCGCTGGGGGCGGGGCGGGGCGTTCGGCATCGGGACTCCTCTTCGCGGGCGGGCATTGTCCCGCCCGCGGCCCCCGCGTCAAGCGGCAGGATGGCGCCGCGACGACGCGGCACCCCTCACCCTCGCTTCGCCAGCGCCGCCGCGCGCAGCCCCGCGAGCGTCGCGGTCGGGGTGATCGTCTCCGGATCGATGAGGAGATGCAGGATCGCGGGCAGGCCCGACGCCATCGCCCGCGCGAGGGCGGGGGCGAAGTCCGCGGTACGCGTCACCGTCTCGCCGTGGCCGCCGAAGGCGCGGGCGTAGGCGGCGAAGTCGGGGTTCCTCAGGGCCGTCGCGGTCACCCGGCCGGGGTATTCCCGTTCCTGGTGCATGCGGATCGTGCCGTACATGCCGTTGTCGACGACGACGACGACGATCGGCAGGTCGTATTGCACGGCGGTGGCGAATTCCTGGCCGTTCATCAGGAAGCAGCCGTCGCCGGCGAAGGCGACGACCGTGCGACCGGGATGGAGACGCTTGGCCGCGACCGCGGCGGGCACGCCGTAGCCCATCGAGCCCGAGGTCGGCGCGAGCTGCGTGCCCCAGCGCCGGAACCGGTGGAAGCGGTGGACCCAGGTGGCGTAGTTGCCCGCGCCGTTGCACAGGATCGCGTCCGCCGGCAGCTCCTCGGCGAAATGCGCCATCACGGCGCCCATCTGCAGGTCGCCGGGATGCGTGATGGCGCGCGGGTCCGACCATGCGCGGTAGGCGGCGTGCGCCTCCTCCGCCGCGCCGGCCCAGGGGATCGTGCCGGGCGGCTGGACGCCCTCGAGCGCCGCGGTGAAGGCGGTCGGCGCGGCGTTGATCGCCAGACGCGGGCGGTAGACACGCCCGAGCTCCTCCGGATCCGGATGGACGTGGACGAGATCGACGCCGGGATCGGGGATGCCGAAGAGCGCGTAGGACTGGCTCGGGATCTCCGACAGCCGCCCGCCGACCGCCAGCACGAGGTCCGCCTCGCGGATGCGCGCGAGCAGCTTCGGGTTGACGCCGAGCCCGAGATCTCCGGCGTAGCAGGGGTGATCGTGCGCAAACAGCATCTGCCGGCGGAAGGTGCAGGCGACGGGGAGCGCGAAACGCTCGGCGAACCGGGTGAACCGCGCCACCGCCGCCTCGCTCCAGCGCGAGCCACCGACGAGCGCGACCGGCCGCTTCGCCGCCCAGAGCAGCTTCTGCAGCTCGGCCATCTGCGCGAGGCCGGGATGCGTCTCGACGGGTGCGAAGGGCGGCGCGTCGGCGACGGCGGCCTCCTCGGTCAGCACGTCCTCCGGCAGCGCGATCACCACGGGGCCGGGTCGGCCGGACGTGGCGACGTGGAAGGCGCGCGAGACGATCTCCGGGATGCGGACGGGATCGTCGATCTCGGTCGCCCACTTGGCGATCGTGCCGAACACGGCGCGGTAGTCGAGCTCCTGGAAGGCCTCGCGCTCCCTCGTCTCCCGCGCGACCTGTCCGACGAAGAGGATCATCGGCGTCGAATCCTGGCGGGCGATGTGCAGCCCCGGCGCGGCGTTGGTGGCGCCCGGCCCGCGGGTGACGAGGCAGATCCCCGGCCTGCCGGTGAGCTTGCCGTGCGCCTCGGCCATCATCGCGGCGCCGCCCTCCTGCCGGCAGACGGTGAGCGCGACGTCCGCGTCGTGGAGCGCATCGAGCACCGCGAGGTAGCTCTCGCCGGGCACGCAGAAGGCGTGGGAGGCGCCGTGGACCCGCAGCTGATCGACGAGGATCCGCCCGCCGGTGCGGAGGGGATGAATGGTCATGGGGTCACTCCGAAGCGGGGTTCGAACGGTGCCGGCGCGCTCCCGCCCCATCGGGGCGGGAACGGCGAGCGGAGCGAGCCGGGGGCGGTGTTGCGCGTGCCTCGCTCCGCGGCGGTGCACGACAGGCCGGCCGCCCTTCCCCTTCCCTGTAGGGGAAGGTGGCTCGGCGCGCAGCGCCGCGACGGATGGGGCGCGCGGCACGCGCGTTCGGCGAAGCCGAACCGCGACGGCGGATGGCGGACACCGAGGCTTCCGCTTCGCGGAACGCGTCGCTTCGCGCCGCGCCCCATCCGTCTCCGGCTTCGGCGCACATGAAGCCGGCGAGGAACGGCGTGACCGGCGGCTCTCATCCCCCGCCTCCCCACGCCGGATCGGACAGCACCTCGCGCGTGTGCGCGCCGAGCCCCGGAGAGGCACGCTCGGCCGCCTGGGGCTCGCCGTCGAGCACGATCGGGGAGCGCACGGAGGGGACGCTGCCGCCGGCGACGTCGGGCGCCTCGAGGTCGAGGCGCATGGCGCGGGCGATCACCTGAGGGTCGACGAAGACGTCGGCGACGGTGTTGATGGGCCCGGCGGGGACGCCCGCGGCCTCGCAGGCGGCGAGCAGGTCGGCGCGGGTCGTGCGTGCGGTGAGGCCCGACAGGAGCGCGATCAGCACGGTGCGGTTCGCCACCCGGTCGCGGTTCGTCAGGAAGCGCGGGTCCTCGCCGAGCGCCGGGTCGGCGAGGAGCGCACACAGGCGGCGATACTGCCCGTCGTTCCCGACCGCGATGATCGCGTGGCCGTCCGCGACCGGGAAGACCTGGTAGGGCACGATGTTGGGATGCGCGTTGCCCATGCGCGTGGGCACCCCGCCGGAGACCAGGTGGTTCATCGCCTGGTTGGCCAGCACGCTCACCTGGGTGTCGAGGAGCGCCATGTCGACGTGTCCGCCCTCCCCGGTCAGCTCCCGCCGGCGCAGCGCCGCGAGGATGCCCACCGTGGCGTAGACACCGGTGAAGACGTCCGCGAAGGCGACGCCGATCTTCTGCGGCTCGCCGTCGGGCGCGCCGGTGAGGTCCATGATCCCGCCCATGCCCTGGATCATGAAGTCGTATCCGGCGCGGTGCGCGTAGGGCCCGTCCTGGCCGAAACCGGTGATCGAGCACACGACGAGGCGCGGGTTCCGCGCCCGCAGGCTCGCCGCGTCGAGCCCGTACTTCACGAGCCCGCCGACCTTGAAGTTCTCGATCACGACGTCGGCGTGCGCCGCGAGCCGGCGCACGGTCTCCTGCCCCTGCGGCGTGGTGAAGTCCACCGCCAAAGAGCGCTTGCCGCGGTTCGCCGCGTGGAAATAGGCCGCCGCGTGCGGCGTGCCGTCGGCCCCCTCCACGAAGGGCGGCCCCCAGCCGCGGGTGTCGTCGCCCTCCCCGGGCCGCTCGACCTTGACCACGTCCGCGCCGAGATCGGCGAGGAGCTGCCCCGTCCACGGCCCCGCGAGGATGCGCGCGAGCTCGAGGACCTTGATGCCGGAGAGGGGTTTCATCGCAGTGCTCCTCGCGCGGCGAGGAGCAACCGGCTCAGCCGGGGTCGATCGTGATGGTGACCGCACCGAACCCGAGCGCCACGAGAAAGGTGATGGTCAGCGTGAGCAGCCAGGCGACGACGTTCCACAGAACGATGGTGCGCCACGACGTGCTGGCATGCACGGCCTCGATGATTCGGTCCCGCGCCGCGAGGATCTCCGCCTTGCGCGTCCATTCCTCGATCTCGGGGCGCGCATGCTCGATCGCCCGCTCGCCATAGTCCTCGAGGCGCATGAGCGCGTGCTCGCGGTACCGCGCCCGGACGCTCGGCGTCAGGATGGCGTGATACCCCCGAAGCTGATCCGGAGTGGCCCGCTCCGAGATGATGAGCTCGCGCTTGTCCCGCTTGTAGAAAGCGTAGGCCAGAAGCTCCACCAGATCCTCGTTCGGCGGAATGCCGTCGCCCTCCACGAGACGCTCGAACGCCGTGGAATAGGTCGGCTCCAGCGTGTGAGCGGCGGCGGGCTTCATCGCGCGCCCGACATCCGGATCGCGTCGAGGACCACCGACCGCGCGAGGCGGGTGCGGACGACGCCGTCGGGGCCGAGGATTCGACGCAGCAGCGGGCGGCCGCCCCGGGCGCGCAACGTGTCGCGCCGGTGCTCGCGGCGGAACGGCTCGTCTCGCCGCTCGAGTTCGATGAGTGGCGTTTCGATCCGTACGCTCTCGACCATTGCCGCTCCCCCCCATGTACGAAGCAGAGGTTAGTATCGGTCGGATTTCGACGCAAGGTGTATTTTCCTGTTCTGTTCGACAACCCGCGCGCGCTCACGTCAGCCTCTCCCCCGCGCCACGAACAGCGGCAGCAGCCCGTACACCACCTGCCCCACCAGCCCCAGCTGCGCCGCGAGCCGCCCGTACGTGTCCCAATGCTCCGCCGGCGTGCGGTCGAACAGGAAGACCGAGAGCGCGAGCTCGGCCGCCATCAGCAGCGCGAAGGCGAGCGTGCCCATCGCCGCGCGCGGCGCGACCCCGCCGGGGACGGCGAGGCGGCGCACGCTCCAGCGCGCCGCGATCGCCGAGATCGCGATGATCACCGGCAGCTCGACGACCACCGCGCCCACGTGGCCGAGCGCAGGCGTCAGCCAGAACGCGCGAACCGTGCCCAGCGCGAAGCCGGCCACGAAGACGAGGCCGAAGTACACGCATCCCGCGCGGAGCGCGCGCCCCATCCGCGCCGCCCCTCAGAAGAACGCCTGCAGCCCCGTCTGCGCTCGGCCGAGGATCAGCGCGTGCACGTCGTGGGTGCCCTCGTAGGTGTTCACCGTCTCGAGGTTCGCGGCGTGGCGCATCACGTGGTACTCCTCCATGATGCCGTTGCCGCCGTGCATGTCTCGGGCGACCCGGGCGATGTCGAGCGCCTTGCCGCAATTGTTGCGCTTGACGAGCGAGATCATCTCCGGCGCGGCGCGGCCCTCGTCGAACAGGCGCCCGACGCGCAGGGAGCCCTGGAGGCCGAGCGCGATCTCGGTCTGCATGTCGGCGAGCTTCTTCTGGACGAGCTGCGTCTGCGCCAGCGGGCGGCCGAACTGGACGCGCTCGAGCGTGTAGCCGCGTGCGCGGTGCCAGCAATCCTCGGCGGCGCCCATCACGCCCCAGGAAATGCCGTAGCGGGCGCGGTTGAGGCAGCCGAAGGGACCCTTCAGGCCGGACACGTTGGGCAGCAGCGCGTCCTCGCCCACCTCGACGCCGTCCATCACGATCTCGCCGGTGATCGAGGCGCGCAAGCTGAGCTTGCCGCCGATCTTGGGGGCGGAGAGGCCCTTCATGCCCTTCTCGAGCACGAAGCCGCGAATCGCGCCCCCGTGCGCCTCGGACTTCGCCCAGACGACGAAGACGTCGGCGATGGGCGAGTTCGAGATCCACATCTTGGCGCCGTTCAGCACGTAGCCGCCGGCGGTCTTCTTCGCGACGGTCTTCATGCCAGCGGGGTCCGAGCCGGCGTCGGGCTCGGTCAGGCCGAAGCAGCCGACCCACTCGCCGGAGGCGAGCTTGGGCAGGTACTTTCGGCGCTGGCTCTCGTCGCCGTAGGCGTAGATCGGGTACATGACGAGGGAGGATTGCACGCTCATCATCGAGCGGTAGCCGGAATCCACCCGCTCGATCTCCCGCGCCACGAGGCCGTAGGCGACGTAGCTCGCACCGGCGCAGCCGTACTCCTCCGGCAGCGTGACGCCGAGCAGCCCCGTCTCGCCCATCTTCGAGAAGATCGCGCGGTCCGTCTTCTCCTCGCGATAGGCCTCGATCACCCGCGGCGCGAGTTCCGCCTGCGCGAACGCCCGCGCCGCGTCGCGGATCATGCGCTCCTCGTCGGAGAGCTGGTCCTCGAGGAGGAAGGGATCCTCCCAGGCGAAGGCACCGGGGTTCGGGGCGTCCTTGGCGGGGGTCGAGGGGGGATTGGCGAGAGCGGTCATGCCGGGTCGGTCCTCGTCGGAGATCAGGCGTCGATGTCGAACTTCACGCCCTGCGCCAGGGGCAGCGTGGTGCCGAAGTTCACGGTGTTGGTGGCGCGGCGCATGTAGGCCTTCCAGGCGTCGGAGCCCGCCTCGCGGCCGCCGCCGGTCTCCTTCTCGCCGCCGAAGGCGCCGCCGATCTCGGCGCCCGAAGGGCCGATGTTGACGTTGGCGATGCCGCAATCCGAGCCCGCGTCCGAGAGGAAGCGCTCGGCCTCGCGCATGTCGAGCGTGAAGATCGACGAGGACAGGCCCGCGCCCACCCCGTTGTGGAGCGCGATCGCCTCCTCGAAGCCGGCGTACTTCGTCACGTAGAGGATCGGCGCGAAGGTCTCGCGCAGCATCGGCCCCTCCTGGCGCGGCATCTCGACGAGCGCCGGGCGGGCGTAGACGCCCTCGCCGGGAACGGAGGCGCGCCCGCCGCCGTGGACCGTGGCGCCGAGCCCGCGGGCCTCCTCGAGCGCGCGGTCCATGGCCGCGAGCGCGTCGGCGTCGACGAGCGGCCCGACGAGCGTGCCGTCCGCCCGCGGATCGCCGATGGCGACCGAGCCGTAGACCTGGGCGAGCTTGGGCACCAGCGCGTCGTAGACGCTCTCGTGGACGATGAGCCGGCGCAGCGTCGTGCAGCGCTGGCCGGCCGTGCCCATCGCCGAGAAGGCGACGGCGCGCAGCGTCAGGTCGAGATCGGCGGAGGGGGCGACGATGGCCGCGTTGTTGCCGCCGAGCTCGAGGATGGCGCGGGCGAAGCGCCCGGCGAGCCGCGGGCCGACCTCGCGCCCCATGCGGGTCGAGCCGGTCGCCGAGACCACCGGCACGCGATGATCGTCGACGAGGACCTCGCCGACCTCGCGGGCGCCGATCAGCACGGCGTGCAGGCCGTCGGGCGCGTCCTCCCCGAAGCGGGCGACGGCGCGCTTCAGGATCGCGTCGACCGCGAGCGCGGTGAGCGGCGTCTTCTCGGAGGGCTTCCACACCACGGGATCGCCGCAGACGAAGGCGAGCGCCGCGTTCCAGGACCACACGGCGACGGGGAAGTTGAAGGCGGAGATCACGCCGCACACGCCCAGCGGATGCCAGGTCTCGGCCATGCGGTGGTGCCGGCGCTCGGTGGCGACCGACAGGCCGTAGAGCTGGCGCGAGAGGCCCACCGCGAAGTCGCAGATGTCGATCATCTCCTGGACCTCGCCGAGGCCCTCCGAGACGATCTTGCCGGCCTCGAGCGTCACCAGCATGCCGAGGTCGTCCTTGGCGGCGCGCAGCTCCTCGCCGAGAAGCCGCACCAGCTCGCCGCGGCGCGGGGCCGGGACCTCGCGCCAGGCGAGGAAGGCCTCATGCGCCCGGCCGATGATCTCGCCCGCTTGCGCCGGCGTCGTCTCGCGCACGGAGGCGAGCGTCTCCCCGGTGATCGGCGAGCGCGCGACGAGGCCGCCGTCGGCGAAGGCGTCCGGCGAGACGCCGAGCCGCTCCAGGATCGCGAGCGCCCGGGGGCGCGCGGGGGCGAGTTCCGTCATCATGACCTCATCATCGAAAACGGGCGGAAGGATCGGCCTTTTCGGTCGCGCGCGCAACCGATATGTTCTCACGACTTCATGAGGAACACGCATGACCGAGACCGTCACCGCCACCCGCCCGCATCTCGCCTCGCACCTGCCCTCGCTCGGGGCGCTCGCGGCCTTCGAGGCGGCGGCGCGCCATCTCAGCTTCACCCGCGCGGCGGAGGAGCTGGCGCTGACGCAGGGCGCGGTGAGCCGGCAGGTGGCGGGGCTGGAGGCGCAGATCGGGGTCAAGCTGTTCGAGCGCGTGCGCCAGCGCGTGACGCTCACCGCCGCCGGCGCGGCCTACGCCGCGGAGGTGCGTGGGGCGCTGCGCGGGCTCTCGGCGGCGACGCTCAACGTGATGGCCTTCCGCGGCGCCGGCGGCGTGCTCGACCTCGCCATCCTGCCGACCTTCGGCACGCGCTGGCTGATCCCGCGCCTGCCGCGCTTCACCGAGGCGCATCCCGGCGTCACCATCAACTTCGCCACCCGCGTGCGCCCCTTCGACTTCGCCCGCGAGGGCCACGACGCCGCGATCCATTTCGGCGAGCCGATCTGGCCCGGCGCGAAGCTGCACCGGCTGATGGGGGAGGAGATCGTGCCGGTGGCGAGCCCGGCGCTCGTCTCGCGCCACCGCCTCGTCGAGCCCGCCGACGTGCTGCGCGTGCCGCTCCTCCAGCAGGCGACGCGCCCGCGCGCCTGGGAGCAATGGCTCGGCGAAGCGGGGCTCGACCCGGCGCGGGCGACACCGGGCCCGCGCTTCGAGCAATTCGCCATGGTGGCGCAGGCGGCGGTCGCCGGGCTCGGCCTCGCCATCGTGCCGCGCTTCCTCGTCGAGGACGAGCTGCGCGCCGGCGTGCTGGTGATCCCCTTCGACCGGCCGTCCCGCTCGCGGGAGGCCTATTGGCTGGTCTATCCGGAGGAGAAGGCGGCGCTGCCGGCGGTCGCCGCCTTCCGGGAGTGGCTGCTGGCGGAGACGGCGTGACGGCGCCCCGCCTCCCGCCGCCTCACCGCCCGTCGAGCGCATAGGACGCGACGGCGATCCCCATCGCCTTCTCCACGGCGGGGTAGACCGACGGGTCGAGCACGCTCGACGCCAGCGGGATGACGCTCTTGGGCACCCGCAGCACGACGACCTCCATGCCCTCCCGGAGCTGCCCCACCGAGAGCGGCTCGCCCGTAGGGTCGAGGGTGGTGATCACGTCGGGGAACGTCGCGAGGCGCGTGCCGCCCATGTCCTCGACCGCCATGTACTCGTTCATCACGTGGAGCACGCGCGCGTCGTCCCCGGCGCCGACGGTGACGGTGCCGATGTCGAAGGCCTCGCTCGTGTAGGTCACCGCCTTTCGCGTGATCGCGCCGCGCGCGATGAGCGCGCCCTTGGTCGTCTCGACGATGGCGTCGATCACGGCCGTGCCGCCCTTGCGCTCGGCGGCGATGATCGCCTCCCCCAGCCTCAGCGCGAGCGAGATCCCGCCGAGCGCCGCCTTGGCGCGTACGTAGGACGCCCGCACGGGGTTGCGGGCGGACGCGATGAAGCCGCCCGACTGATCGGCGGCCGTGCGCAGGATCGGCGAGACCTTGGCGGTGGCCCCGCGCACGACGAGCTCGATGTAGCGGTTCTCGGTGCGGTTGCCGCCCACCGCCGTCTGGATCATCGGCTCGGGGCTCCCTGCGAGCCCGATCGAGCCCATGTCTCCGGTCGGGTGCGCGCGCACGTCGCCCACGGCGTCCACCACCTTGGTGCCGAGGATGGCGGAGGGGAGCCAGGCGTTGAGGGTCGAGGAGCGGCCGTTCTGGCCGACGATCAGCCCCGCGATCGGCGCGCCGAGCGCCTCCTGCAGGAGCTGGACCGCCTTGACGTAGTCGACGCCGCGCATCTCCCAGGGCGTGGTCGAGGCCGGTGCGCCGATGGCGGCGGCGGTGGCCACCCAGGCGTCGGCGTCGAGCTCGTCGATGGAGACGAGCTCGGGCTTGCCGATCGAGACCGCGGCATGGCCCAGCATCCGGCCGTGATCGGCCCATCCGCCGCCGCCGGCGGCGTAGACCGAGCCGCCCTTCACGGCGGCCTCGACGTCCTTCTCGCCGAGAATGCGTCCCATGGCGTCAGCCCTCCTGGAGGCTTCTATCGAGGCGGATCACCGCCTCGGTGAGAACGGCGGCGCCGAGCGCGATGTCGGCGATCTCGGCCGATTCCTCCGGCGCGTGCGAGCGCCCGCCGGCGCAGGGGACGAAGATCATTCCCGCCTTCGCTATGCGTGCCATCCAGCCGGTGTCGTGCCCGGCGCCGGATGCCATCGGGCGGCGCGAGGCGCCGACCGCGTCGCAGGCGGCGCCGAGCGTCTCGGTCACGAGCGGGTCGAGGCGCGTCGGCATCGCGTCCGAGACCCGCGTCGGCGCCGCGATGGCGACGCCCTCCGCCGCCGCCGCCTCCGCGGCGATGCCGGCGACGCGGGTGCAGAACATCTCCATCGTCGCCCGGTTCTCGGCGCGCGCGTCGATCAGCATGCGCGCCCGCGAGGGCACGATGTTGGCCGCCCCGGGCTCGATCGCGAACTCGCCCACGGTGGCCGCGAAGTGCTCCGGCCCCGCGGCGAGGCCGCGGGCGAGCGCGCGCACGTCCTCGACGATCCGCGCGGCGGCGACGAGGGCGTCGGCGCGCGACCCCATCGGCGTCGTGCCGGCGTGGTCGGCGCGGCCCTCGACCACGATCTCGAGCCGCGTGATGCCGGCGATGGCCGAGACGACGCCGATGTCGACGCGCTCCGCCTCGAGCACCGGACCCTGCTCGATGTGCAGCTCCAGGAAGGCCTTCACGTCCGCCCGCACCGCCTCGCCGAGCCGGGCGGCATCGCCGCCGACCATGGCGAGGCCCTCGGGCAAGGCGCGCCCGTCGGCGTCGCGGCGCGCGAGCCACGCCTCGGGCACGAGCCCCGCCATGCCGCGCGAGCCGACGCAGGAGACGCCGAAGACGGTGACCTCCTCGCCGAGGAAGTCGACGACCTCGAGATCGTGGTCGAGCGTCACCCCCGCCGCCGCGAGCGCGCGGGCCACCTCGAGCCCGGCGGCGACGCCGGCGATCCCGTCGAAGCGCCCGCCGGAGGGGACCGTGTCCGAATGCGAGCCGACCATGATGACGCCGAGGCCGGGCTTCGCGCCGGCGCGGCGGCCGAGGAGGTTGCCGGCGGCGTCGATGCGGGTCTCGAGCCCGGCCTCGCGCATGCGCGCCTCCAGGAAGGCGCGCCCTTCGAGGAACATCGGCCCGAAGGCACGGCGCGTCCAGGGGCGGTCCGGCTCGGTGAGGGCGGCGAGGCCGTCGATGTCGGCGGCGATGCGGGCGGGATCGACGGGGAGGTTCGGCTTCATGCGCTCTGGTCTGCGAGGATGTGGGTGAGGGGCGGGCGCACGAAGCGCCCGCGGCCGGGCTCGGCGACGTGCGTGCCGTCGAAGACCCGCGTGCCGCGCGACCACGTCGCCGCCACGCGCCAGGGGAAGGTCAGCCCGTCGTAGGGCGACCAGCCGATCACGTTGTGGCCGCTCTTCGATGCGTCGAAGACGATCGGCTCGGGGGTGAGCACGCAGATGTCGGCGTCGCGCCCCGGCGTCAACGCGCCCTTGACCCGGTCGATGCGGAAGTGCCGCGCCGGGTTCTGCGCCATCAGCCGCGCCGCCCAGCCGAGCGGCACGCCGCGCGCCAGCGCGCCGGCGACGAAGGCCGGCACCAGCGCCTCGAGCCCGGGCACGCCGGACGCGTTGTCGAACATGTTCTCGTGCGTCTTGCGATCGAGCGACCAGGAGACGTGGTCGGTGGAGACGAGCCAGACGTTCCCCGCCGCCACCTGCCGCCAGAGCCCCTCGCGCTCGGCGGCGGAGCGGATCGGCGGGTTCGCCTTGCCGCGCCCGCCGAGGCGGGGCATGTCCTCCTCCTCGGCCAGGACGAGATAGTGGATCAGGCACTCGGCGGTGGCCGCGAAGCCTTGCGCGCGGTAGCTCGCCGCGAGATCGTAGCCGCGGGCGAGCGAGCAGTGCACCACGTGCGCCGGGCACCCGGTGGCCGCACCGGTCTCGTAGATCTGCGCCATGGCGAGGAGCTCGGTCAGCGGCGGGCGCGAGAGCCCGTGGGCGCGCCAGTCCGTGATGCCGGCCGCCTTGGTGCGGGCGATGCCGGCGCGCACCGACTCGTCGTCCTCGTTGTGCACGCCCGCCGTGAGACCGGTCTTCGCCACGGCGGCGAAGCACTCCGCCAGCAGCGGCGGCGGGATGCGCGGGAAGCGCGTGGGGTGCGTGCCGAAGGTCGAGAACTTGAAGGCGCACACGCCCGCCTCGACCTGCTCGGGGATGCGGGCGACGCCTTCGGCGGGGTCGATCGTGCCGTAGAGCGCGAAATCGACCCGCGCCTCGCGCTCCGCGTCCCGCGCCTTCGCCGCCACCTGCGCGGCGTTGTCGACCACCGCGCCCTCGTCGTAGGGCATGTCGACGAGCGTGGTGACGCCCCCCGCGGCCGCCGAGCGCGTCGACCAGGCGAAGCCCTCCTGGCCCTTCTGCGAGAGCGAATGCGTCTGCGCGTCGATGGCGCCGGGCAGGATCAGCGCCCGCCCGAGATCGTGCCTCTCCCGCGCCGCCGGCGCGACGCCCTCCCCCACGGCGGCGATCGTCTCGCCCTGCACGGCCACCCAGCCCGGCGAGAGGATGCGATCGGGCAGGACCACGATGCCGGAGAGGACGAGGTCGAAGTCGGACATGACGTGTCAGCTCCGGTTCGAGACGATGCGCGACGGACTGTGCAGGGCGGGCGGGTGTCCCCTCTCCCAAGGGTCACTGCTTTCGGAGAGGGGCCGGGGGTGGGGGGCGTCGATGTTGAGCGAGACGCTGATGCCGGGCGCCTCCATCCGCGTCGGCGAAAATCCTGAACGCCCCACACCCCCAGCCCCTCTCCACGAGGGAGAGGGGAGCGCGGCGCGGTCCTTGATCGGCCACATCGCCCTCACCACTACCGCCCCATCCTGCGCGCCAGCCGGCGCTCCGTCCACACGAACGCGTCGTAGATCAGCACCGCCAGCGCCCCCACGACCAGCCCGCCCTGGAGGATGAAGGCGACGTTGTTCGTCAGCAAGCCGGCGATGATCACCTCGCCCAGCGTCGAGGCCGCGACCGTCGAGCCGATCGTGGCGGTGGCCAGCGCGATGACGGTGGAGAGGCGGATGCCGGCGAGGATGACGGGGAACGCGAGCGGCAGCTCCACCCGCAGGAGGCGCTGGCGCTCCGTCATGCCCATGCCGTCGGCGGCCTCGCGCACCGTGGGCTGGATGCCGCCGAGCCCGGTGAGCGCGTTCTCGAAGATCGGCAGGAGGCCGTAGAGGAACAGCGCGACGAAGGTCGGCGCCGCGCCGAAGCCGAGCGCGGGGACCGCGAGCGCGAGCACGGCGATCGGCGGGAAGGTCTGGCCGATATTGGCGATCGAGCGCGAGAGGGGCAGGAATTCCGTGCCGAACGGCCGCGTCACCACGATGGCGAGGCCCACCGCCACGATCGTCGCGGCGAGGACCGCGGCGAAGACGAGGGCGAGGTGGTTGCCGGCGAGCGTCAGCATGTCCGCTTGCAGGTAGATCGGCGGCGCGCCGCGCTCCGTCAGCGGCGCGAAGAGCGGCGCGAAGGCTTCGGGCGCCACCAGGAAGGCGAGGAGCACGACGAAGGTCGCGCCCCGCAGGAGGAGGCCCGCCCTCATGACGGCCTCGCGGCGCGCTGCTCCAGCGCGTCGCGGCGCACCCGTCCCACGATCGTCCCGTCGCGCGCGACGGGCGCCGCCACGCGGCCGGACCAGAGCAGCTCCGCCAGCGCGTCGCGCGCCGACAGGCCCGCGTCGAGCGGCGCGCCCGGCGCGTCCCCGGGCTCGGCGAGATCGCCCACCCGCACGAGCGAGAGCAGCCGGAACGGCCGCTCGGGCGCGCCGATCAGCTCCTTCACGAAGGCCGTCGCCGGCCGCGCGATGATGTCGGCCGGCTCGGCGTATTGCAGGAGCGCCCCCGCGTCCATCACCGCGATGCGGTGCCCGAGCCGGATCGCCTCCTCCATGTCGTGGGTGACGAGGACGATCGTGGTGCCGAACCGCGCCTGGATGGCGAGGAGGTCGTCCTGCGCCTTTGCGCGGATGATCGGGTCGAGGGCGCCGAAGGGTTCGTCCATCAGGAGGATGTTCGGCTCCGCCGCGAGCGCGCGGGCGACGCCGATGCGCTGCTGCTGCCCGCCCGAGAGCTCGTGCGGCATGCGCTCGCGGAAGGCGGCCGGGTCGAGCTGGAACAGCTCCAGCAGATCGTCGACCCGGCGCGCGATGCGCTTCTCGTCCCAGCCGAGCAGGCTCGGGACCGTGCCGATGTTCTGCGCCACCGTGCGGTGCGGGAACAGCCCGTGGCCCTGGATGGCGTAGCCGATGCGCCGGCGAAGCTCGTAGGCGGGGAGCGCGCGGTTGTCCTCCCCGTCGATGCGCACGGCGCCGGAGGTCGGCTCGACCAGGCGGTTGATGGTGCGCATCAGGGTCGTCTTGCCGGACCCCGAGGTGCCGACGATCACCGCGATCGTGCCGGACGGCACCGTCATGGAGACGGCGTCGACCACGGTGGCTTCGCCGTAGACCTTGGTGACGGCGTCGATCTCGATCATCCGCGCGCCTCCCGGACGCCCGGGCGCTCGCTCATCTCGACGAGGGCGTCGAGCACGATCGCGGCGGCGACCGCGAGCACGACGGTGGGGACGGCGCCGAGCAGGACGAGGTCCATCGCCGTCTGCCCGATGCCCTGGAAGACGAAGACGCCGAAGCCGCCCCCGCCGATCAGCGCCGCGATTGTGGCGAGCCCGATGTTCTGGACGAGCACGATGCGGATGCCCGTCAGGATCACCGGGAAGGCGAGGGGCAGCTCGACGCGCAGGAGGCGCTGGCGGCCGGTCATGCCCATGCCCCGCGCCGCGTCGACCGTCTGACGCGGCACGCCGTCGAGGCCCACCACCGTGTTCGAGACGACCGGCAGCAGCGAGTAGGCGTACAGCGCCACCAGCGCCGGCGCCGCGCCGATGCCGGCGATGCCGATCGCCGAGGCACCGGGGATGGTCGCCGCGATCCAGGCCATCGGCGCGATGAGCAGGCCGAAGAGGGCGATCGAGGGGATGGTCTGGACGATGTTGAGGACGTTGAGCACCGGCCCGCGCAGGCGCGCCGAGCGGGTGCAGGCGATGCCGATCGGCACGCCCGTCAGCGTCGCCAGCGCGAGCGAGCCGAAGGCGAGGACGACGTGCGTGCGCGCCTCCCGCCAGAAGGCGTCCGCGCGGGTGGCGTACTCGCGCAGCATCGAGAGGTCGTCCCACAGGCCGCAGACGAGGATCGCCGCCAGCACCGCCGCGGTGGCGGCGAGGCCGGCGAGACGCCTGGCCGGCGAGAGCGCGAGCCGGGAGAGCGCGTCGGTCACCATCAGCGCGAAGGCGAAGAGCAGGAGCCAGAAGCCCGAGCCCGGCGAGACCCGCGCGAACCCGTTCCCCTCCGGCGTGAGGAACGTCCCCGCCCGGCCGATGGCGAGGAGGAGCGCGACGAGCGCGAGGAGCCCGGCCGCGAGCCGCAGCCGCACCGGCGTGCGCACGAGCGCCACGAGCCCCGCCGCGGCGAGGAGGCCGAGGAGAGTCCAGGCGAGCGCCGGCTCGAGCGAATCGAGGATGCCCCGCGGCTCGCCCAGCACGATCCGGTTCGCGCGGAAGGTCGCGAAGGGCAGCGCCAGCGCGCCCGTGGCGACGATCGCGGCGAGGAGGACGCCGAGCTTGTCGAGGGCGAGGCGCGCCGGCGCCGCGGCGGTGGAGATGCCCTGGGCCATGCCGATCAGTCCCCCGTCATCGGCGATCGATGACGCCAGATGAAGGCCGCGACGGTCTCCCCTCTCCCTCGTGGAGAGGGGTCGGGGGTGCGGGGCCCGGCGATTACGCGCTTCGGTGATGCAGGACGCCTCCATCGGCGTCGGCGACAATCCTGCACGCCCCACACCCCTAGCCCCTCTCCACGAGGGAGAGGGGAACCCGTCGAGCATTCCATATACCGGGTGCCCCTCATGGCAGCAGCTCCGGGCAGCGCTCGGTGAGCCTGGCGTGGATGGCCGCCAGCACGTCGTCGATGGCGGTCATCACGTCGGTATTCGTGAACCTGACGACCTGGAAGTCCTGCCCCTCGAGGAAGCGCGTGCGAGCCGCGTCGTAGGCGATCTCTTCGTCGGTCCCGTGCGTGGCGCCGTCGACCTCGACGACGAGCCGCGCCTTCAGGCAGCAGAAGTCGACGAAGGAGCGCCCGAGCGGCACCTGCCGCCGGAAAGATGAGCCCTTTAAGGGGATGCGGTGGCGCAGATGCCACCAGAGCCGCTTCTCGGCCTCCGTCGCTTGCTTGCGCATCGCCCGGGCGCGATCCCGGGCGCGCAGGCTCGGCGCCGCCTCGGGGTCGTCACGGTAGCGTGTCGGCATGCAGGGGTTCTCCCATCGGACCGAAGGCTCACGCAGCCATCGATGAAGTGCGCGACGCTCTCCCCTCTCCCTCGTGGAGAAGGGAACCTGGCGCGCGCGCCCTTCACCTCACTGCACGAACCCCTCGCGCGTGAGATAATCCCGCGCCACGCCGCTCGCGGCCTCGCCGCCGACCTGGACGCGGGCGTTGAGCGCCTGGAGCGTCTCCAGGGTGAGCGACTCGAAGATCGGGTTCAGGATCTCGGGAATCTGCGGGTAGTCCTCCAGCACGGAGGCCCGCACCAGCGGGGCCGGCGCGTAGACCGGCTGCACGCCCATGTCGTCCTCCATCACCACGAGGCCGGAGGGCTCGATGCCGCCGTCGGTGCCGTAGACCATGGCCGCGTTGGCGCCCGAGGTCCGGCGGGCGGCCGCCGCGATCGTCGCCGCGGTGTCGCCGCCCGAGAGCGTGATCAGCTGGTCGGGGGAGAGGGTGAAGCCGTAGGTCTCCTGGAAGGCCGGCAGCGCCGCGGGCGAGTTCACGAACTCGGCGGAGGCCGCGAGGATCACCTCGCCGCCGCCGGAGACGTATTGCGCGAAATCGCTCATCGTGGCGAGGCCGTTCGCCTCGGCGAGGTCGGATCGCACCGCGATGGCCCAGGTGTTGTTCGCCGGCGCCGGCTGGAGCCAGACGATGTCGTTGGCCTCTCGGTCGAGTTCGGCGGCGCGCGCCCAGCCGGCGTCGAAATCCTTCCAGACGTCGGAATCCGCCTCGTTGAAGAAGAACGCGGCGTTGCCCGTATACTCGGGATAGATGTCGATCTCGCCCGCCGTGATCGCCTCGCGCACGATCGGCGTGCCGCCGAGCTGGATGCGGTCGGTGGTCGCGACCCCGGCCGCGTCGAGGGCCTGGAGGACGATGTTGCCGAGCACCCCGCCTTCGGTGTCGATCTTGGAGGACACGACGACCTGGGCGTGGGCCGCGCCGCCCGCCAGGATGCCGGCGGCGACGAGGGTGGTGAGGACGGGACGCATGCGCTTCTCCCTTCGAGTCTCGGGGGGCCGACGTCGTGCCGGCGCTGTCGGGGAACGCTCGAGCGCGGCTATCGGATCGGGCGCAGAGCGAAGAGGTCGTCCAATTCTGGCAGGGGTGCCAGGGATATCAACTCCCCCAGCACGTTTTCGGAGGCGAGATCGCCCTCGATCGCCTCCACCTCCGCCGAGAGCGGGCGGTCGACGTCGTAGAAGGCGGCGTGGCGGCGCACGAGATCGTAGACGAAGCCGGCGACGCCGCGGGGTCCGTCGCCGAGGATGTCCATCGCCTGCGCGGCGAGCAGCCCCTCGAGCGCGGCCATGCGGCGCAGGGCCCGGACCTGGCGATCGACGCGCTCGTTGACGAGCGGCAGGAACGCCGCCTCGTCCTCGAGCCCGCCGGCGACGACGAGCGGCTGGGCGGAGACCGGGTTCGACATGGACAGGATCCGCGTGAACAGCTCGCCCGCGAGCTTGATCACCGGGCCGAAGCCCGTGGCGATCGTGCCGGGCACGACGAGGTTCACCGGCAGGTCGCGCCGCACGCCGTTGCCCAGGAGCACGCACCGGTTGAAGGAATTGCGCGCCGCGTGGCAGAGCGCGACCTGCAGCGTCTCCATGAACAGCGTCACGTCGAGCGGCAGCGAGCCGCCGGAGGTGAGCACCTCGCCGTCGATGACGACCGGGTTGTCGTCGGTACGGCCGGTGGCGGCGAGCACCTTCTCCGCGCAGACGAGGAGGCTCTGGAACAGCGTGCCGAAGACCTGCGCCATCATGCGCAAGCTGAGCGGATCCTGGACGTGGGTGGCGTGCGGCCAGTCCCAGCCCCGCGCGTTCTCGTAGAGCCAGGCGCCGACGGTGGCCTCGCGCTCGGTGCCGACGTGCGCCACCGCCTTCCACGGTGCGCGCGAGGCGCCCAGCGCACCGGCCGTGGCGAGGCCCGTGGCGAGCATGATGCGCATCGTGTGCGCGGCGGCGCGGGTCGCCTCCGCCGCCGCGGCGTGGCCGATGGCGTTCACCGAGATCGCGGCGAGCGAATCGCGCGGCATCAGCCGGATCGGCGAGAGCCCCGCCTGCTCGAGCGCCACCGCCGCCGGCAGGCGCTTCTCCCGCCAGATCGCCTCGCCGACGCCGGTGAGCATGGCGCCGATCTGGCCCATCAGCCCGATGTCGGCGCAGCCGATCGAGCCCGTGCGGCGCACGACGGGGACGACGTCGTGCTCGAGCAGCGCGACGTAGGCCGCGACCAGCTCCGTCGAGCAGCCCACGCGCCCGGTCAGCGCCGTGTTGATGCGGATCGTGATCGCGTTGCGCACGGTCGACAGCGGGAACGGCGCGCCGGTGCCGAAATGGTGGGCGCGCACCAGGCCCGCGCTGAACGTGTCGAGCGCGTCCTGCGACCAGGTCACGTCCTTCATCGCGCCCACGCCGGTCGTCGCGCCGTAGACCGGCTCGCCGGCCTCGATGGCGCGGTCGATCACGGCGCGCGCCCGGCGCACGCGGGCCAGCGCGTCCTCGTCCGCCCGCGGCACCGCCGCGCCCGAGCCGATGCGCACCAGCGTCTCGAAGGAGAGCGGGCCTCCGGTGAGGGTGATGGCGGGCGGGGCGGGCATCGGGGTCTCGTGCGATCGGGACGCGGCGCGGGGGATGCGCCGCGTCCCGATGCTGACCACGGGCGATGCCGCGCCGCAAGGGCGCGGGGCGCCGGCCCCCGCGCGCTCAGTCGAGCGAGGCGAGCTCGACGCGGCTCATCCGCGCCATGACCTTGCGGCCGTAGCCGTTGCAGAAGCTCGCCTTGCGGTGGATGCCCATGTTGTAGGCCGAGATGCCGCCGCAGCCGGCGCCGTGCCGGTCGATCGACGCGCGCAGGTAGCGCATGCCGGCCTCGATGCCGGTGGCGCAGTCGCGCAGGTTCCCGGTGACGCCGACCGAGCGGGCGGTGGCGGGCTTCACCTGCATGACGCCGAGTTCGCCGGCGCGGCCCACCGCCGAGCAGCGGTAGCCGCTCTCCACCATCGCCATGGCGTGGGCCAGCGTCGGGTCGATGCCGTGGCGCAGCGCCGCGGCGGTCACCATGGCCTGGACCGATCCGGCGGCGGCGGCGGGGGTCGCGGCGGCGGTGGCCACCTGCGCGGTCTCGGGGATGGCGGCCGTCGCGGCCGGCGCCGCGTCCGCGCGCGCCGCGGCGTCGGCCAGGAAGAAGGCGTTGGCCGGGTGGCTCGCGGTGACGGGGGCGGGAACGGGCGCCGTCTCGGCCGCTTCGTCGGTGCCGGCCACGGCGGTCTCGGTCGCGGCGGTATCGGCCGTGGCGGTCTCGGCCACGGGGGTATCGGCCACGGGGGTATCGGCCACGGCCGCCTCGGCCCGGGCGGCGGCGTGATCGGCGAGGAAGAGCGCGGCGTTGTCGTTGGCGAGCGCGGGTGTCGCCAGGATCAAGGCGAGCGCGGTCGCGAGAGCGATTCGCATCGTCTCGTTCTCCTGAGGTGTTGGTCGTGTCGCGCGGGATCGAGCGCCGCCGTGTTCCGGGGGCTCGCCGCTGGGATCGGCCCCGGTTCTCCGGGTGCCGTCGATGCGCCGGGACGGCGCGGTGGGTGCCGGCACGCCTCGCGCGCCGGCGGGTCGGCTTCTCGCGGCCAACAGGGACGAGAATAAGGCGGCGCGTCAGCCCGCGTCGGCGAGGGCGCCGCGCCGGCGCCCTCGGGCACCGGCGGCGGTCACCGCCAGGCTCTCGCGCGCGTCGGGCTTGCGCTCGGCCGAGGGCGAGCGGCCGAAATGCTCGAGGTACGTCTTCGAGAAGTACGACGCCGAGACGAAGCCGCAGGAGAGCGCGACCTCGAGCACCGGCAGGCTCGTCTGGCGCAGCAGCTGACGGGCGCGCTGGAGGCGCACCTTCATGTAGTAGCGCGTCGGCGGTTCGCCGAGATACTTGACGAAGAGCCGCTCCAGCTGGCGCTGCGACACGCCCGCCGTGCGGGCGAGGACGGCGCAGGCGAGCGGCTCCTCCACCGTCGCCTCCATGGTCTCGACGACGGCGAGGAGCTTGGGATGGGCGACGCCGACGCGGGCGCGCAGGTCCATGCGCTGACGCTCGCGGGCCTCGCGGATGCGATTGTGGATCAGAAGATCGGTGACCTGCGCCGCGACGTCCGCACCCCGGTCCTGCGCCACGAGCGAGAGCGCCATGTCGGCGGCGGCCATGCCGCCCGCGCAGGTGAAGCGGTTGCGGTCGATCTCGAACAGCTCCTCGCTGACCTCGAGATCGGGGAAGTCGGCGACGAGGCCCGAGCGGTAGACCCAGTGAATCGTGGCGCGGTAGCCGTCGAGCAGGCCGGCCTTGGCGAGCACCCAGGCGCCGGTGCACACGGCACCGACCTCCGCCCCGTGCGCGGCGAGACGTCGCACGGCGGCGATGGTCTCGTGGTGGTCGAAGCCCTGCACGCCGTTGCCGCCGCACACGAACACCCGGTCGAGGCCCTGCGCGGCGGACATCCGCGCGTCGGCGGCCACCGCGACCGCGTTCGAGCCGCGCACCGGCTCCCCGTCCGGCGAGTAGAGCCGCCAGGAATAGAGGTCGCGCCCGGTGGCGTAGTTCGCCAGCCGGAACGGCTCGATCGCCGAGGTGAAGGCGATCATCGAGAAGTTCGGCGTGAGCAGGAAGCCGAGCGCGATCGGCCTCTCCAGATCGAACCGTCCCGCCATGCACGCCTCCGCGGCAGAAAGCCGACGAAGTGTAGTCTTTCCGCCATCCGTGGCGCAAAAACGGCATCGGTGCGAGAATGCCCATTCAGATCTCGGATGATCGTCACGCCCCACCCCATGACGCGCGCGCGACATCCGGCGTCGCCTTCGCGCAAGCGGCGGAACGGGGGCATGGCGAGCATGGCGTGCGGGTCCCGGAGCGGGCCGCGCGGGCGGAGGCGAGCCATGGGCACGGGCGGGATGCGGAGCGAGGCGCGGGTCGTCGTGATCGGCGGCGGCGTGGTCGGGGCGGGGACGCTCTACCACCTGGCCAGGAAGGGCTGGTCCGACGTCGTCCTGATCGAGCGCCGGGAGCTGACCTCCGGCTCGACCTGGCACGCGGCGGGGCTGCTGCCGCTGTTCAACATGAGCTACTCGGTCGGGCGCATCCACGAGTACTCGGTCGAGCTCTACGCCGGGCTGCAGGCGGAGACCGGCCAGGACGTCGGCTTCCGGCGCGTCTCGAACATCCGCCTGGCGCGGACCCGGGACCGCTGGGACGAATACATGTACTACAAGAACATCGCCGACACGCTGGGCGTGCGTGTCGAGGTGCTGACACCCGAGGAGGTGAAGGCGCTCTGGCCGCTGTGCGAGACCGACGGGCTCGTGGGCGCCATCCGCCATCCCGACGACGGCTACATCCAGCCCGCCGACCTGACCCAGGCCTTCGCCATCGGCGCCCGGGCGCGCGGCGCGGAGATCCACCGCTTCACCACGGTCACCGGCATCGCGCGCACCGGCGACGGGCGCTGGCGGGTCGAGACGGACAAGGGCGCGATCTCCTGCGAGCACGTGGTCTGCGCCACCGGCAACTTCGCCCGCAGGACCGGGGCGATGGTCGGCCTCGACATCCCGGTGATCCCGGTCGAGCACCAGTACATCGTCACCGAGCCGCACCCCGACATCGTCGCCCGCCACCGGAAGGGGCTGCCGGAGATGGGCGTGCTGCGCGAGTCGGATTCCGGCTGGTACATGCGCGAGGAGGCGGGCGGGCTCATCCTCGGCCCCTACGAGAAGGGCGCACCGGTCTGCTACGTGGACGGGCCCGACGCGCAGAGCGAGTACGAGCTGTTCCAGGAGGAGCTCGACCGGCTCGGGCCGCACATCGAGGCGGCGATCGCCCGGGTGCCGGCCTTCGGCGAGGTCGGCGTGAAGAAGGTCTACAACGGCGCCATCGCCTACACGCCCGACGGCTCGCCGATCATCGGCCCTGCCTGGGACCTGCCGAACTTCTGGCTCAACGAAGGGCATTCCTTCGGCGTCACCGCCGCCGGCGGCGCCGGCTGGCAGCTGGCCGAATGGATCGTCGAAGGCGAGCCCACGATCGACATGGGCGGCGTCGACCCCCGCCGCTTCGGCCCGCACGCCACGCGCGGGTACCTGAAGGCGAAGAACGAGGAGGCCTACGCCAACGTCTTCACGGTGCACTACCCCGACGAGGAGCGCGCCGCCGCGCGCCCCCTGCGCCGCTCGCCGGTGCACGACCGCATGGCGGCGCTCGGCGCGGTGTTCGGCTCGGTCTACGGCTGGGAGCGGCCGAACTGGTTCGCGCCGCAGGGCTACGGCCTCGACGAGGCGGATCTCGACCGCGACGACGTGCTGCTCGCCGAGAACCACCCGCCGGTGAAGGCGGGCGAGAGGCCACGCGAGAGGTGGAGCTTCCGCCGCTCGAACTATTTCGCGCACGTCGGGCGCGAGGTGCGGCGGGTGCACGAGGCGGTCGGCATCCAGGACCTGACGGCCTTCGCCAAGTACGCGGTCTCCGGCCCCGGCGCCGAAGCCTGGCTCGACGGCATCCTGGCGAACCGCCTGCCGCAGAAGACCGGGCGCATCGGCCTCGCGCACATGCTCGCGCAGAACGGCGGCGTGCGGGCCGAGTTCACCGTGTATCGCGAGGGGCCGGAGCGCTTCTACCTCGTCGGGATGGGCTCGGCCGAGCGGCACGACTTCGACTACCTGACGAAGCTGCGCCCCCGCGACGGCTCCGTCGACCTCGCCCGCGTGACGACGCAGATCGGCGTGCTCGGCCTCGCCGGGCCGCATGCCCGCGACGTGCTCCAGAGCGTCACCGACACGGACCTCTCGAACGCCGCCTTCCCCTGGCTCACCGGCCGGACGATCGACGTCGGCTTCGCGAGCGCCGAGGCGCTGCGGGTCAACTTCGTGGGCGAACTCGGCTTCGAACTGCACATCCCCGTCGAGACGACGGCCTACGTCTTCGACCTCCTGATGGAGGCGGGCCGCCCCTTCGGCATCGCGCCCTACGGCGTGCGCGCCATGGACTCGATGCGCCTCGAGAAGTCCTACCGCGTGCTGCCGCGCGAGCTCTCGATCGAGTACGCGGCGCTCGAGAGCGGCCTCGATCGCTTCGTCAAGCCCGACAAGGGCGACTTCATCGGCCGCGAGGCGCTGCTCGCCCGGCGGGCGCGGGGCTTCGCGAACCGGTTCGTGACGCTGGAGGTCCACGACGTGACCGACGCCGACGCGCGCGGCAACGAGGCGCTGACGAGGAACGGCGCGCTCGTCGGGCGCGCCACCTCCGGCGGCTTCGGCTGGCGCACGGGCAAGTCGCTGGCGCTGGGCATGGTCCGCCCGGACCTCGGCGAGATCGGCACCGAGCTCGACATCGTCATCCTGGGCAAGCCGCACCGGTGCATGGTGATCGGCGAATCGCCCCATGATCCGGAGAACGCGCGGCTGCGGGGGTAGGAGAGGGGCGCAGGACGACATCATGCAGGCCTCATCCCCCGCCGCCCGCCCCCCGCTCGCGCTGCGCGTCGGCTTCGTGCTCGCCCAGAACTTCACGCTGTCCGCGCTCTCGCTCTTCGTCGATCCGCTGCGGCTCGCCGCCGACGAGGGGGACCGGTCGCGGCCGATCCGCTGCTCGTGGGCGATCATGGCGTCGAGCGCCGAGCCGGTGCGGGCGAGCTGCGGGCTCTCGGTGGGGCGCACGGCGCCGCTCGGCGATCCGCGCGGCTTCGACTACGTGGTCGTCGTGGGCGGGCTGCTCCACGGCGGCGAGCAGGTCGACGCGACGACGGAACGCTGGCTGAGATCCGCCGCGGCCGCCGGCGTGCCGTTGATCGGCGTGTGCACCGGCTCCTTCGTGCTCGCCCGCGCGGGGCTGATGCGGAACCGGCGGGCGTGCGTGTCCTGGTACCACCACGCCGACTACGAGGCCGCGTTCGCGGACACGACGCCGATCTCGGACCAGCTCTTCCTCGTCGACCGCGACCGCATCACCTGCTCGGGCGGCGCGGGCGTCGCCGATCTCGCCGCCTGGCTGATCGAGAAGCACCTCGGCCGCGCGGTGGCGCAGAAGGCGCTGCACGTGCTCCTGCTCCAGCACGCCCGCGCGGCGAGCGACGCGCAGCCCCACGCCTTCGCGCCGGACCGCATCGGCGACGAGCGGGTGAAGCGGGCGCTGCGGCTGATGGAGCAGAACATCGCCGAGCCTCTGACGATCGCCGCGATCGCGGACGCGCTCGCGCTCTCCACCCGCCAGCTCGAGCGCCTGTTCCAGGCGCGGCTGCGGCTGCGGCCCGCGGTCGTCTACCGCCAACTGCGCCTGCGCCACGCGCGCTGGCTGATCGAGAACACCGCCAAGCCCGTCACCATTGTGGCGGTGGAGACGGGCTTCTGCGACGCGGCGCATTTCTCGCGGCAGTTCAAGGGCTACTTCAACCTCTCGCCGAGCCTGGTGCGCGCGGCGCGGCCGCAGGAGAGCGCGCCGGCGGCGGCGCCGTGACGGGTCGGTTCCGGCTCCGCCGCGCTTGAGCGCAGGCGACGCCTTGCGTCGTATTCACGCAAGAGAACGTCGCGGGCACTCAAGCGGCCGGGGGCGTTCGGGCGCAGGATGCGCGCATCGTCCCCATCCGCCATCCCGCCCCCTGCCCGGCGGGCGACGAGCGAGCGACCGCCATGCGCCGTTTCAACCTCGGCAATCTCCTCTCGGAGGCCCTGCGCGGGCACGAAGGCTGGGGCCGCCAGTGGCGCTCCCCGGAGCCGAAGCCGCGCTACGACGTGATCGTCGTCGGCGGCGGCGGGCACGGGCTCGGCACGGCGCACTACCTCGCCAAGGAGCACGGCATCACCAACGTGGCGGTGCTCGAGAAGGGCTGGATCGGCGGCGGCAACACGGGCCGCAACACGACGATCATCCGCTCGAACTACCTCTACGACGAGAGTGCGCATCTCTACGAGCATGCGGTGAAGCTCTGGGAGGGCCTGTCGCAGGACCTGAACTACAACGTCATGTACTCGCAGCGCGGCGTGATGATGCTGGCGCACAACGTCCACGACGTCCAGATCTTCAAGCGCCACGTCTACGCCAACCGCCTCAACGGCGTCGACAACGAGTGGCTGACGCCGGAGGAGGCGCAGGCCTATTGCCCGCCGCTCTCGATCGATCCCCGGGCGCGCTATCCCGTGATGGGCGCCGCCCTCCAGCGCCGCGGCGGGACGGCGCGGCACGACGCGGTCGCCTGGGGCTACGCCCGCGCGGCGGATTCCCGCGGCGTCGACATCATCCAGAATTGCGAGGTGACGGGCTTCGCGCGAGACCCCGCCACCGGCGCCGTCACCGGCGTCGAGACGACGAAGGGCTTCATCGGAGCCGGCCGGGTCGGCGTCGTGGCGGCGGGGCACACGTCCGTGATCATGGAGCGCGCCGGCGTGCGCATGCCGCTGCAGAGCTTCCCGCTCCAGGCGTTGGTGTCGGAGCCGGTGAAGCCGGTCTTCCCCTGCGTGGTGATGTCGAACGCGGTCCACGCCTACATCTCGCAGTCGGACAAGGGCGAGCTCGTCATCGGCGCCGGCACGGACCAGTACGTGTCCTATTCCCAGCAGGGCGGCCTGCAGATCACGACGCATACGCTCGACGCCATCTGCGAGATATTCCCGCGCTTCTCGCGCATGCGGATGCTCCGCAACTGGGGCGGCATCGTCGACGTGACGCCGGACCGCTCGCCGATCATCGGCAAGACGCCGGTGCCCGGCCTGTTCGTCAATTGCGGCTGGGGGACCGGCGGCTTCAAGGCGACGCCGGGCTCGGCCCACGTCTTCGCCCACACGCTCGCCACCGGCGAGCCGCACCCGATCAACTCGCCGTTCTCGCTCGATCGCTTCCGCACCGGGCGGCTGATCGACGAGGCGGCTGCCGCCGCCGTCGCGCACTGAGGGGCGAGAGCCATGCTGCTGATCACCTGCCCCCATTGCGGACCGCGCCCGGAACTGGAGTTCACCTACGGCGGCGAGGCGCACGTCGCGCGCCCGGCCGACCCGTCGGCGCTCGACGACCGGGACTGGTCGGAATTCCTGTTCGTGCGCAACAACCCCAAGGGCGTGTTCGCCGAGCGCTGGAACCACGCCCACGGCTGCCAGCGCTGGTTCAACGCGCTGCGCGACACGCACTCGGATGCGTTCGTGACCACCTACCCGGCGGGAGCCCCGCGTCCGGAGAGCACGGCGGAGGACGTTCGATGAGCCGGCAACCTTTCCGCCTCGCGCAGGGCGGCCGCATCGACCGCTCCCGCACGCTCGCCATCCGCTTCGACGGCGAGACCTATGGGGGCTTCGCCGGCGACACCGTGGCGTCGGCGCTGCTGGCCAACGGCGTCCACCTGATGGGCCGCTCGTTCAAGTACCACCGACCGCGCGGCCTTCTGTCGGTGGGCACCGACGAGCCGAACGCGCTGCTCCGCGTCGATCGCGGGCCGGGCCGCGTCGACCCGAACAACCGCGCCGGCGCGGTCGAGGCGGTGGACGGGCTCGTCACCGGCTCGCAGAACCGCTGGCCCTCGCTCGCCTTCGACGTCGGCGCGGTCAACGACGTGCTCTCGCCGGTCTTCGTCGCGGGCTTCTACTACAAGACCTTCATGTGGCCGCGCGCCTTCTGGGACAGGGTCTACGAGCCGGTGATCCGCGCCGCGGCGGGGCTCGGCGTCGCCCCCGCGGACCCGGACCCGGACCGCTACGCGCATCGCCACGCCCATTGCGACGTGCTGATCGTCGGCGCCGGTCCCGCCGGCCTCGCCGCGGCTTTGGCCGCCGCGCGCTCGGGCAAGCGGGTGATGCTCGTCGACGAGCAGGCGGAGCCCGGCGGTGCGCTGCTCCACGACGTGACCTCGACGATAGACGGCGTGCCGGCGCAGGAGTGGGTCGCACGGACGATCGCCGCGCTGGACGCGCACGAGAGCGTGGTTGTCCTGCCGCGCACCACGGCCTTCGGCTACTACAACCACAACCACGTCGCCCTGGTGGAGCGGATCACCGACCACCTGCCCGCGAGCGAGACCCGCGAGGCGCCGCGCGAGCGGCTCTGGCAGGTCCGCGCGGCCGAGGTCGTGCTGGCCACCGGCGCCCACGAGCGCCCGCTGGTCTTCGCCGACAACGACCGACCCGGCATCATGCTGGCCGAGAGCCTGCGCGTGCTCGTCAATCGCTACGCGGTGGCGCCGGGCCGCGAGATCGTGATCGCGACGACGGGCTCCTCCGCCTACACCGCCGCCGCCGACCTGAAGGCGGCGGGGCTGACCGTGACGGTCGTCGACGCACGCCTCGCCGCCGACTGCGTCGCGGACACGGCCTTCGCGGCGGATCGCGGGATCACGGTGCTGCCGGGGCACACGATCGTCGGCTCGAAGGGCCGGCGGCGGGTGTCGGGCCTGATCGTCGCGCCGCTGCGGGCGGACGGCTCCGTCGGCCCCCGACGGACGCTGCCCTGCGACTGCGTCGGCATGTCCGGCGGCTGGACGCCGGCGGTGCACCTCTTCTCGCAGTCGCGCGGCAAGCTCGCCTACGATGCCGCGCGCGACGCCTTCCTGCCGGCGACGCACGCCCAGGCCGAGCGCTCGGCCGGCGCCTGCGCCGGCGACATGGCTCTCGCCGCCTGCCTCGCGGCCGGCTTCGCCGCGGGCGCCGCCGCGGCGGGTCTCGAGGAGACGCGGACCTTCGCGGCGAGCCCGACGCGCACCGGCTTCCAGCCGATGCGGGTGCTGCCCACCGATGCCGATCCCGGCCGCGTGCGCGCCTTCATCGACTTCCAGAACGACGTCACCGCCAAGGACCTGAAGCTCGCCGTGCGCGAGGGCTTCCATTCGATCGAGCACGTCAAGCGCTACACCACGACGGGCATGGCCACCGACCAGGGCAAGACGTCGAACATGAACGCGCTGGGCCTCGTCGCCGGGCTCCTCGACACGGAGCTGCCTCGGGTGGGCACGACGACCTTCCGCCCGCCCTACACGCCGGTCACCTTCGGTGCGCTGGTAGGCCCCGGCAAGGGCGCGCTGTTCGAGCCCGTCCGCAAGACGCCGATCGACGGCTGGGCCGAGGCCCGGGGTGCCGTGTTCGAGCCGGTCTCGCTCTGGCGCCGCGCCTGGTATTTCCCGAAGGCCGGCGAGGATATGCACGCCGCGGTCGCGCGTGAATGCCGGGCCGTGCGCGAGGGCGTCGGCATCTTCGACGCCTCGACGCTCGGCAAGATCGAGGTCGTCGGGCCGGACGCCGCCGAGTTCCTGAACCGAATGTACGTCAACGGCTGGTCGAAGCTGGCGCCGGGCAAGTGCCGCTACGGCCTGATGCTGAAGGAGGACGGCTACATCCTCGACGACGGCGTCGTGGCGCGCATGGCCGACGATCGGTTCCACGTGACGACCACCACCGGCGGCGCGCCGCGTGTGCTCACGCTGATGGAGGACTACCTCCAGACCGAATGGCCGGACCTCGACGTCTTCCTCACGAGCGTCACCGAGCAATGGGCGGTGATCGCGCTGCAGGGCCCACGGGCGCGCGCCGTGCTCGCGCCCCTCGTCGCCGACATCGACCTCTCCAACGAGGCGCTGCCGCACATGTCGGTGCGCGAGGGCTTCGTCTGCGGGGTGCCGGCGCGGCTGATGCGCGTGTCCTTCACCGGCGAGCTCGGCTACGAGGTCAACGTCCCCGCCGACTACGGGCTCGCTGTGTGGGAGGCGCTGTGGGCGGCGGGGCAGGCGCACGGCGTCACGCCCTACGGCACCGAGACCATGCACGTGCTGCGCGCCGAGAAGGGCTTCATCATCGTCGGCCAGGAGACCGACGGCACGGTGACGCCCGACGACGTCGGGCTCGGCGGCATGGTCTCGAAGGTGAAGCCCGACTTCGTCGGCAAGCGCTCGCTGGCGCGCCCCGACCTCGTGGCCCCGGGCCGCAAGCAGCTCGTCGGGCTGGAGACCGAGGACCCGCACGAGCGGCTCGACGAGGGGGCGCAGGTGGTGCGCGACCCGTCGGCGCCGCTGCCCGTGCCGATGCTCGGCCACGTCACGTCGAGCTACTTCAGCCCCGCCTGCGGGCGCACGATCGCGCTCGCCCTCGTCGCGGACGGCCGCGCGCGGATGGGCGAGACCGTCCACGTCACGACGATGGCCGGCTTCGCCCGGGCCACGATCCGCGACACCGTCTTCGTCGATGCGGAAGGAGTGCGCGTCCATGCTCGAGAGTCGTAACCGGGCGACCCGGGTGGCGCCGTTCCCGCTCGCCACGGAGACGATCGGGCGCGTCGCGATCGCGCCGCTCCCCCCGCGCACGCGGCTGTCGCTGCGCCTGCGCCCGGCGGCGGCCGCGGACGTCGGCGCGGTCGCGGGCCTTTCGCTCGACATGCCGATCACCGCGACGCGCGCGGCGGACGGACGGCGCGCCCTGCGGCTCGGGCCGGACGAATGGCTGCTCCTCGCGGATGCCGACGAGGCCGAGGAGCTGACGGCGCTGGTCACCGCCGGGCTCGCCGGCACCTTCCACGCGCTCGTCGACGTGAGCCACCGCTCCTGCGGCCTCGCGGTGACCGGCGCGGGCGCCGGGGCGGCGCTCAATGCCGGCTGCCCGCTCGACCTTTCGCCGAAAGCGTTCCCGATCGGCACGGCGACGCGCACGGTTCTCGCCAAGACGGAGATCCTGCTCGCGCGCCTCGACGCGGACGCCTTCGAGGTGGAATGCTGGCGCTCCTGGGCGGACTATCTCCGCGGCTTTCTCCTCGAGGCCGCGCGCGGCCTCTGAGCCGTCGCGGCGGAGCGTAGCTGGCGATGATCAGCGTCTTCGAGCTCTTCAAGATCGGCATCGGCCCCTCGAGCTCGCACACGGTCGGGCCGATGGTGGCGGCGGCGCGCTTCCTCGCGGACCTGCGCGCGCTCCCCGCCCCGCCCGCGCGCATCGCGGTGAGCCTGCACGGCTCCCTCGCCTTCACCGGGCGCGGGCACGCGAGCGACACCGCGATCTGCCTCGGCCTCCTCGGCGAGCGGCCGGACGCCGTCGATCCGGACGCGGTGCCGGAGCTCGTCGCCGGCCTCGGCCGCGATCGCGCGATCCGGGTGGGCCATCGCGAGGTCGGCTTCGACCCCGACGCGGACCTCGTCCTCGACACGGCCGAGATGCTGCCCGGCCACACCAACGGCATGCGCTTTCGCGCCTTCGACGGAACCGGGATGAGGGTGCTGGAGCGGGTGTACTACTCGATCGGCGGCGGCTTCGTCGTCGGCGAGGAGACGGCGGCGGATGCGGCCACGCAGGCGCCCATCGACGTCGTAGCGCCGCTGCCCTTCGACAGCGCCGCCGAACTCCTCGCGTTGTGCGCCGCCCGCGGCCTCGACATCGCGGCGGTCCAGCGCCGGAACGAGATCGCGCTGCGGCCCCTCCCCGAGGTCGAGGCCGGGCTCGACCGGATCGCCGAGGCGATGCTCGCCTGCATCGAGCGGGGGCTGTCGACGGGCGGCACCTTGCCGGGTCGGCTGAAGGTGCGGCGCCGGGCGAGGGACCTCCACGCCCGCCTCCAGGCCGGCGCGCGCGCGAACGCCCGCTCGCCCAGCGAGACGATGGACCGGGTCTCGACCTTCGCCATCGCCGTGAACGAGGAGAACGCCGCGGGCGGGCGGGTCGTCACCGCGCCGACCAACGGCGCAGCCGGCATCGTCCCGGCAGTGCTGCGCTATCTACGCGAGATCTGTGGCGAGACCGCGCCGGAGACGACGCGCACCTTCCTGCTCACCGCCGCCGCCGTCGGCGGGCTGATCAAGCGCAGGGCCTCGATCTCGGGCGCCGAGGTCGGCTGCCAGGGCGAGGTCGGCTCCGCCGCCTCGATGGCCGCCGCCGGGCTCGCGGCCGCGCTCGGCGCGACGCCCGAGCAGGTGGAGAACGCCGCCGAGATCGCCATGGAGCACCACCTCGGCATGACCTGCGACCCCGTCGGCGGGCTCGTGCAGATCCCCTGCATCGAGCGCAACGCCTTCGGCGCCATCAAGGCCATCGCGGCCGCCTCCCTGGCGCTCCACGGCGACGGCGTCCACCACGTCTCGCTGGACTGCGTCATCGAGACCATGCGGCAGACCGGGCTCGACATGCAGTCGAAGTACAAGGAGACCTCGCAGGGCGGGCTCGCGGTGAACGTCGCGGAGTGCTGAACCGCCGACGGCGGCCGACGGCGAAATGCGACGGTGGGGCCGGACACGTCGGCTTCCGCTTCGCGGAACGCGACGCTCGCGCGCCGCGCCCCATCCGTCACCCAACCTTCGGCTGCGCGCCACCTTCCCCTACAGGGAAGGACGAAGACCGCCGGCCGTCGATCAAGGCGACGACGCTGGTCGTCCGCAGCCGCGACAGGCGATGTGTGGATCGGAGAGTCGTGACGGAGGATGCCGATGCATCGGGGTGGCGCGGGCGACGGGGCTCGAACCCGCGACCTCCGGCGTGACAGGCCGGCACTCTAACCGACTGAGCTACGCCCGCATTTCCCATTCCGCCGCGCGCGGTCGGCGGCGGCGGCAGTGGCGGGGGTTTACGGCCCCCCGCGACCGGTGTCAAGCGATCCTCGAGCCGCCTTCGCGCTTTTTGCGGGGCAGACGATCGAGGCGCGATGGTGGGCGGTGACGGGCTCGAACCGCCGACCCTCTCGGTGTAAACGAGATGCTCTACCAGCTGAGCTAACCGCCCCCGGCGGGCGCGTGCGGCGCGCGCGTCCCGCCCGGCTCGTACATAGAAACACGAAGCCGCCGGCGCAAGCGCGCCGACGGCTCCGCGAGGCGTGGGACGTCGACGGACGGCCGCGAACGGCCTCAGCCGTTGACGGCGTCCTTGAGGCCGGCGCCGGCCTTGAACTTCGGGGCCTTCGAGGCCGGGACCTGGACCTTCTCGCCGGTGCGCGGGTTGCGCGCCTCGCCGGCGGGACGGTCGGCGACGGTGAAGGTGCCGAAGCCGACGATCTTCACTTCCTCGCCCTTCTTCAGGGTCTCCTGGATCGACTCCAGCGCGGCGTCGAGCGCCTCGCCGGCCTGGGCCTTGCTGAGGCCGGTCTTCTCGGCCACGGCGCTGACGAGCTCGCCTTTGTTCATCGCTACCTCCTCCAGTGCGTGCGCGGCGCGCAAACCCTTGCTGCGCCGTCGTTCGGTTCTTTCCTGCATAGCGGAATGCTCCGGCCCCGCAAGCGGCAGCGACGCGATTTCGCTGTGGAAATCGGCGCCCCGGCACGAAAAACGGCCTCCGGACCGGGTCCGGAGGCCGCGTTGGACCGGTTCGACGCGCCCGCAGGCGCCGCCGGGCGGACGATCAATGGGCGACGAAGCCCGGCTCGCCCTCCTCCGCGCCGCGCGCGGGGGCCGGCATCGCCGATTCGTCCCACTCGATCGGCTCGGGCTTGCGCACGAGGGCGTGCTCGAGCACCTGCTCCATCCGCGAGACCGGGACGATCTCGAGGCCGGACTTCAGGTTCTTGGGCACGTCGGCGAGGTCCTTGACGTTCTCCTCGGGGATGAGGACCGTCTTGAGACCGCCGCGCAGCGCCGCCAGCAGCTTCTCCTTGAGGCCGCCGATGGGCAGCACCCGCCCGCGCAGGGTGACCTCGCCGGTCATGGCGATGTCCCGGCGCACGGGGATGCCCGTCATGATCGAGACGATCGCGGTCGCCATGGCGATGCCGGCGGACGGGCCGTCCTTCGGGGTGGCGCCCTCCGGCACGTGGACGTGGATGTCCTTGCGGTCGAAGAGCGGCGGCTCGAGGCCGAAATCGACCGCCCGCGAGCGGACGTAGGACGCCGCCGCCGAGATCGATTCCTTCATCACGTCGCGCAGGTTGCCCGTGACCGTCATCTTGCCCTTGCCGGGCATCATGACGCCCTCGATCGTGAGCAGCTCGCCCCCGACCTCGGTCCAGGCGAGGCCGGTGACGACGCCCACCATGTCCTCCGCCTCGACCTCGCCGTAGCGGTAGCGCGGCGCGCCGAGGAAGTCCTCGAGGCTCGTCTCGGTCACGACGACCGACGTCTCCTCCGTCATCAGGATCTTCTTGACCGCCTTGCGCACGAGATTGGAGATCTCGCGCTCGAGGTTGCGCACGCCCGCCTCCCGCGTGTAGCGGCGGATGAGGAGCAGGAGCCCCGCGTCGTCGATGGCCCATTCCTCGGACTTCAGGCCGTGCTTCTTGATCGCGTTGGGGATCAGGTGCCGGCGCGCGATCTCGGCCTTCTCGTCCTCGGTGTAGCCCGCGATCCGGATCGTCTCCATGCGATCGAGCAGCGGCGCCGGGATGTTGAGCGTGTTCGCCGTGGTGACGAACATCACGCTCGACAGGTCGTAGTCCACCTCGAGGTAGTGGTCGTTGAAGGTCGAGTTCTGCTCCGGATCCAGCACCTCCAGGAGCGCCGCCGACGGATCGCCGCGGAAGTCCTGGCCCATCTTGTCGATCTCGTCGAGCAGGATGAGCGGGTTCGAGGTCTTGGCCTTGCGCATCGACTGGATGATCTTGCCGGGCATCGAACCGATGTAGGTGCGCCGATGGCCGCGGATCTCCGCCTCGTCCCGCACGCCGCCGAGCGACATGCGCACGAATTCGCGGCCCGTGGCGCGGGCGATCGACTTGCCGAGCGAGGTCTTGCCGACGCCGGGCGGGCCGACGAGGCACAGGATCGGGCCGGTGAGCTTGTTCGCCCGCTGCTGCACGGCGAGGTACTCGACGATGCGCTCCTTGACCTTCTCGAGACCGAAGTGATCGTTGTCGAGGGTGACCTGCGCCCCGGCGAGGTCCTTCTTGACCTTGGAGCGCTTGTTCCACGGGATCGACAGCATCCAGTCGAGGTAGTTGCGCACCACCGTCGCCTCGGCGGACATCGGCGACATCTGGCGCAGCTTCTTCACCTCGGCGGTCGCCTTGTCGCGGGCCTCCTTGGAGAGCTTGACGTCCTTGATCTTCTGCTCGATCTCGGCGATCTCGTCGCGGCCGTCCTCGTCGCCGAGCTCCTTCTGGATCGCCTTCATCTGCTCGTTGAGGTAGTACTCGCGCTGCGTCTTCTCCATCTGCCGCTTGACGCGGGTGCGGATGCGCTTCTCCACCTGCAGCACGGAGATCTCGCTCTCCATCAGCCCGAGCACGCGCTCGAGGCGCTCGGCGACGGTCTTCGTCTCGAGCAGCTCCTGCTTGTCGGAGATCTTCACGGCGAGGTGCGAGGCGACCGTGTCGGCGAGCTTCGCCGGATCCTCGATCTGCGTCACGGCGGCGACGATCTCGGGCGAGACCTTCTTGTTGAGCTTGACGTAGTTCTCGAACTCCCCGACCACCGAGCGGGCGAGCGCCTGCGCCTCGATCTTGTCGCCGAGGTCGTCCTCGAGCACCGTCGCGCGGGCCTCGTAGTAGTCCTCCACGCGCAGGAACTCGCCCACGCGCGCGCGGCCCGCGCCCTCGACGAGCACCTTGACCGTGCCGTCGGGCAGCTTGAGCAGCTGGAGGACGTTGGCGAGCGTGCCGACGTCGTAGATCGCGTCGGCGGCGGGATCGTCGTCGGCGGCGTTCTTCTGGGTCGCGAGCAGGATGTGGCGGTCGGTCTTGACCACCTCCTCGAGCGCCCGGATCGACTTCTCGCGGCCGACGAAGAGCGGCACGATCATGTGCGGGAAGACGACGATGTCGCGGAGCGGGAGCACCGGATAGGTGCCTTCCGACCCCGGAACGACGGGCTGCCGCGTCTTGGACTGTGTCATGGAGGCTGATCCTCTTCCCTTTGCGCCCGGGCGCGCCTCTCGCGGAAGCAGGCCGCCGGCGGGCGGGTGACGTCCCCGCGCTCGCGCCGAATGCGAATCGACGCGCGGGGCGTGCGGCGCGCTCCCCTCGTGGCCGGGAGCGAAAGCGCGTCGCGCCCGGGTAAGGTGGCGCGTCGCGCGGTTCGTTTCAAGCGCGACCCGCCGATCCCCCACAGCCTGCACGGGAGATCCGATCGCGTCCGTGCGAGGGGCTCGCGAGCGGCCCGCCGCCCCGAAACGCGCGGAGCCGGGACGCGTCGCGCCCCGGCTCCGGATGTCCCGTCGAGACGACGCCGCGCGCGCGGCGTGCCCGGCGCTCGGATCAGACCGAGTAGTACATCACGTACTCGACCGGGTGCGGGGTGTGCTCGAACTTGATGACGTCCTGCATCTTCAGCTCGATGTAGGAATCGATCTGGTCGTCGTCGAACACGCCGCCGGCCTTGAGGAAGGCGCGGTCCTTGTCGAGGGCGGCGAGCGCCTCGCGCAGCGACCCGCACACGGTCGGGATCTTCTTGAGCTCGCGCGGCGGCAGGTCGTAGAGGTCCTTGTCCATCGCCGCGCCGGGGTCGATCTTGTTGAGGATGCCGTCGAGGCCGGCCATCAGCAGCGCCGCGAAGGCGAGGTAGGGGTTCGCCGTCGGGTCGGGGAAGCGCACCTCGACGCGCTTGGCCTTCGGCGAGGTCGTCCACGGAATGCGGCAGGACGCCGAGCGGTTGCGCGAGGAATAGGCGAGCAGCACCGGTGCCTCGAAGCCCGGCACGAGACGCTTGTAGGAGTTCGTCGACGGGTTGGTGAAGGCGTTGATCGCCTTGGCGTGCTTGATGATGCCGCCGATGTACCAGAGGCACTCCTGGCTGAGGTCGGCGTACTTGTCCCCGGCGAAGAGCGGCTTGCCGTCCTTCCAGATCGACTGGTGGACGTGCATGCCCGAGCCGTTGTCGCCGTAGACGGGCTTGGGCATGAAGGTCGCCGACTTGCCGAACGAGGCCGCGACGTTGTGGATGCAGTACTTGTACACCTGCATCTGGTCGGCCATGTGCACCAGCGTGTCGAACTTCATGCCGAGCTCGTGCTGGGCCGAGGCCACCTCGTGGTGGTGCTTCTCGACCTTGACGCCCATCTCGGCCATGGCCGCGAGCATCTCCGAGCGCATGTCCTGCCCCGAATCCAGCGGCGGCACGGGGAAGTAGCCGCCCTTGATCGGGATGCGATGGCCCATGTTGCCGCCTTCGTAGGAGCGCATGCCGTTGGTGGGCAGCTCCGTCGCGTCGACCTGGAAGGAGACGTTGTAGGGGTCGGCGGCGAACTTCACGTCGTCGAACACGAAGAACTCGGCCTCGGGGCCGACGAACACCGTGTCGCCGATGCCGGTCGACTTGAGGAAGGCCTCGGCCTTCTTGGCGGTGCCGCGCGGGTCGCGGCCGTAGGGCTCGCCGGAGGCCGGCTCGAGCACGTCGCAGACGATCGACATCGTCGTCGCCGAGAAGAACGGGTCGATGCAGGCCGTCTCGGGGGCCGGCATCAGCGTCATGTCGGACTCGTTGATCGCCTTCCAGCCGGCGATCGAGGAGCCGTCGAACATGATGCCGTCGGCGAAGGTGTCCTCGTCCACGAAGGTGACGTCGAAGGTGACGTGCTGCCACTTGCCCTTCGGATCGGTGAAGCGGAAGTCGACGTACTTGACGTCGTTGTCCTTGATCGCCTTGAGCACGTCGTTGGCGGTCTGCATGTCCGGGTAGTCCTCTCGTACGGGGTCTTCAGGGCGGGATCTTCATCCGCGGTCCTGGACGGCCGCGGTTCTCGTCGAAGCGGGCGGGGCGGGTCAGATCGCGTCCGACCCGGTCTCGCCGGTGCGGATGCGGATCGCCTCGTCCACCGTCGATACAAAAATCTTGCCATCGCCGATGCGCCCGGTCTGCGCCGCCTTGCGGATGGCGTCGACGGCCTTCTCCACCAGGTCGTCGGCGAGGACGATCTCGAGCTTCACCTTGGGGAGGAAGTCGACGACGTACTCGGCACCCCGGTAGAGCTCCGTGTGCCCCTTCTGCCGCCCGAAGCCCTTGGCCTCGATGACGGTGATGCCCTGCAGCCCGACGTCCTGGAGCGCTTCCTTCACCTCGTCGAGCTTGAACGGCTTGATGATCGCCTCGATCTTTCGCATGTCGGCTTCGCCCTCGGTCGTCGCTGTCGTGCCGGCGCGGGCTGCGCGTCCGCGCCTCATCTCTTATCATCACCGCGGGAAAGCCGAGCAAGGGATGCTGATCGCTTTTGCGGCTGGTGTTGCACAAATTCCGGGCGAATGCTCACGGGACAGGCGGAATATGGAGGTGCTGCGCCGGCGGGCGCTCCACCGCGAGCGGATACGAGGCAGGGGACGGCCAAAAATGATGCATCATCTCCTCGACACGGCCGGCATGCGCGAGGCCGACCGGCGCACCATCGCCGCGGGCCGGCCCGGCATCGCGCTGATGGAAGCCGCCGGCGCGGCGGTCGCGGACGCGGCGGCGGGCTTCGTCGCGGCCGGCGCGCGCGTGCTCGTCGCCTGCGGACCCGGGAACAACGGCGGCGACGGCTTCGTCGCGGCGCGCGTCCTCGCCGAACGCGGCTTCGCGGTCACCGTGGCGCTGCTCGGCGAGCGTGCACGACTCGCCGGAGACGCGGCGACGGCGGCCTCCCGCTGGACCGGCCCGAACGTGGCGCTCGCCGGGGCCGACCCGGGCGCGTTCGACCTCGTGATCGACGCCCTCCTCGGGGCGGGCCTCGACCGCGACGTCGACGGGGCGGCCGCCGCGTTCCTCGATCGGCTGGCGGGCGCCGGCGTCCCGGTCCTCGCCGTCGACGTCCCGTCGGGCCTCGACGGCGACACCGGCCGGGTGCGCGGCACCGCCTGCCCGGCGACGCTCACCGTCGGCTTCGCGCGGCGCAAGCCCGGTCACCTGCTGATGCCGGGACGCGCGCTGTGCGGGCGCCTCGTCGTCGCCGACATCGGCATCCCCGACGCCGTGATCGCCGGGCTCGCGCCGCGGACCTTCGCCGACGAGGAGGCGCTGTGGCGCGCCGCCTTCCCGCGCCCGGCTCTCGACGCGCACAAGTACGCGCGCGGGCACGCGCTCGTGCTCTCCGGCCCCGCCGACACGACCGGCGCGGCGCGGCTCGTGGCGCGCGGAGCGCTGCGGATCGGGGCCGGCGCGGTGACGGTGGGCTCCCCGCGCGACGCGCTCGCCGTGAACGCCGCCCACCTCACCGCGATCATGCTGCGGCCGTGCGACGACGCCGGCGATCTGGCGGGCCTGCTCGAGGACGCGCGCCTGAACGTCCTCGCGCTCGGGCCGGGCCTGGGGCGGGAGCGCGCGCGGGCGCTCGTCGAGGCGGCGGCGGGGGCGGCGCACGCGGCGGATCGCGCGCTCGTCCTCGACGCGGACGTGCTCACCGCCTTCGCGGGCGAGCACGACGCGCTGGCGGCGCTCTGCGCGCGGACGGGCGCCGCGGTGGCGACGCCGCACGCGGGCGAGTTCGCCGAGCTGTTCTCGCGATGCCAGGAGACCCGCGACGCGCCCTCCAAGCTCGCCGCCGCCCGGGCCGGGGCGGCGGCGCTCGGCATCGTCCTGGTCGACAAGGGCCCGGACACGGTGATCGCGGCTCCGGACGGCCGCGCCGCGATCAACGCCGGCGGCACGCCCCACCTGGCGACGGCGGGCTCCGGCGACGTGCTGGCCGGCTTCGTCGCCGGGCTCCTCGCGCAGGGCATGCCCGCGTTCGAGGCCGCCTGCGCGGCGGTGTGGCTGCACGGCCGCGCCGGCGCGCGCGTCGGCCCGGGGCTGATCGCGGAGGACCTGCCGGAGATGCTCCCGGCGCTGCTCGGGGAGGTGCTGGGGTGAGAACCTCGGCCGACCGGCCTTCCGATCGTCGGTGTCCTACATCGTCGGCGTCTCGCCGCCGACACCCGGGCGCCCGGGCACCACGTCGGGCTCGGCGCCGCGGGTCTTGCCGGGGTCGGTCAGCTCGGGGTCGTCCACCGGGTAGGGCGGCGGGCCGCGGCGACCGGGCGGCGCGTCCTCGCCGGGGGCGTGCGTCGGCGTCTTCTCGTGCTCGCGTGGGGCGTCGTCGGGCGTCTTCTCGGCCATGAGGGGTCTCCGTGTCGCGATCGTCGCGGGTCGTGGAGAGACAAGGCGGCGGCGGACGGCGGGTTCCGATCGCGGCCGGGCCCGGGCGGACGGCCGGCGGAGGACCTTGCACGCGCCCCGGATTCGTGCAATGTCCCGCGCCTCATCGACCGGCCCGGCGAAAGGGCTGCCGTGGCTGGTCGAGACGCTCACACGAGACGGGCGGGCGGCGCGGCCTTCCTCCGGGGAGGCGAGAGACGCCGTGCGCGACAGGAGACGAGCCAAATGCCCAAGATGAAGACGAAGTCGAGCGCCAAGAAGCGCTTCAAGGTTTCCGGTACCGGCAAGGTCATCCGCACCCAGGCGAACAAGCAGCACGGGATGATCAAGCGCACGAAGAAGCAGATTCGCGACCAGCGCGGCACGGCCGTGATGTTCGAGGGCGACGCGAAGTTCGTGAAGCGCTACTTCATTCCCTACGCCTGATCCCGAAATCCTGCCGCACATTACGAACACCGGAGACTGAACCATGGCCCGCGTCAAGCGCGGCGTGACCGCTCACGCCAAGCACAAGAAGGTCCTGAAGGCCGCCAAGGGCTTCTACGGCCGCCGCAAGAACACCATCCGCACCGCGAAGGCTGCCGTCGATCGCTCGATGCAGTACGCCTACCGCGACCGCAAGAACAAGAAGCGCACCTTCCGCGCGCTGTGGATCCAGCGCCTCAACGCCGCGGTCCGCGAGCACGGCCTGACCTACTCGCGCTTCATCGACGGCCTCAACAAGGCCGGCATCGAGGTGGACCGCAAGGTCCTCTCCGACATCGCCATCCACGAGCCCGGCGCCTTCGCCGCCCTCGTCGAGAAGGCCAAGGGCGCGCTGCCGGCGCCGGCCGAGGCCCAGGCCGCCTGATCGGGGCGTTTCGCTTCTCGGTTGTTACGGAGCGCGTGGGGCGACCCACGCGCTCTTCTTCGTTGACCTACGCGAAGTGCCGGCCTATGCTTCTTCGTGTAGGAAGGTAGACGCATGAGCAACCAGGACAGCATCATCCTGCCGATGTTGCGCGAGATCCGCGGGGTTCTCCAGACCCACGGGGAACTGCTGCGGGAGTTGCGCGCCCGCGTCTCTCATCTGGAGCACCAGGGCGCGACGTCTTTCGCCAAGATGGACCGCATCGAGGATCGCCTCGATCGCATCGAGCGACGTCTCGAGATCGTCGAGCCCGGCGTCTCCGAAGGCGACCAGCCGCCGCCGCGGTGAGCGCGGCCGGAGACGCCGCTCGCCGGGAAACGTCGAACGGCCCCACCATCCGCGCGGCGCGCGGACTCCTCAGAGCATCGAGTCGAGCCCGTCCCGCGCCGCCAGCATCTCCTTCGCGCGGGCGCTGTCGCGGTCCATCTGCGCGATCAGCGCCTGCGCACTCTCGAAGCGCTCCTCGCCGCGGATGAAGCCCGCGAACTCGACGCCGACCGTCTTGCCGTAGAGGTCGCCGGTGAAGTCGAACACGAAGGTCTCGAGCAGGGGCGCGCCGTCGTCGAAGGTCGGGCGGCGGCCGAAGCTCGCGACGCCGTCGCGCACCACGCCGTCGGCGGACAACCGCACCGCGTAGATGCCGTGGGCGAGGCCGCAGCCTTCGGCGAGCGCCATGTTGGCCGTGGGATAGCCCAGCGTGCGCCCGCGCTTGTCGCCGTGGCGGACCTCGCCCAGCACGAACCAACGGTAGCCGAGCAGCGCGTTCGCCCGCGCGACGTCGCCCGCGGCGAGCGCCGCGCGGATGGCTGAGGAGGAGACCGGCGCGCCCGCCTCCTCGACCACGGGGACGACGTCGCAGCCGATGCCCCGCTCGGCGCACAGCCGCGTCAGCACCGCCGGCGTGCCCGCTCGGCCCTTGCCGAAGTGGAAGTCGTAGCCGACGACCACGCCCGAGGCGTCGAGCGCGCCGACGAGGAGCTCGTCGACGAAGGCCTCGGGGCTCATGCCCGCGAGCCCGGCGTCGAAGGCGCGCACGTGCACGGCGTCGACCCCGACGCGGGCGAGCACCCGCTCCTTCTCCGCCCGCGGCGTGATGCGGAAGAACGGCTCGCCGCGCGAGAAGAAGGCGCGCGGGTGCGGCTCGAAGGTCAGCACCGCCGTCCCGACGCCACGCGCGGCGGCCTTCTCGCGGGCGTCGGCGAGGAGCGTGCGGTGCCCGCGGTGGACGCCGTCGAAATTGCCGATGACGACCACGGGGCCGCGGCGGCCGGGCGCGGGGTCGACATGCGTCGTGGAGACGGAAGGCGGGGAGGCTTGGGGAGGCGATCCGGTCATGGGCGCACGAAGTGCGTCAGCCGCGCGCACAAATCAAGCGCGAACCCGCCCGCCGGCCGCGCGGCGCGCGGTCGGCCGGGCGCGTCAGCGCCGTGCGCGGCTAGGCACCGCGACCCACGCCTCGCCCTCGAGCACCGGGCGATTGTCGACCCGCGCCTCGCAGAACAGCCGCGCCCGGCGGCGCTCGGGGACGAGCTCGACGATCTCGACGGTGGCGCAGACCACGTCGCCGATGCGCACCGGCGCCAGGAACTGGAGCGATTGCGACAGGTAGACCGCGCCGGGCCCCGGCAGGCGGGTGCCGAGGATCGCCGAGATCAGGCTCGCGGTGAACATGCCGTGTGCGATGCGCTGGCCGAAGCGCGTGGCCTGCGCGTAGCGCTCGCACAGGTGGATCGGGTTGGTGTCCCCCGAGATCTCCGCGAAGCGCGCGAGATCGGCCTCCATCACGGTGCGCATGAGCGTCGCGTGGGCGCCGAGCGACAGGTCCTCATAGTAGAGGACGGGAAACGTCTGCGTGTCCTCGGGCGCCCGGGCGAGTGCGTTGGCGGCCATCGTTCTGTCCTCCTCGCGATGCCCCGAAGAATAGAGCGCATCGGCAACGCGCATCCATGAGACTTTGGTCCCGTCGAACCGAAGTCGCACGTCGCGGCCCGGGGCGCTCGGGCGATTAACCGCTTCGCAACACGGCCCGGGTTAGAAGGCGAGCATCGGCGTCCCCCGCGGAGGCCGCCTCGATCACCGTCTTCTCGCCGCCCGGAAAGAGGCGGCGGCTCGCGAAACCGGAGCTTGGGACATGGCCCTCGACCTCAAGATGCCGATCCTCGTCGTCGACGATTATCAGACGATGGTCCGCATCATCCGTAACCTCCTCAAGCAGCTCGGGTTCGAGGACGTCGACGACGCGTCCGACGGCACCGCCGCGCTCGCCAAGCTCAAGGAGAAGAAGTACGGCCTCGTCATCTCCGACTGGAACATGGAGCCGATGACGGGCTACGAGCTGCTGCGCCACGTCCGCTCGGACGAGGCGCTGCGCGTCACGCCCTTCATCATGGTCACCGCCGAGTCGAAGACGGAGAACGTCATCGCGGCGAAGAAGGCCGGCGTGAACAACTACATCGTCAAGCCCTTCAACGCGCAGACGCTCAAGGCCAAGATCGAGGCCGTCTGCGGGTCCTGATCCCGGCGCCCCCCGCGGTCCCGCGGCGCACGCCGCGGGGTCCGCCGTCCACGAACGAGAACAGCGAAAGGTGGCGGCATGGCGACGGCATCCGCGCAGCGCATGCGCACGAGCACGAGACCCCGCGGCGCGTTGATCGACCCGGACGGGATCGACCTCAAGATGGTCGCCCGCGAGCTGGAGGCGGTGGCGGACTACGTCACCAACATCAAGCGCGAGATCGGCGCGCTGCGCGCCAACGAACTCTACCGGGCGCGCCTGCCCGTCGCGCACGACGAGCTCGGCAACGTGGTCGACGCGACGCAGTCGGCGACGAACACGATCATGGCCGCCGCCGAGGAGATCCTCGGCTCGGCGGAGGACGACTTCGAGACCTACCGCGCCTTCGTCCAGGACAAGGTGACGCAGATCTTCGAGGCCTGCTCCTTCCAGGACATCACCGGCCAGCGCATCAACAAGGTGGTCGACGAGCTCGCCCAGGTCGAGAAGCGCCTCTCGCGCTTCGCGGCGGCGGTGAACATGCGCGACCAGGCCGCGCAGGTCGACCCGGAGGACGCCGCCAAGCAGGCCCGCAAGGAGGCGCTCATTCTCAACGGCCCGCAGACCGCGGACCTGGCGGTCAGCCAGGACGACATCGACGCCCTGTTCGGCTGATCGCAGCGCCCGTCAGCCGACCGCCTCGGCGAGGCGTGGGCGCGTTGGCGCGACCTCCTGCGGGTAGACGCCCGCCAGAACCTCGTCGAAGTGCTTGCGCACCAGCGCGTTGCAGCCGCACGCGCCCATCGCCAACCGGCCGCGGTCCACGATCTCGATGCGTCCCCGCGAGACCCGCACCGCCCCGCGCTCGCGCAGCACGCGGACCACGCGGCTGAGATAGCTGCGCCCCACGCCGAGCATGGCGGCGAGCTGCTCCTGCGTCATCGGGATAGAGGCCTCGCCCGTGCGCTCCTCGGCCGCCAGCAGCCACTTGGCGGCGCGCTGCTCGAGCGTGTGTGCGGCGTTGCAGGCCACCGACTGGAACACCTGCGCGATCAGGCAATCGGCGTAGCGGGCGAAGAGGTCCGCGATGCCCGGCGAGCCGCGCTTGGCGGCGTCGAGCGCGGTCACCGGCAGGCGCAGGAAGCGGCCGGGATGCTGCACGATCGCCCGCGCGTAGGCCGGCAGCCGGCCGCGGCTGACGATGCCGCCCACCGCGCCCTCCCGGCCGATCAGCACCGTCTCCACCGCCCGCCCGTCGGCGAGCGGCACCAGGAAGGAGGCGAGGCTCGCCGCGCAGGGAAAATAGACGTGGGCGACGTCGTCCCCGGGCTCGTAGAGGATCTCGTCGCGCCCGCCCTCCCAGACCTCGAGATGCGGCACGATCCGCGCGAGGTCCTCGTGGCGCAGCGCGCGCAGGAGGTTGTTGCCTTCCACGTGGGCGGGAAGGGTGTTGGTCTGGCCCGTGACGAGCATGGCTTCGGCCTCGGCTCTGGTCTCCATCGCGGCGTCAACGCCCAAGCTCGGCCGTGGTTCGATCCCCGCGGACGCTGCCGGGATCTCGGTGGTCGCGGGCCCGGAGTGTGCACTTGTGCGCTGACATCCCGTCGCGCCCAGCCTAGGCAGGAAGTCTCACGCACGTCCGGCGGCGCGCGCCGCGACGCCCGACCACGAGAGCGCGTCCCAGCGGCGCGCGGAGATCGTCCGCGATGCCCGCCGCCGTAGCCGCCCCCGCCCCCCCGCTCCTGCGCCTGTTCGACGCCACCGCCGGGCTGCGCGCGCGCCCCGCGATCGGCTACGCGGTCGCCACGATCGGCTTCCTCGTGGCGCTCGGCCTGCGGATCGCGATCGGGGACGCGCTCGTCGGCTATCCCTACGTGACGTTCTTCCCCGTCGTGGTGATCGCGACCTTCCTGGGCGGGGTCGGTCCCGGCATCTTCGCGGCGGTGCTCGGCGGCCTCACCGCCTGGTGGCTGTTCATCCCGCCCTTCCGTTCGTTCGCTCTCCTGTGGCCGGAGACGGTGATCGCGCTGGCCTTCTACGTGCTCGTCGTCGGGGTCGAGATCCTGCTCATCCACGTGATGGACGTCTCCCTGCGCCGCCTCGCCGCCGAGGAGGCCCGCGCCCGGGCGCTGCTCGACGCGCAGCGCACGCTGTTCCACGAGCTTCAGCACCGCGTCTCGAACAACATGGCCTTCGTCGCCGCGCTGCTCACTCTCCAGCGCCGCCACGTCGGCGGCCATCCCGCCGCCCTCGCGGCCCTCGACGCCGCCCGCGCGCGGCTCGACGTGATGGGCCGCATCCACCGGCGGCTCTACGATCCCGAGGTGGCGCAGGGCGGGCTCGACCGCATCCTCTCCGACCTGTGCGGCGACGTCGTCGCGGCCGCGGGCGCGACACGGGTCGTCTGCACGGTGCGCACGGCGCCCGTCGAGATCGCGCATCATCGCCTCGTGACGCTCTCCCTGGTGGTGACGGAACTCCTCACCAACGCGCTAAAGCACGCCTATGCGCCGGATGCGCCGGGAGCGGTCGACCTGTCGCTCGAGGTCGAGCCGGACGGCCGCGTGCGGCTCGTGATCGCCGACGACGGGCGCGAGCTCCCCGAGGGCTTCGAGCAGGAGACCCGCCAGGGCCTGGGCATGCGCATCGTCGGCGAACTCGCCCGCCAGCTCGACGCCACCATCGCCTGGGAGCGCCGCCCGCGGGGGACGGCGGTGGTGGTGAGGTTCCCGGCGGGGTAGGGGGCGAGGGGGTTCGATGACGGCACGCGCGCCGCGCGCACGTCACCGGCGCGCGATGCGCTGCTCCGGTGGTAGCGCGACGAACCCCACGCGTTTCAACCGTTCGAGAGCCCGCACGTCGAAGCTGGTGACGATCTCGGCTCCCATCTCCAGCCCGATCGTCGCGATCGCGGCATCGGCGAAGTCGTAGCCGCGCAACAGACCCTCACCTCTCGCCGGCCCAGCCCGCCTCGGCGATTTCCCGAAACTCCTCGATCGTCGGCGCACGTTCGCCGTCGCGCTTCAGCGCGACGCTCGAGAGCAGCGCCTCCAGCCCCGCGCAAGCCTCTCCCCCGATCCTCGTGTCACGAGAGGCGCCGGCATCGGCGCGAGGAGGCCCCATGCTGGCGACGGCCCTGTCCTACCGGCTCGTGGCGAGCGACCTGCCGCGCTCGCTGGAGCGCACCGCCCAGACGCCCCAGGCGGCGCGGGAGATCGAGTACTACCGGGAGAAGATCGGGCAGGTGAAGTCCATGGAGGACTTCCTCGCCGACGATCGCCTGTTCTCCTTCGCGATGAAGGCCCACGGCCTCTCCGACATGACCTACGCCAAGGGCTTCATGAGGAAGGCGCTGGAGGAGGGGATCGATTCCCGCGACGCCTTCGCCATGAAGCTCGTCGACCGGCGCTACCGCGACTTCGTCGAGGCCTTCAACTTCAAGCGCTACGGCGAGACGACGACGATCTTCTCCCGCGCCGTGCAGGGCACGATCGACAAGTACGTCCGCCAGACGCTCGAGGAGACGCAAGGCGCGCAGAACGAGGGCGTGCGCCTCGCGCTCTACTTCGAGCGCAAGGCCTCCGGCCTGACGAGCCCCTACCAGATCCTGGCCGATCCGGCGCTCGCGCAGGTGGTGCGCACGGCGCTCGGCCTGCCCGACTCGATGCAGAGCATGGACATCGACAAGCAGGCGCGCCTGATCGAGAGCCGCCTCGACCTCGAGGACCTGAAGGACCCGGACGCACTCTCGAAGTTCCTCGAGCGGTTCGCCGCCCTGTGGGACGTCGCGAACCCTCCGGTGGCGCCGCAGGTGCCGACGATCCTCTTCGGCCAGCCGGTCACCGCGCAGATCGGCTCGGACGTGCTGATGAGCCTGCAATCCATCCGGCTCGGACGCTGACGGCGCTCCGGGAAGAAGAGGCCAGGGGACCCGCCATGCAGCCCTCCATCTACGTCGCCCTCTCCGGCCAGGTGGCGCTCGAGCGCCGCATGGAGACGATCGCGCGCAACGTCGCCAACATGTCCACCGTCGGCTACCGCGCCGACGAGGTGACCTTCGAGCAACTGCTCTCCACCGCCGGCAAGGACCCGGTCGCCTTCGCCTCGGCGGGGGAGACCTTCGTGTCGCGCAACGCGGGCGGGCTGCAGCAGACGGGCAACCTCCTCGACTTCGCGGTGGACGGTGACGCCTTCTTCGCCTTCGAGGGCCCCAACGGCCCGGTCTACACCCGCGACGGGCGCTTCTCGATGAACGCGAACGGCGAACTCGTCACCACCGCCGGCTACCGCGTGCTCGACGTCGGCGGCGCGCCGATCCAGCTCGACGCCGACGCCGGCCCGCCGGCGGCCTCGCGCGACGGCATGCTCCAGCAGAACGGCGTGCAGGTCGGCGCCATCGGGCTGTTCTCCATCCCCGAGGCGGCGCGGCTCGGGCGCTTCGAGAATTCCGGCGTCGTGCCCGACCTGCCCGCCGAGCCGGTGCTCGACTTCGTGGGCAACGGCGTGGCGCAGGGCTACGTCGAGGGCGCCAACGTCAACCCCGTGCTCGAGATGACGCGGCTCGTCATGGTCTCGCGCGCCTTCGACGCGGTGTCGAAGACGATCGAGCAGTCCGAGCGCACGCAGTCGAGCGCGATCCGCACGCTCGGCGGCGAGGGCGGCGCCTGATGAGCGAGGTCGTCGTCCCGCTCTCCGGCCCGCCCCCCGGGCTGGCGATGGATGCGCAGGCGCACGCGCGCATCGGCCGTCTCGAGGCCGCGCGCGAGGCGCTGCGGCTCGCGCGCACGCCGCCGCCGCCGCTCCCCGCCGGGAACGTCCCGATCCCGCCCTCCTTCGAGGAGGCGCTGATCGCCCGCGCGCTGCATGCCGCGGCGAACGCGCCGCCGCCGCCGCCGATCCCGCCGCCGCCGCAGACGCCCGCGGACGCCTCCATCGACCTGTGGGCGAGCGAGGACATGCCCGCCCTGCGCGGCGCGGCGGCCACCGACACCGCCGCGGCCGCCCCACTCGCCGCCGTCGATCCGCGCGACGCCTGGTCGCCCCCGCCGGAGGCCCCGGCCTCGGAGCCCGTCGTGGTCGACCCCGCGCGCCTCGCCGCCGACCCGCGCAGCGTCTTCCCGGCCGAGGTGATCGAGGCCCTGCGCGCGCGCCACCTCGGCGACCTGCCCCTCAGGGCGCCCGCGGGCGGGGCGGACACGCCGTGAGCCCGCCGCCCCCCGCCAATGCTCTCGACCGGCTCGCCGACGCCGTCGGCCGCGCCGCCCGCGAGGTGCCCCTCGTCGCCGAGGGCGGCGTCGTCGCCGCCGTGGCGCCCGGGCACTACCGCGTCGGCGGCCTCTCGCCCTTCCTGAAGCTCGGCGAGCGGGTCGCGATCCCAGGCGCCGACGGTCCGCGGATCGGCGAGGTGGTGCGCATCGATGCCGAGGGCGCCACCGTCAAGCCCTTCGAGGGCGCCATCGACGCCCGGCTCGAGACCCGCGCCTGGCGGATGGAGCCGGTCTCGCTCCAGCCCGATGCGACCTGGAAGGGTCGGGTCGTCGACGCGCTCGGCCGCCCGATCGACGGGCGTGGCCCCCTGCGGCACGGCGCGGACGTCGTCCACCCCTTCCGCGAGCCGCCGCCGGCGATGCGCCGCGCCCGGGTGGGCGGGCACTTCCGCACCGGCGTGCGGGCCATCGACCTGTTCACGCCCTTGTGCGCCGGCCAGCGCATCGGCGTCTTCGCGGGCTCGGGGGTGGGCAAGTCGACGCTGATCTCGATGCTCGCCGCCGCGCAGGCCGTCGACACCGTGGTGATCGCGCTCGTCGGCGAGCGCGGGCGCGAGGTGCGGGAATTCCTGGAGGAGACGCTCGGGCACGATCGCGACAAGGCGGTGATGGTGGTCTCCACCAGCGACGAGAGCCCGATGATGCGCCGGCTCGCGCCCAACACCGCGATGGCGGTCGCCGAGTTCTTCCGGGATCGCGGCGAGCACGTGCTGCTCATCGCCGACAGCGTCACCCGCTACGCCCATGCCGCCCGCGACGTGGCGCTCGCCGCCGGCGAGCCCGCGGTCTCGCGGGGCTATCCGCCGAGCGTGTTCTCCGACCTGCCGCGGCTGCTCGAGCGCGCCGGGCCGGGCTTCGAGGGGACCGGGGGCACGATCACGGGCGTCTTCTCGGTGCTCGTCGACGGCGACGACCACAACGACCCCGTCGCCGACGCGATCCGCGGCACGCTCGACGGCCACATCGTGCTCGAGCGCTGGATCGCCGACCGCGGCCGCTATCCGGCGATGAACCCGCTCACCTCGATCTCGCGGCTCGCCCGCAAGGTCTGGTCGCCCGACGAGCAGGCGCTGGTGCGCTCCTTCTGCGCGCTGATCGCCCGCTTCGAGGAGACCCGCGACCTGCGCCTGATGGGCGCCTACCAGGCCGGCGCCGACGCCGACCTCGACCGCGCGGTGGCGATCGTGCCGAAGCTCTACGACGCGCTGAGGCAGGACCCGTCCTCGCCCAAGAGCGAGGATCCGTATCGGGAGCTGGCGGTGCTCTTGAAGGGGTGAGCGGGGGCCGGTCCGCACGAGAAAGCCCGGCGGACTGCGCATCCGCCGGGCTGCTCGCGTTCCGCGTAGGGGCGCCGCCTCAGTACCGATAATGCTCCGGCTTGAACGGGCCGGCCTCCTTCACGCCGATGTAATCGGCCTGATCCGGGCGCAGCTTTGAGAGCTTGGCGCCGATCTTCTCGAGGTGGAGCATGGCCACCTTCTCGTCGAGGTGCTTGGGCAGCACGTAGACCTGGTTCTCGTACTTGCCCGTGTTCTGCCACAGCTCGATCTGCGCGAGCGTCTGGTTGGTGAACGAGGCGGACATCACGAAGGACGGGTGACCCATGGCGTTGCCGAGGTTCACCAGTCGGCCCTCGGAGAGCAGGATCATGCGCTTGCCGTCGGGGAACTCGATCTCGTCGACCTGCGGCTTGATGTTGGTCCACTTGTAGTTCCGCAGGGCCTGGACCTGGATCTCGTTGTCGAAGTGGCCGATGTTGCAGACGATCGCGCGGTCCTTCATGGCCCGCATGTGGTCGGCGGTGATGACGTCCTTGTTGCCCGTGGCGGTGACGAAGATGTCGGCGCGCGGGGCGGCGTCCTCCATCGTCACGACCTCGTAGCCCTCCATGGCTGCCTGGAGCGCGCAGATCGGATCGACCTCGGACACCATCACGCGGCAGCCGGCCTGGCGCAGCGAGGCGGCCGAGCCCTTGCCGACGTCGCCGTAGCCGGCGACCATGGCGAGCTTGCCGGCCATCATCACGTCCGTGCCGCGGCGGATGCCGTCGACGAGGGACTCGCGGCAGCCGTACAGGTTGTCGAACTTCGACTTCGTCACCGAGTCGTTCACGTTGATGGCGGGGAAGAGCAGCTTGCCTTCCTTGGCCATGATGTAGAGCCGGTGCACGCCCGTCGTCGTCTCCTCGGAGACGCCCTTGATCGAGGCGGCGAGCGCGTTGAACCAGCCCTTCGGCTTCTCGGCGAGCAGGCGGCGGATCAGCGCGAAGAGGATCTCCTCTTCCTCGGAACCCGGCTTGTCGAGGAAGGCGACGTCCCCGTCCTCGGCGCGCTTGCCGAGGTGGACGAGCATGGTGGCGTCGCCGCCGTCGTCGAGGATCATGTTGGGCATGCCGCCGCCGTGCCAGTCGAACAGCTTGGCGGTGTAGTCCCAGTAGTCCGTCAGGCTCTCGCCCTTCCAGGCGAAGACCGGGATGCCGGCGGCGGCGATGGCCGCGGCGGCGTGGTCCTGCGTCGAGTAGATGTTGCACGACACCCAGCGCACGTCCGCGCCGAGCGCCTTCAGCGTCTCGATCAGGACCGCCGTCTGGATGGTCATGTGCAGCGAGCCGGCGATGCGCGCGCCCTTCAGGGGCTGCGACGGGCCGTACTCCTCGCGCGTGGCCATGAGGCCCGGCATCTCGGTCTCGGCGATGGAGATCTCCTTGCGGCCCCAGTCGGCGAGCGAGATGTCCTTGACGATGTAGTCCTGCGCCATCGGTCGGTGTCCCTCGATGTGTGTGTCGGATGCGGATCTCGGATGCGGATCTCGGCGTCTCGCGATGCCATAGCAGACCGCGGGAGGAATGGCAATCAACATATAAACATGTCTTTATGTCCTTGTTGCGGCGACGGGCGTGCGCCTTGACTTCCCCGGACGTTGCGAGCAGTGTCCGCGCGCCTCGCGGGGGGCCGCCACGGCCCCGTGTCCCGCCCGTCCCATCACCGCGGTTCGATGCGCACCTATCTCGATTTCGAAAAGCCCGTCGCCGAGCTCGAAGCCAAGCTCGAGGAGCTGCGCGCGCTCGGCGCGGAGCGCGACGCCGTCGCGATCTCCGACGACATCGCGCGGCTCGAGGCCAAGGCGGCGGAGGCGCTGGCGGGGCTCTACGCGGCGCTGACGCCCTGGCAGAAGACGCTGGTCGCGCGCCATCCCCAGCGGCCGCACTTCTCGGACTACGTGCGCGGCCTCGTCGACGAGTTCACGCCGATCGCCGGCGACCGCAAGTTCGGCGAGGACGAGGCCATCGTCGGCGGCTTCGGGCGCTTCCGCGGCCAGCCGGTCTGCGTCATCGGCCAGGAGAAGGGCTCGGACACGCGCGCGCGCATCCGGCACAATTTCGGCATGGCCCGCCCGGAGGGCTACCGCAAGGCCGTGCGCATCATGGAGCTCGCCGACCGCTTCGGCCTGCCGGTGATCGCCTTCGTCGACACGGCGGGCGCCTACCCGGGCATCGACGCCGAGGAGCGCGGCCAGGCGGAGGCGATCGCGCGCTCCACCGAGGCCTGCCTCGCGCTCGGCGTGGCCAACGTCGCCGTCGTCATCGGCGAGGGCGGCTCGGGCGGCGCCATCGCGCTCGCCACCGCGAGCCGGGTGCTGATGCTCGAGCACGCCATCTATTCCGTGATCTCGCCGGAGGGCGCCGCCTCGATCCTGTGGCGCGACGCCGGGCGCGCGCAGGACGCCGCGACCGCGATGAAGATCACCGCGCAGGACCTGCTCCGGCTCGGCGTCATCGACGCGATCGTGCGCGAGCCCGTCGGCGGCGCGCATCGCGACGCCGCCGCGGTGATGGAGGCGACCGGCAACGCCGTCGCCGCCGCGCTGGCCGAGCTCGCACCGCTCTCGCCGGACGCGGTGCGCGCCGCGCGGGCGGACAAGTTCCTCGCCATCGGCCGCAAGCTCAAGCTGGGGTAACGATTCGTTCACCATACGTGAAGACTGCGCCCGCGAGGGGTGGTCTTGCGGTAAGGCTCGCGTAAGGCTAACGATCCTACGGTGCGGGGGACGAACGGCGCGCGCGACGCGCCGACGACGAGGTGCGCCGACGGGCGCGAGGAAGTGGGGACCCCATGGTGAGAAGAGCCGCTCTCGTGGCCGCGATGGCGCTGGCGCTGGCCGCCTGCCAGGAGCGCACCGTCTCGTCGAACAAGCATCTCCAGCCGATCCCGCCGCAGACGCTCGCGCTGATGGCCTCGAAGGGCATGGACCAGGACGACCCGATTCTGGTGCGGGTCTTCAAGATGGAATCCGAACTCGAGGTCTGGAAGAAGGGCCGGGACGGGCGCTACGCGCTCCTCGACACCTACCCGATCTGCCGCTGGTCGGGCCAGCTGGGCCCGAAGATCCGCGAGGGCGACCGCCAGGCGCCGGAGGGATTCTACGCCGTCTCGCCGGCGCTGATGAACCCGAACTCGAGCTTCTACCTCTCCTTCAACACCGGCTTCCCCAACGCCTACGACCGCACGCACGGGCGCACCGGCTCGCACCTGATGGTGCACGGCTCGTGCACCTCGCGCGGCTGCTTCGCCATGACGGACGAGGCGATCGCCGAGGTCTACGCGCTCGCCCGCGAGGCCTTCGAGGGCGGCCAGCGCGCCTTCCAGTTCCAGTCCTACCCGTTCCGCATGACGCCCGAGAACCTCGCCCAGTCGCGCTACGACCCCAACATCGCCTTCTGGCGCAACCTCAAGGAAGGCTGGGACCATTTCGAGGTGACGCGCCTCGAGCCGTCGGTCGAGGTCTGCGGCGGGCGCTACTCCTTCGGCACGCAGAACTGCACGCCGGTCGACCCGACGGTGACGGCGATGGTGCGCCAGCGGGCCCAGGCGGACGAGATCGAGGTCGCGCGGCTGATCGAGGCGGGCAAGCCGGCGGTACGGGTGGTCTACGAGGACGGCGGCGGCCATCCCTCCTTCGGGCTCGCCACCGCCCGCCAGACGGACGTGTCGAGCGCCACCGCCTTCGCCGCGCTCGACGCCGGGCGCAACCGCAACGACGATCGCCTCGGCGTCGTCAGCCGGCCGGAGGCGCTCGCCGCCGGGCCGCGGCTGGTGCCGGTCGATTCCCGCGGGCGTCCGCTCGAGGAGGCGACGCCGACCGCCGTCGCCGTCCAGACCCGGCCCGCGGCGCCCGCCGCCGCTCCGGTGGCGACGGCGAGCGTGCCGACGTCCGCCCCGGCGACGGCTGCGGCGACGCCCGCGGAGCCCCGCGAGCCGTTCTACGCCCGCATGCTCGGCGGCCTGTTCTCGACCCTGCCGCTCGGCGGCGCGCCCGCCTCGCGCGACCCGGCGACGACGGCGCCCGTGCCGCCGCAGCGCGGCGCGTCGGTCGCGCCGGGCACGCAGCCGCTGTGGCCGTCCTCGGGCTATTCCTCGCTCGACTGATCCGGCGCCCCAGAGCGTCCGCAATCTCCGCCTACCCTCCCGGGAGCCGATCGCTTCCGGGAGGGTTTTTCATGCGTTCCGTGCGCCTCGTCGCCACGCTGCTCGGCGCCGCGCTCGGCGTCGCGTCGGCGATGCCGCCGGCCGTCGCCCTCGACCTGCCCGCGCCGCCGCCCGCCGCCTCGCCGCCCACCACCGAGGACGTGCTCGCGGCGACGCTGGAGGAGGCGTTCGCGGCGAAGGGCCGGGAGGTGCACCTCGCGCTCGTCGACGCGGAGGCGCAGCGCAACGGCATCCCCGTCGCGCTCGCCGAGGCGGTGGTCACGGTCGAGAGCGCCTGGGACCCGGCGGCGCTCGGCGCGCTCGACGAGGTCGGCCTGATGCAGGTGCGCCCCGGCACCGCCGCCATGCTGGGCTTCGGCGGGAGCGTCGCGGCGTTGCGCCTGCCCGCGGTCAACGTGCGCTACGGCGTGCGTTACCTGGCGCAGGCCTGGCGCCTCGCCGACGGCGACCTCTGCACCGCGCTGATGAAGTACCGCGCCGGCCACGGCGAGACGCGCATGAGCGCGCGCTCGGTGGCGTATTGCGTGCGCGCCATCGCCCACCTGAAGGAGATCGGCTCGCCGCTCGCCGACGCCGAGGTCCCGCAGGCGGTCGCCGTCGCCCGGCGCGGCGGCGGCGTGGGCGGGGGCTACGACGCCGCGCTGTGGCGGCGCCACCAGGAGCGCATGCGGGCGATCGAGAGCCGCCTGCCGAGCTCGGCCTTGTCGATCGCGCGCTGAGGTTGACGATCGCCAATCGATACGTCATGAATGAACACGAGTAGACGGAATACGCGCAGCAGGGAGACGTCGATGCGGATGAGGAGGCAGCCCAGCATTCCGAGACCGGCGTTGTTCTCCGCCGATCGCGGTGCGGGACGCGGTCGCGTGCTGCTGCCGGACGGGCGCCTCGCGACGCATCTCGACGAGATCGCCTCCCGGCGGCTGCTGGACGTCGCTGGGCGCGAGGTCGGTCGCGCCATCGCGGAGATCGAAAGAGGGAGCTTCGATGTCGTCCGCGAGCGCCACGACGCGGCCTGACCTTCCTGACGACGGCTACTACAATCCGACCTTCGAGACCCTGGATGCCATGGCCGCGAACCCAGCGGCCGCTGCGCTCGCGTACTACCTCTACAAGAGCGGCAAACGGCAAAGGGTGACGCAGTTCCGCCGCGCTCACGGGCGGGCACCGTCGGAAGCGGACCTGCGCTCGCACGCCGCAACGCAGACGGACGAGGTCCTGCGGTCCTATCTCGCCAGGGCCGGCCAGATCCTCAATGCGGTCGGCGAGACGGCCATCGCGGAAGCGGAGCCCCACATCCTCCGACGGGCACTGCAGGGTCGCAATTGGGCCTCGTTCTGGGTCTCGCTCGCCGCGACCTTCGTCTTCACGGGCATTCTGGCGGCCGTCGTGGGTATCGCCGCGATCATGGGGTTCGGGCTGCCGATCAGTTTCTCGGTCGGACCGGAGCTCGCGCGTTGACGAGAGGTTCCGCCTCCGTCCTGCGCACCCACGCCCCCTGACCGACGCCCGGTCCCGACGCCCCTGCCCAGCCCGCGCGAGACAGCCGCCGCGCGAGGCTGTACAGCGAAGGCATGCGCCCCACCCGCTTCCTCCTGCGCCCCGACACGCTCGGCCTCACCGCCACGCTCGCGATGCTCACCTCGCTGGGGCCGCTGTCGACGGACATGTACCTGCCGGCGCTGCCGGCGATCGCCCGGGCGCTCGACGCCACCACGCCGCAGACGCAGGCGACCCTGTCGGCCTTCCTCGTCGGCTTCGCCTGCGGGCAGTTCCTCTACGGGCCGCTGTCGGACCGGATGGGCCGGAAGCCGCTCCTGGCCGCGGGCCTCGCGCTCTTCCTCGTGGCGACGATCGCGTGCGCGCTGGCGCCGACGATCGAGGCGCTCTCGGCGGCGCGCTTCGTGCAGGCGCTGGGCGCATCGGGGCCGATCGTGCTGGCGCGCGCCATCGTGCGGGATCTCTACGACGGGCCGCGGGCGGGGCGCGAACTCTCGCGCATGGGCACGATCATGGGCCTCGTGCCGGCGATCGCGCCGATCCTCGGCGGCCTGATCTTCGCCGCGCTGGGCTGGCGGGCGATCTTCGGCGCGAGCGCCGCGGGCGCGCTCGCGCTCGCCGTCGTCGTCGCCCTCGCTCTGCCCGAGACGCTGCGCGCGCGCGACCCGACGCCGCTCTCGGTGGTCTCGATCCTGCGCGGCTTCCGCGACCTCCTGCGCCACCCGACCTACCGGGTCTACGTCGCGCTCAACACGCTGACCTACTCGGGCCTGTTCGCCTTCATCTCGGGCTCCAGCTTCGTGCTCCAGGGCATCTACGGCCTCTCGGAGCTCGCCTTCGCCTTCTCCTTCGCGACGATGGTCGTCGGCTACATCGGCGGCACGATCCTGGCGCAGCGGCTCGTGCCGGGCCGCGGGCTCGACGGCACGATCGTCGTGGGCCTCGCCGCGCAGGCGGCCGGCGGCGTGGCGATGCTGGCGCTCGCGCTCGCCGGCACCGGCTCGTCGCTCGAGATCACGCTGCCGATGGCGCTCTACGCTGTGGGCGTGGGGCTCACCATGCCGCAATCCATGGCCGCCGCGATGCAGCCCTTCCCGGAGCGGGCCGGCGCGGCGTCCTCCTTGATGGGCATCTGCCAGATGTCGATCGCGGCGATCGTCGGCATCGGGCTCGGCGCCGCCGTGGCGACGACGCCGCTCGCCCTGCCGGGCGCCGTCGCCGCGCTCGGGCTGATGGGCTGCGGCGTCTTCGTGCTCTCGCGCGGCGCACGCCGGGCCGCGCCTCAGTAGATCCCGAAGATCCGCTCGATGAAGCCGGGCTCGGTCGGGCGCTGCCAATCGGAGTTCTCATTCGCCGGCGGCGCCGCCGGCGCCTGGGCGATCGGCGCGTTCCACAGCGGGGCCGGCCCCTGCCAGACGCCACCGCCGGGCAGCGCCACCGGCGTCTCGCCGGAGAGCGCCGCCTCCATCGTGCGGCTCCACACCATCACGGGCAGGTTTCCGCCCGACGCCCGGCGCGTCGGCGTGCCGTCGTCGTTGCCGATCCAGACGCCGGTGACGAGCGCGCCGGTGTAGCCGACGAACCAGGCGTCGCGGAACTCCTGGCTCGTGCCGGTCTTGCCCGCTCCGGCCCAGCCGGGCAGCGCGGCACGCCGGGCGGTGCCCATGGTGAAGGTCTCGTGCATCATGGCGTTCATCATCGCCACGTGCTCGGGCTCGATCACGCGTCCGAGCGAGAGGTCGCCGCGACGGTAGAGCACCGGCCCCTCGGCGGAATGGATCTCCGAGATGACGTAGGGAATCACCCCCTCTCCGCCGTTGGCGAAGGCGGCGAAGGCGCCGGTGAGCTCGAGCGGCGTCACCTCGGACGTCCCGAGCGCGATCGAGGCGTTGGGATCCATCGGGGAGGCGATGCCCAGCCGCTGGGCCACGCGCACGACCTCGCGCGGCCCGACCTCTGCGGCGAGCTGCGCGGCGATCGTGTTGAGCGACAGAGCCAGCGCCTCGCGCAGCCGCACCGGCCCGCGGAAATCGCGCGAGAAGTTCTCCGGCGACCAATTGCCGATCGTCACCGGGCGGTCCTCGCGGATCGTGTCCGGCGTCAGGCCCGCCTCCAGCGCGGCGAGGTAGACGAACGGCTTGAAGGCGGAGCCCGGCTGGCGCCTGGCCTGGGTGGCGCGGTTGAACTGGCTCGCCCGGTAGTCCTTGCCGCCGACGAGCGCGACGATGGCGCCGTCCGGCCGCATCGTCACGACCGCGCCCTGCGAGACCCCGAAGGTGCCGCCCTCCTCCGCGAGCGTGGCGCCCAGCGCCCGCTCCGCCGCAGCCTGCACCCGGGGCACGATCGTGGTCATGACCACGATGTCCTCCTCCACCGTGCCGACGAAGTCGTCGAGCACGTCCATGATGTAGTCGGCCGCGTAGTTCGCCGTGCCGCTGCCCTCCGGCCGAACCGCCTCGGCCGGGCGCGAGAGCGCGGTGACGAGGGCCGTCTCGCCGATCAGCCCCTCCTCGCGCATGGCCCGCAGAACGACCTCGGCGCGGGCCTTGGCGCCCGCGGGGTTGCGCGTGGGCGCGAGCCGCGAGGGCTGCTGCACGAGGCCCGCCAGCATCGCCGCCTCCGAGAGCGTCACGTCCCGCGCGGACTTGTCGAAGTAGCGCCGCGCCGCCGCCTCGACGCCGTAGGCGCCGGCGCCGAAATAGACGCGGTTCATGTACAATTCGAGAATCTCGGCCTTGGAGTAGGTCCGCTCCAGCCACAGCGCCAGGATCGCCTCCTGGATCTTGCGCGAGATCGTCCGCTCCTGGGTCAGGAACAGGTTCTTGGCGAGCTGCTGGGTCAGCGTGGAGCCGCCGTGCAGGCCGCTGTCCCCGCGCAGGTTCGTCACGAGCGCGCGGGCGACGCCCTGCGGGTCGACGCCCCAGTGCGACCAGAAGCGCCGGTCCTCGATCGCCACGAAGGCGGCGGGCAGATGGTCCGGCAGCTCCTCGTAGGGCACGTTCGAGCCGCCGGTCTCGCCGCGGTTGGCGAGCAGCGTGCCGTCGGCGGCGAGGACCGCGATGTTGGGCGGGCGCTTGGGAACCTGGAGCTGGTCGATCGGCGGCAATTGGGTGGCGTGCCAGGCGACCACGCCCGCCACCGCGATCATCGCCCAGATGCCGAGCACGAAGGTCGAGTAGACGAGGTGGCCCAGCAGCGAGCGCCGCCGGCGCGGCCGCCCGCCGCGGCCGCGGCCCGATCCGCCGCGCGAGGCGGGCCGGCCGCCGGCGCGGACCGGCGCGGCGGCGCCGCGACGGGGCGGGGCCTTCACGGCGCTCGCCGAGGACGGCTTGGCGCCGCTGCGGCCGCGGGCGGGCTTTCGGGCCATCTCGTTGCCTCCTCCGGCGCGGTCGCGCGGGGAGAGACGGATGTCGAGCGCGTCCGCCGTCGGCATGTCGAAGGTCGGCTCGCGCCGCCCCCGCCGTCCTCGGTCGAATTCGTCCATGCCGCCCTCGCGTCTCGCGGGCACGGCGCGACGCGCCGCCCCCGTGTGCGGACCTCGTCAAAGGGATAGATTGTGGCGGTTTAACGGGACATGAACGTTACCGGCCCGCTCCCGCATCGGCGTCGACGCGCACGAAGCCGAGATAGCTCGGCACCCGGCCCTCGCGGATCGCCTTGGCCTCGTAGCGCGTGCCCGGCCAGCCCGGAAAGGGGGTGCGCCAGTCGTCGGCGGTGCGCGCCGTCCAGGCGAGGCGCGGCTCGGCCGCGGCGCGCACCAGCGTCCAGCCGACGTAGTCGTCGATGTCGCTGGCGAAGCGGAAGGTCCCGCCGGGCTCGAGCACGCGGGCGATCTCGGAAAGCGTGGCCAGCGAGACGAAGCGGCGCTTGCGGTTGCGCCGCTTCGGCCACGGATCGGGATAGAGCAGGTACACGGCCTCGAGCGAGGCGTCGGGCAGCGCCGGCAGGAGGAGCGCCGCATCCTGGTCGAACAGGCGCACGTTGGCGAGGTCGTCCTCGTCGATGGCGGCGAGCATCTTCGCCATGCCGTTGACGAAGGGCTCGACGCCGATGAACCCGGCCGCCCGATCCTCCCGCGCGCGGTGGGCGAGATGCTCGCCGCCGCCGAAGCCGATCTCGAGCACTATCCGCTCCGGGCGATGCGGGAACAGCGCCGCGAGATCGGCGTAGGCCGCGCGGTCGGTCCGCGGGTCGGGCAGGAGCCGCTGCGGCAGCAGCGTCGCGAGCCGCGCCTCCTGGCCCGGGCGCAGGCGCTTGCCCTTGCGTCGCCCGAAGAAGGCGTTCGCCTCGGAGGTGTCCGGCGTCTCGGCGGTGGGCATCTCGCGTGTCATGGTCTCGTCCGGCTCGGCGCCGCGGGTGCGGCGGCGCCGAGCCATATACGGCTCCGCGCCGCGAGAACAGGTCCGCCGACCGGGATGCATGAGACGCAGCCTGCGACCATGCCTGAGCGATCCGAGTTGACGCTGCCGATATTCTATTTTATGTTGTATTAAACTCAATCCGGTGTTCTCGCTCGGCTGGAGCCGAACGCAGGCGGCGGTCGAAGGGAGGGAAGACGATGTCCGGTGAGATTCCGTGGCCGTTTCGGGCGGCCGGCGAGGACGCGCAGAGCGTCACCAGCGCAGGAGGCGACATCGGTCGGTGGGTGAAGGGGCGTGGCACCTACATGGCCAGCCAGACGGGCTCCGTGGTCGAGCTGACCGCCCAGGGCAGCCTGCCGAGCTTCAACATGGAGGCGAAGCTGGTGCAGTCGCAGCTGACGATCTTCCCGCCGGAGTTCGCGTTGCTGTTCTTCCAGCCCGAGGTCCGACTGCCCGCCTTCAAGCCGTTCCAGGTCTCCACCACCTTCGTCGCCGCCGAGGCGATCGCGGAACTCGTCGTCTACGACGCGGACGGCCAGCACCGAGTGCCGGTCCAGGCCGCGCCGAAGTGAGCGCGGCCTGGGCGGCCCTTCGAATCAGAACGCGATCGCCCGCGCCCGCTTGACCTGCGGGATCGCCTCGATGCGCTCCAGCAGCTCGGCGGACGGCTTCTGGTCCACCGAGACGAAGCAGATCGCGTCACCTCCCGGCGCATCGCGGCCGAGCGAGAAGGTGGCGATGTTGACGCCCGCCGCGCCCAGCAGCGAGCCGAAGGCCCCGATGAAGCCCGGCTCGTCGGCGTTGCGCACGTAGATCATGTGCGGCGCGAACTCCGCGTCGACGTCGATGTCGCGGATCTCGACGACGCGTGGCTTTCCGTCGTGGAACACGGTGCCCGACGCGTAGCGCGGCATGTCCTCGGCGTCGATGGTGATGCGCACCAGGCTCTCGTAGTCGCGCTGCGGGTTCTCGCGGGTCATCTCCTCGATCACGATGCCGCGCTCGCGCGCCACGATCGGGGCGGAGACCATGTTGACGTCCTGGAGCATGGGCTTCAACGCGCCGGTCACCGCGGCCGCCGTGAGCGCGCGGGTGTTCATGCCCGCGACCGCGCCCTCGTACTCGATGCGCACGCCCTTGATCGGCGCCTCCGTGAGCTGGCCCAGGAACGAGCCGAGCTTCTCGGCGAGCGCCACGAAGGGCTTGAGGCGCGGCGCCTCCTCCGCCGAGATCGAGGGGAAGTTCACCGCGTTCTCGACGCCCCCCGTGAGCAGGTAGGTCGACATCTGCTCGGCCACCTGCAGCGCCACGTTCTCCTGCGCCTCGGTGGTGGAGGCGCCCAGATGCGGCGTGCAGACCACGTTGGGATGGCCGAAGAGCGGGTTCTCGGTCGCCGGCTCCTGCGCGAACACGTCGAAGGCCGCGCCGGCGACCCGGCCCTCGTCGAGCATATCGCGCAGGGCCGCCTCGTCGACGAGGCCGCCGCGGGCGCAGTTGACGATGCGCACGCCGGGCTTCGTCTTCGCCAGGGCTTCCCGCGAGAGGATGTTGCGGGTGCGGTCGGTGAGCGGCACGTGCAACGTGATCACGTCCGCGCGCGCGAGCAGCTCGTCGAGCTCGACCTTCTCGACGCCGAGCTCGAGCGCCCGCTCCGGCGACAGGAAGGGGTCGTAGGCGACGACCCGCATGCGCAGGCCGATGGCGCGGTCGGCCACGATGGCGCCGATGTTGCCGCAGCCGATGACGCCGAGCGTCTTCGCGGTGATCTCGACGCCCATGAAGCGGTTCTTCTCCCACTTGCCTCCTTGCGTGGACGCGTCGGCCTGCGGGATCTGGCGGGCGAGGGCGAACATCATGGCGATGGCGTGCTCGGCGGTGGTGATGGAATTGCCGAAGGGCGTGTTCATCACGATCACGCCGCGCGCGGTCGCGGCGGGGATGTCGACGTTGTCGACGCCGATGCCGGCGCGGCCGATCACCCGAAGACGCGTCGCGCGCTCGAGCAGCTTGGGCGTCACCTTGGTGGCCGAGCGGATGGCGAGGCCGTCGTAGTCGGCGACGGCCTCGGCCAGCGCCTCCTTGTCCTTCCCGAGCTCGGGACGGAAATCGACGTGAACGCCACGATCCCGAAAGATCTTCACGGCGGCGGGGGAGAGCGCGTCCGAGACGAGGACGCGGGGGGCGGACGAGGACGCGGGCATGGGCGGCGCTCCTTCGGATGGAATGACGGTCGAGATGCGCGTCCGACGGCGGCCCTGTCCTTCCCTGTAGGGGAAGGTGGCGCGCCGCGAAGCGGCGTGACGGATGGGGCGCGCCGAAGGCGCGATCCGCGAAGCGGATGCCGGCGACGGACCCCACCCCTGGTTCGCTGCGCGAACCGTCCCCTCCCCGACGGGGAGGGACGAGATCAGCCGGCGAGGGTGGCCTTCTCCTGCTCGAAGGCCCAGTCGAGCCAGGCGGTGAGCGCCTCGAGGTCTGCGCGCTCGACGGTGGCGCCGCACCAGATGCGAAGCCCGGGGGGCGCGTCGCGATAGGCGCCGATGTCGTAGGCGACGCCCTCGGCGTCGAGCCGCGCGACCATCTTCTTCGCCAGCGCCGCGACGGCGTCCTGGCCCAGCGCGACGATCTCCGGATCGTCGATCATCAGGCACACGGAGGTGTTCGAGGCAGTGGCGGGATCGCGCGCCAGGTTCGCCACCCAGTCGGTGCGCGCCACCCACTCGTGGATGACGCCGGCATTGGCGTCCGCGCGCGCGATCAGGGCGTCGAGCCCGCCGATGGACTCGGCCCATTCGAGCGCGTCGAGATAGTCCTCGACGGCGAGCATGGAGGGCGTGTTGATGGTCTCGCCCGCGAAGATGCCCTCGATCAGCTTGCCGCCCTTGGTCAGGCGGAAGATCTTCGGCAGCGGGCGCGGGGGCTTCCAGCTCTCGAGGCGCGCCACCGCGCGGGGCGAGAGGATCAGCATGCCGTGGGCTGCCTCGCCACCGAGCACCTTCTGCCAGGAGAAGGTGACGACGTCGAGCTTCTCCCAATCGAGGGCTTGCGCGAACGCCGCCGAGGTGGCGTCGCAGATCACGACGCCCTCGCGCGCGGCGGGAATCCAGTCGGCGTTCGGCACGCGCACGCCCGACGTCGTGCCGTTCCAGGTGAAGACCACGTCGCGGTTGGCGGCGTCGACCTGGGCGAGATCGGGCAGGAAGCCGTAGTCCGCCGTGATCACCCGCGCATCGTCCAGCGCGAGCTGCTTGACCGCGTCGGTCACCCAGCCCTCGCCGAAGCTCTCCCAGGCGAGCATGTCGACGCCGCGGGCGCCGAGCATCGTCCACATCGCCATCTCGACGGCACCGGTGTCGGAGGCCGGGACGATGCCGATGCGGTAGTCGTCGGGCACCCGCAGCACGGAGCGGGTGAGGTCGATGGCGCGGGCGAGCTTGGACTTGCCGAGCTTGGCGCGGTGCGAGCGGCCGAGCGCCGCGTTCTCCAGGGCCTGGAGGCTCCAGCCGGGGCGCTTGGCGCAGGGGCCGGACGAGAAGTAGGGCGCGCGCGGGCGCGCCTCGGGGGCGTGGTGACGTGTCATCGCGGTTTCCATCCTTCCAGATGGGCGCCTCTCGGTGGGGAGAGGTGTCCCGCCGACATGTATGCGCCGAGCGCACGGGCGGGGTCAAGCGGGTGTGATCCGTCACCCGAAAGTCACCGAATATTGCGTATCCGGCGCGCCCCGCGCGGCGTCGCTCAGCCCCCGCTCCCGGGATCGCTGAGCCAGGCGCGCCCGGCCCGCTCGACCCGGTCCAGCAGGTCGAACAGGATCTCGGCCTCCTGCTCGGAGAGGTCCGCGGTCAGGACGGCGTTGACCTCCTCGTAGATCTCCCGCAGCGGCCGGAGCGCCTCGCCTCTCGCGTCGAGGTCGACGATCACGGCGCGGCGGTCCTGCGCGTCGGGCCGCCGCACGACGAGCGCGCCCGCGACCATCCGGTCGACGATCCGGGAGGCGGCGGAGGGTTCGTTGCCCGTCAGCTCCGCGATGTCCTTCACGCCGAGCGGCCCGTTCCGCCACAGGCAGGACAGGACCGCCCATTGCGCGAGGCTCAGCCCATGCGGCTCCAGAAGGCGGTTGCAGACCGCCGAGCCCCTGCCCGCCGCCAGATTCAGGGCGCGCCCCAGGGAGCGGGGCGCACTGATGGATTTTGTTGTCGTAGTCATAATTGCCATGTAAGCTAAGGTCGTGTAAGAGGATCATAGCGATCGAATCGCACGCCGAACAGCCGCGAGGCGGATCCAACGGCGAACGGCCGGTGCCCCGCCGGCACCGATGCCGTCCGCTCGCCTCCCGCGGCCGTTCGTCCCGAGTCCGAAAGAGCGGAGAAACGACGATGAAGAGCGACCAGACCGGCTACGGAGCCGTGGCGATCGCGATCCACTGGGCGAGCGCCTTCCTGATCCTCGTCCTGATCGCGAGCGGCTTCGCGTCGGGATTCGCGCAGGATGCCGCCACGAAGGTGGCGGCCCTGCGGATCCACCTGCCCGCCGCGCTCCTGGTCCTGGCGATCACCGTGGTGCGCCTCGCCTGGTGGTGGCGGCTCGATCGCAAGCCGCCGCCGATCGGCGGCCTGCCGGCCTGGCAGGAGACGGCCGCGCGATGGACGCATCGCACGCTCTACGTCGCGATCGTCGCGCTCCTGGTCAGCGGGATCGCGATGGCGGCGCTCTCCGGGCTGCCCGTCGCGGTGTTCGGCGCGGCGCCGCTCCCGGACCTCGCCGCGCTTCCGCCGCGGGCGGGGCATGGTCTCGCGGCGCGGCTGATCCTGGCGGCGATCACCCTGCACGTCGCTGCCGCGCTCTACCACCATTGGGTCCTGCGGGACGCGACGCTCCGCCGGATCTGGCGCCGCCCCGCCGCCTGATCCGGCGCCGCGTCGCGCCGCCGGCGACACCCGCCGTGCGCCCGCCCTCGACGCGGGCGCGTGCTTCCGCGGTGTGAATTCACCTTTGATAAAGATCAGTCGGACATCCTACGAACTGTGCCACTACGAAACGGTCGCAACGGGCGCTGCACGGTACGGGGAGTTGCTGATGAAAGCGCGTCGCGAGCGGCATGCGGAGAGGGTCGACGGCGCCGCGATCCGGGCGGTCGTCGAGGGGTTCTTCGAGGAGAGAGGGCGAGAGGCCGTCGAGGGGACCGACGACGCCGCGCCAGCGGCGACGGGCGACGGCATCGCCGCCCCGCCGCCGCTCTGCGCACGAGATGCGATGATGGCGGAGCTCGCGGAGGAGGTGCGCCGGCGCACCGCGGCCGAGACGCTGCTGCGCGAGGTGATCGACGCGGTGCCCGCGGGCATCGCCGCCTTCGATCCGCAGGATCGGCTCGTCCTGTCCAACCGCGCCTTCCGGCGCCTGCTCGGGCTCGGATCGGCTTCGGCGATCGAAGGGCTCGACTTCCGCGAGGTGGTGATGCGGGCGGCGGCGCGGGGGCGCTTCGTCGGCGTCGGATCGACCCCCGAGGCGTTCGAGGCCTGGCTCGACGGCGTGATGCGCGAGCGCGTCCGCCCCGGCAGGCGCCGGCTGCGGCGGCTCGCGGACGGGCGCTGGCTGCAGATCCGCGAGCGCCGCTCGCCGAGCGGCCACCGAGTCAGCGTCGGCGCGGACGTCACGGCGCTCAAGCGCGCCGAGATCGCCGTGCGCGAGCGCGCGGAGCGCGACCCCTTGACCGGGCTACTCGACCGTGCCGCCTTCGGCGAGCGGCTCGAGCGCCTCGTCGGGCCGGGACGGCGCGCCCGCCCGGGGGCGCTCGCGATCCTCGACCTCGACGGCTTCAAGGGCGTGAACGACGCCTTCGGCCACGACGTGGGCGACGCGCTCCTGCGCGAGATCGGGCATCGGCTCGCCGCGGCGCTGCGGCCGGCGGACGTCGCCGCGCGGCTCGGCGGCGACGAGTTCGCGATCCTGATGCCGGGCATCGGCTCGCGGGCGGCGCTCGAGCGGCTCGTCGCGCGGGTGCTGGAGCGGCTCGGCCGGCCGGTGGAGACGCCCGGGCGCACGCTGTTCCCGCGCGCGAGCGTCGGCTGCGCCTTCTTCCCCGAGCACGGCGCGGACGCGCGGGCGCTGCTCAAGGCCGCCGACCTCGCCCTCTACGACGTCAAGGCGCAGCGCCGGGCCGGCGCGCCGCGGGCGGAGGCGCCGGGCGGCACCGCACGGGTCTACGCGCCGGCGCTGGGGGAGCGCGAGGCGCGCCGCCAGGGCCTCGTCACGGGCCTGCGCGAGGCCCTCGCCGCGGACGAGATCGGCGTCGCGCTCCAGCCGCAGGTGTCCCTCGCCGACGGGGTCCACACGGGCTTCGAGGCCCTGGCCCGCTGGCGTCGGGCCGGCGCCTTCGTGCCGCCGGGCCTGTTCGTGCCGGTGGCGGAGGACGCCAACCTGATCGGCGCGGTCGGTGCCGCCGTGCTCCACAAGGCGCTCGCGGCGACGCGCGCGCTCGTCGACGCGGGGCTCGAGCCGGGGCGCATCGCGGTCAACGTCGCGGCCGCGCAGCTGCGCGACGCCGGGTTCGTCGACCTCGTCTCGGGCGTGCTCGCCGGCCACGGCCTCCCGGCGAGCCGGCTCGAGGTCGAAATCACCGAGACGGTGCTGCTCGATCGCGACGCCGGCATCATCGTCGCGACGCTGGAGCGGCTGCGCGGCATGGGCGTGGCCATCGCGCTCGACGATTTCGGGACGGGCTACGCCTCGCTCGCCCATCTCAAGCGCTTCCCCGTCGATCGCCTGAAGATCGACCGCAGCTTCGTCGAGGGCATCGACGGCGACGCGGGCGCGCGCGCCCTCGTGTCGGGCATCGTGGGCCTCGCCCACGGCCTCTCGCTCGGCGTCGTCGCGGAGGGCATCGAGACGCCGCGGCAGCGCGCGATCCTCGAGGGCATGGGCTGCGACGTCGGCCAGGGCTATCTCTTCGCCGTGCCCCTCGCACCGGAGGACGTCGCGGGGTACCTGGGCCGACACGCGCGCACGCTCCGTCGACCGGACGCCGACGGAGCGACGCGCGGGCCGGAGCGTCGGCGGGCGAGCCCGCCGCTCGCCTGAGAGCCGCCGGCACCGCGTGCCCGGCGCCGGCGTCTCCTCAGATGACGTAGCTCTTGAGCGGGGGGAACCCGTTGAAGGCCACGGCGGCGTAGGTGGTCGTGTAGGCCCCCGTGCCCTCGATCAGCACCTTGTCGCCGACGGAGAGCGACACGGGCAGCGGGTAGGGGGTCTTCTCGTACATCACGTCGGCCGAATCGCAGGTCGGCCCGGCGAGCACGCAGGGCGCGACCGCGTCCGCGTCCCGGTCCGTGCGGATCGGGTAGCGAATCGACTCGTCCATCGTCTCGGCGAGGCCGCCGAACTTGCCGATGTCGAGGTAGACCCAGCGGATCTCGTCCTGCGAGCGGCTCTTGCGCGACACCAGCACCACCTCCGCCTCGATCACGCCGGCGTTGCCGACCATGCCGCGGCCCGGCTCGATGATCGTCGCCGGGATGCGGTTGCCGAAGTGGCGCGACAGGGCCTCGAAGATGGACTGGCCGTAGGCCTCCACCGCCGGGATGTCCTTGAGGTACTTCGTCGGGAAGCCGCCGCCGAGGTTGACCATCGACAGGTGGATGCCCTTGTCCGCCAGGGCGCGGAAGATCGCGGCGGCGGAGCCGAGCGCCTGGTCCCAGGCCCCGGTGTTGCCCTGCTGCGAGCCGACGTGGAAGGACACGCCGTAGGCCTCGAGCCCGACGCGATGGGCGTGCTCCAGCACCTCCACCGCCATCTCCGGCTCGCAGCCGAACTTGCGCGAGAGCGGCCACTCGGCGCCGGCGCCATCGCATAGGATGCGGCAGAACACCTGCACGTCCTCGGCGCCGGTGGCGGCCTTGGCGCGGGCGATCTTCTCGACTTCGTCCTCGCAGTCGACCGCGAACAGGCGCACGCCGAGCTCGAGGGCGCGCACGACGTCGCGCTCCTTCTTGATCGTGTTGCCGAAGGAGATGCGGTCGGGCGTCGCGCCGGCACCGAGCGCCAGCTCGATCTCGACGACGGAGGCCGTGTCGAAGCACGAGCCGAGGTCGGCCAGGAGCGCCAGCAGCGCGGGCTCCGGGTTCGCCTTCACGGCGTAGAACACGCGCGTGTCGGGCAGGGCGCGGGCGAACTTGGAATAGTTGTCGCGCACGACCTCGAGGTCGACGACGAGGCAGGGCCCGTCCTCGCGGCGGCGGCGCAGGAACTCACGGATGCGCTCGGTCATGGCGCTCTCCCCCATAGGCTCGCGGGCGGCCGTTGCGTGCGGCCACCGATTGAACACGATCGCGACCTCGCCCGAGGTCGCGCAAGCTCGATGGGACGCCGCTTCGACGGGCGAGCGCGCTTTGGAGACGCGAACGCGCGAACGACGGAGCGACCCGACGTGCTGCCATGGATTGGAGCGGGATGACCCGTCCGCACGCCCGGCAATGATGAGACAAGCCTCTTCGGTGACCGACCTTTGGAGGGCCGATCGAGACCAAAAAAGCCCGTGTCGTCGTTGCTTTAAGTCGCGTTCCCCGCTGAGGGCGGAGTGCGCCGGTTTCGCCTCCGGCTGCCGGTCAGGGGTGTCGAGGGAAGTCTCCCTCGGGCGGCTGTCCGGTCTCTTGCCCGGATGCCCACCGACCGGCACGCGACCACAGGCACGTGCGAAATTGGGCAAGGGCGTACGTAATGCCGATTCCCTTCGGGATCAATGGCTTTCTGGCGTGGTTCGCGAAATTTTCTCGCGGCCGTCGGCGAGGATGTCCCGGATCTCGGCGAGAAGCTTCACGTCGGCCGGAAGCGCGGGCTCCGCGGGCGTCTCCGGCGGGGCGGCGACCTCCGCCTCCTGGCGCGCGCGCAGGCGGTTGACGGCGCGGATCACGAAGAACAGCACCCAGGCGACGATGAGGAAGTTGATCGTCGCGGTGATGAAGGCGCCGTAGGCCAGAACCGCGCCCTGCTCGCGCGCCGCGGCCAGCGACGTCGCCGTGACCTCCGACGAGAGCGCGACGAAGTAGTTCGAGAAGTCGAGCCCGCCGGTGACGACGCCGATGAGCGGCGTGAACACGTCCTCGACGAGCGAGGAGACGATCCGCGAGAAGGCGGCGCCGATGATGACGCCCACCGCCAGATCCACCACGTTGCCCTTGAGCGCGAAGGTCCTGAACTCGTCGATGATCGCCATGGCCGGCTCCCCCGTTCCCCTGTTTGATCCGCCACAGGGTTACGCGGGAAGGCCACGCTTCGTAAAGCGGCAAGACGTGCGAACGCCCCCGGACGGGGCGCGTCCGGGGGCGTTCGGGCGATGCGGCCGGGCGCGGTCAGGCCGTCTGCGGACCCTCGCCGCCGGGCGCGCCACCCGGCGCGGCGCCGCCGGACGCGGCCGCCTGCGCCTGCTGGGCGACGGCGGCGCGCTGGCGGTAGAGCGCGACGAAGTCGATCGGGTCGATGTAGAGCGGCGGGAAGCCGCCGTTGCGCACCGCGTCCGCCACGATCTGGCGGGCGAAGGGGAAGAGCAGGCGCGGGCACTCGATCATCACGACCGGGTGGAGCTGCTCCTTGGGGACGTTGAGCACCCGGAAGACGCCGGCGTAGTTCAGCTCGAACTTGAACATCACCAGGTCGTCGGTCTTGGCGTCACCGTCGAGCTTGAGCTCGACCTCGTAGTCCGTCTCGCTCATCTGCTTGGCGTTGACGTTGACCTGGATGCCGATCTTCGGCTGGGCCTGCTGCGGCGCCAGCGAGCGGGGCGCGGTCGGGTTCTCGAAGGAGAAGTCCTTGGTGTACTGCGCGAGCGCGTTGAGGGAGGGCGCGGCGCTCGCGCCCCCGCCGTTCGGGGCGCCGCCGTTCTGGGCGCCGTTGGTCGCCGGGGTGTCGGCCATCGGGAAATCTCCGAATTCCTGCGTGAGCGCCCGGCCGGGCGCGGAAAGGCGGGCGGGAGCCCCCGCCGGCCTCGATGGCAGGCGCGCTAGCACGCTTCGCGCGAGGGAACAAGCGTGGGGCGAGCGCCCGGGCCCCCGCGCCCGACCGTCGACGCGTGCCGCCGGTCCGCGATGCTCGCGGCGCGGGCCGACCGTCGACGCGGAAAAAAGCCGCGATCGCACGCTCCTTGTCGCGACGATGGGTGGATGTTACGACGCTCGTTGCCCATATGCGAACGAGGGCGCGGTGCGGCGGGACGATCGTCGCCGCCGCGCCCGCGACCGAAGCCCGCTTCCCGGGAACTCCAGGCCGGACCGACGATGCAAGAGTCATTCGACCTCACGACGCTCATCTTCCTCGCACTCGCCGTCTTCGTGATCTGGCGCCTGCGCTCCGTGCTCGGCACCAAGACCGGGAACGAGAAGCCGCCGCAGGATCCGTTCCGGCGCGAGGCGTCGGGCCCCCGCGGCGGGCGTCCCGGCGGCGACAACGTGGTGCGCCTGCCCAACGGCGCGGCCGGCGCCCCCGCCTCCCCGGACCGCTGGAAGAGTATCTCCGCGCCCGGCGCCGAGGTGACCGCCGGCCTCGACGAGATCGCCCGGCAGGAGCCCGCCTTCAACGGCCGGGAGTTCCTCGAGGGCGCAAAGATGGCCTACGAGATGATCGTCACGGCCTTCGCCGCGGGCGACCGCAAGACGCTCAAGGATCTCCTGTCGAAGGAGGTCTACGAAGGCTTCGAGGCGGCGATCACCGACCGCGAGACCCGCGGGGAGAAGGCCGAGACCACGTTCGTCGCCATCGACAAGGCCGAGGTGACCGCCGCCGAGGTGAAGGGCAAGACCGCGCAGATCACGGTGCGCATCGTCTCCGAGCTGATCTCGGTGACGCGCTCCGCCGCGGGCGACGTCGTCGAGGGCTCCGCCGACCAGGTCGTCGACGTCACGGACGTGTGGACCTTCGCCCGCCAGCTCGGCGCGCGCGACCCGAACTGGCACCTCGTCGCGACCGAAGCGGGGCAATGAGGGGAGCGCCGCGTGCAGTCTTCCCCGCACTCTTCCCCGCACTCTTCCCGGCACCTCTCCCAGCGCTCCTCCTAGCACTCCTGCTCGCCCTCGGTGCCGCCATGGCGCTCGGCCCACATCCCGCAGGCGCCCGCGCCGCCGCGTCGGACATCGGCGGCGCCCGGCTCGAGCCCGTCGCCTACGGGGACCTCCCCGGCTGGGCGGACGACGACCACGCCGCCGCGCTCGCCGCCTTGCGCGTCTCCTGCGGCCCGATCCTGGACGGCCGCGCCGCCCTGAGGCCGGCGGCCGCGGCGGGGGTCGACCTCCTCGCCGCCTGCCGTGCGGCGCTCGCCGTCCCGCCCGCCGACGCCCGCGCCTTCTTCGAGCGCGCCTTCGTCCCACACCGGGTGATCCCGGCCTCGGGCCGCGGCTTCCTCACCGGCTACTACGAGCCCGAACTCGCGGGCTCGCTCGTGCGCACGCCCCGCTTCGCGACGCCGCTGCGGGCGCGGCCGGTCGACCTCGTGACCCTCGCCGAGGGCGAGACGCGCCCGGGCGTCGACCCCGCCCTGCGCGCCGCGCTGAAGGACGACACCGGCGGCTTCCGGCCCGTGCCGACGCGCGCCGGGATCGAGGAGGGCGCACTCGACGACGCCGCGCCGCCGATCGTCTGGCTGGAGGAGCCCGGCGAGGCCTTCATCGTGCACGTTCAGGGCTCGGCGCGCATCCTCCTGGAGGACGGCCGGGTGCTGCGGGTCGGCTATGCCGGGCGCAACGGGCATCCCTATACCTCGATCGGGCGGCTCCTGGTGGAGCGCGGCGCGATCGACCGCGACGCCATGAGCCTCGAGCGCCTGCTCGGCTGGCTGCGCGAGAACCCCGACGCCGCCCGCGCGCTGATGCGCGAGAACGCCTCCTACATCTTCTTCGCGATCCTGTCCGATCACGACCCGTCCCTCGGCCCGATCGGCGGCGCCGGCGTGCCGCTGACGCCGGGGCGCTCGCTGGCGGTGGATCGCGGGCTGTGGCCCTACGGCCTGCCGTTCTGGCTCTCCGGCGCGCTGCCGGACGCGGACGGGGTCGAGCGTCCGCTGGCCCGGCTGATGGTGGCGCAGGACACGGGCTCGGCCATCCTCGGCCCGGCACGGGGCGACTGGTTCGTCGGCTCGGGCGCGCGGGCGGGGACGCGCGCGGGGCTGATCCGGCACGCGACGGACTTCGTCGTCCTGCTGCCGCGCCCCGCGACGGAGCGTCCCGGTGGGGAGGCCCCGCGATGACCTCGCGGCGCCGGCGCGAGCTGACGGAGGAGGAGCGGCTCCTGTGGCGCCACGTGGTGCGCCACGTCGAGCCGCTGCCCGGCAAGGCGGTCCCGCCGGAACCCGCTCCGCCGCCGACGGTGCCCGAGACCGCCACCGCCGCGCCACCGAAGGTCGCCCGAGCGAGATCCGCCCCGCCGCGGCCGCCCGGCGTCCCGCCGAAGCCCCACGCCCCGACCGCGGCGCCCTATCGCCCGACGCCGCCGCCCCCGCCGCCGATCCCCCCGCTCGCGAAGCTCGCCCGCAAGGAGCGCACGGCGCTCTCCCGGCGCTCGCGCCGCCCCGACGCGACGCTCGACCTGCACGGCATGCGCCAGGGCGAGGCGCATCTCGCGCTCCACGGCTTCCTGCACCGGGCCGCCGCGCAGGGCCACGCCATCGTGCTCGTGATCACCGGCAAGGGCGCGCCCGGGCGCGACGTGGGTTCCGCCGCGCTCTTCGAGGAACGCGGCGTGCTGCGCCGGCTCGTGCCGCATTGGCTCGCCGAGCCCGGAATTCGCGGCCTCGTCCTGGGGTTCGAGCCCGCGGCGCACCATCACGGCGGGGAGGGCGCGCTCTACGTGCGGCTCCGCCGCCGCGACGGGCGCTGAGGGAGGCGCCCGTGGCGCGCCGCTCCCGCGATCCGCAGGCCGACGCCCGCGCGCTCACCCCCTTCGGCCGGCGGGTGCGCCGGCTGCGCGCCGCGCGCGGGCTCCAGCTCAAGGACATGGCGGCGCATCTGGGCGTTTCCAGCGCCTATCTCTCGGCGCTCGAGCGCGGCGAGCGGGGGCGCCCGACCTTCACGCTCGTCCAGGGGACGATCCATTACTTCGGCGTGATCTGGGACGAGGCGGACGAGCTCCAGCGCCTCGCCGAACTCTCCGACCCCGCCCCGCGCATTCCCGCCGCGGGCGCCGGGCCGGACGCGATGCTGCTGGCCAACCGCCTCGCGCGGGAGATCGGCGCGCTCGACGCGGACCGGGTCGCGGCCATGCTCGCGATCCTGGATGGCATTCCTGCAACGCTCGATGCGGCGGTGGAACTTGACGGGCCGGTCGCGAGCGGGTCTAACCCTGCGCGGTCCCGCTCCCCCGACCGGCTCCGCGCCCCGTCGCCCGACGAAGACAGCAACTGAGGATATCCATGCCCGAGCTCGACGTCCTGACCCTCGGCAACGCCATCGTCGACGTGATCGCCCACACCGACGACGCCTTCCTGGTCTCCGAGAAGCTGCACAAGGGCTCGATGAACCTCATCGACGAGGCCCGCGCCGAGGATCTCTACGCCCGCATGGGCCAGGCCGCGATCATCTCCGGGGGCTCGGGCGCGAACACGGCGGTGGGCGCCGCCTCGCTCGGCGCACGCGCGGGCTTCATCGGCAAGGTGCGAGAGGACGAGCTCGGCCGCATCTACCGCCACGACATGAACGCCACCGGCGTGCGCTTCGAGACCGCCTACGCCGCCCCCGAGGGGCCGGCCACGGCGCGCTCCTTCATTCTCGTGACGCCGGACGGCGAGCGGACGATGAACACCTACCTCGGCGCCTGCCAGAACCTGACGCCCGACGACATCGACGCGGCGACGGTGAAGGGCGCGGCGATCACCTACCTCGAGGGCTACCTGTGGGATCCGCCGGCGGCGAAGCAGGCCTTCCGCAAGGCGGTGGAGATCGCCCACGGCGCCGGCAACAAGGTGGCGCTGACGCTCTCGGATTCCTTCTGCGTCGACCGCTACCGCGCCGAGTTCCTCGACCTCGCCCGCACCGGCGCGCTCGACATCCTGTTCGCCAACATCCACGAGCTCAAGGCGCTCTACGAGACCGCCGACGAGGACACCGCCGTCGCCGCCCTGCGCGAGGAGGGCCACCCCGACCGCGACTTCCTGGCCGTGGTGACGCGCTCCGAGCGCGGCTCGCTGATCGTGAGCCGGGCGGGCACGCGCGCCGTCGAAGCCTACCCGCCCGAGAGCATCGTCGACCTCACCGGCGCCGGCGACCTCTTCGCCGGCGGCTTCCTCGCGGGCCTCACCCGCGGCCTCGACCACGTCGCCAGCGCCCGCCTCGGCGCCATGGCCGCGGCCGAGGTGATCTCCCACATCGGCGCGCGCCCGCAGCGCAGCCTGAGGGAGATGGCCGAGGCGGAGGGGCTGCTCGGGTGACGGGCACCGGCGTCTCGCGGACGCCACGCAGGCCGCCTGGCTCTCGGGACACCGGCAGAGGATCGATCGCATGAGCATCCCCACCCCACCACCCGTCGACTGGTCGGCCCTCCCGGTGCCGGAGGACGACGGCGCCGCCGCGCATCTCGTCGGGATGCGCCTGCCGGACGTGGCGCTCGTCTCGACCGCGGGCGGGCGCGTGCTGCTTTCGGGACTCGCGGGGGTGGCCGTGATCTACGTCTACCCGATGACGGCCGAGCCCGGAGTCGCGCTGCCGGAGGGCTGGGACGGGATCCCCGGCGCCAAGGGCTGCACGCCGCAGAGCTGCGCCTTCCGCGACCATTTCGCGGACCTGCGCGAGGCCGGCGCCGACGCCGTCTTCGGGATCTCGACGCAGGCGCCACAGGCGCAGGCGGAAGCGGCGAGCCGACTGCACCTTCCCTTTCCGTTGCTCTCCGACGCCGATCTCGCGCTGGCCGAGGCGTTGCGGCTTCCCACCTTCGAGGGGATGGGGCGCACGCTGCACAAGCGCGTCACGCTGATCGCGCGCGATGGCACCATCGAGACGGTGCTCTACCCGGTCTTCCCGCCCGACCGGAACGCCGCGGACGTGCTGGCGCGGCTGCGGGGGAGCTGAACCGCGGCCCCGACCGCATCCGAACTGCCGACGCGCGTCGAGCCCGCGGCCCGCCGCGTCGCCGCCCCGTTCGCCTGCGGCACCAGCACGGGGATGAAGCGCGTGCCGCGCCTCGTCTGGCGGACCATCAGCGGGCGGTGGAGCTGCTTCGTGGCCTCCACGACGTGGACTCCGGCGAAGGGGAGGGACAGGCGCGTGCCGAGCCGCTCCCAGGCTCCGGCGGAGCCGCGCAGCACGCGGGAGGGCAGCGGCGGGACGTAGAGCGTCTCCGTCCAGGTCTCGGGGGTGAACAGCGTGCGGCGCATCAGGGCCTTGAGCTGCCCGCGCGAGTAGGGCTGTCCGTAACCGAAGGGGGTGACGTCCATGCGCGCCCACAACCCGCCGCGGTTGGGCACGACGACGGCGAGCCGCCCGCCCGGCGCGAGCACCCGCCAGACCTCGTAGAACAGCTCGTCGGGATCCTCCGACGTCTCCAGCGCATGGACGAGGAGCACCCGGTCGATGCAGCCGTCGGGCAGCGGCAGCATCAGGCTGTCGGCGAGGCAGGCGGCGGAGCGCGCGTCCGCCGGCCAGGGCTCGACGCCCTGCGCCGCCGGCATGAAGGCGAGGACGCGCTCGGCACGCCCCCGGGCGGCGTGGAGGAAGGGGCCGGGATAGCCGAGCCCCATCACCCGCGCGCCGCCGACCGGCGCCAGGAAATCGTCGAGCGCGCGCCCGACGAAGCGCCGCGCGGTCTCGCCCAGCGGGCTCTCGTAGAATGCGCGCAACGCGACGACGTCGAGGGTCATGGCCCGGCGCTCTCCTCCCGTGCCAGCAATGACGCGCCGGCGCGCGATGCGCAACCCGCAGGGCCGCCCGGCGCGCAACGCGCTCGCAATTCGTCGCGCGATGGCTTATGTGGGTCCCGAACGCCCGGCCCGCGTGCCGCAGCGCCCCCTCCCGCCAGTCCAGCACCGACGGACCAGAACCGAAACCGGGGATGCCCGGATCGGCCCGGCGGGGACCTCTTTTCGACGGTACCGACCGCAATGCCCTTTCCCGCGACCCACCCCCTCCTCGCCGAGGCGCTGTCCGCGCGCGGCTACGCCGAGCCGACGCCGGTCCAGGCGGCCGTGCTGGCGCCCGGCCACGAGGGGCGCGACCTCCTCGTCTCCGCCCAGACCGGCTCCGGCAAGACGGTCGCCTTCGGGCTCGCGCTCGCCGAGACGCTGATCGGCGCCGCTCCCATCCTCGTCCCCTCCCTGGCCCCGCGCGCGCTCGTCGTCGCGCCGACCCGCGAGCTGGCGCTGCAGGTCGAGCGCGAGCTCGCCTGGCTGTGGGAGCGCACCGGCGCACGCCTCGTCTCCTGTGTCGGCGGGATGGACCCGCGCCGCGAGCGCCGGGCCCTCGAGGTGGGCGCCGACATCGTCGTGGGCACGCCCGGGCGCCTGCGCGACCACATCGAGCGCGGGGCGCTCGACCTCTCGGCGCTCGAGGTGGCCGTGCTCGACGAGGCCGACGAGATGCTCGATCTCGGCTTTCGCGAGGACCTGACCTTCATCCTGAACGAGGCCCCGGCGACGCGCCGCACGCTGCTGTTCTCCGCGACCATCCCGCCGCAGATCGCCGCGCTGGCGCGCGATCACCAGACCGACGCGATGCGCATCGACACGGTCGGGCGCAACGCGCCCCACGCCGACATCGCCTATCGCGCGGTCCGCGTCGCGCCGCGCGAGGTCGAGCACGCCGTCGTCAACGTGCTGCGCCAGGTCGAGGCGCGGGCGGCGATGGTGTTCTGCGCCACCCGCGAGCAGGTGCGCCATCTCCATGCGAGCCTTCTCGAGCGCGGGTTCTCGGCGGTGGCACTGTCGGGCGAGCTGTCGCAGGCGGAGCGCACCACCGCGCTCCAGTCCCTGCGCGACGGGCGCGCGCGGGTGTGCGTGGCGACCGACGTCGCCGCGCGCGGCATCGACCTGCCGCATCTCGACCTCGTCGTCCACGCCGACCTGCCGAACGACCGCGAGGCCCTGCTCCACCGCTCCGGCCGCACCGGCCGCGCGGGGCGCAAGGGCGTGTGCGCGCTGATCGTGCCGGTGAACCGCCGCCGCAAGGCCGAATCGCTGATCCAGGCGGCGCGCATCGACGTGGAGTGGTCCGGCCCGCCGACGATCGAGGAGATCCGCGCCGCCGACGAGGCGCGCTTCCTCGCCGACCCAGTGCTCGGCGAGGCGCCCGGCGAGGACGAGATCGAGACCGCCCGCCGGCTCGTCGAGACCCGCTCCCCCGAGGAGATCGCCGCCGCGCTCGTGCGCCTGTGGCGCGCCCGCCTGCCGGCGCCCGAGGACGTCTCCGATCCCGGCGAACGGCCGCAGCGCCGCACCCGCGAGGAGCGGGAGACGTTCGCCGCGCGCGAGAAGACGCCGTTCGAGGGCCGCGGCGGCCGGGAGCCTCGGGAGCCGCGCGAGCGCCTGCCGATGGCCTGGTTCACGCTTTCCGTGGGGCGGCGCCAGAACGCCGACCCGAAATGGCTGCTTCCGCTGATCTGCCGCATCGGCAACGTCGAGCGCGGGGTCGTCGGCCCGATCCGCATCTTCCCCGAGGAGACGCGCTTCGGCATCGTCGTCGACGCCGCCGAGCGCTTCGCCCAGGCGGCCGAGCGCCCGAACGACGAGAACGTGCGCGTCGCGCGCGCCGACGGCGAGCCGGGGCCGCAGCCCGGCTTCGGCAAGCCCGCCTTCGGCAAGCCAGGGCCCGGCAAGGGCGGTTTCGGGAAGACCGGTCCCGCGAGGTCGGGAAAGGGCCCCTTCGAGAAGCCTTCGTTCGGCAAGGGGGGATTCGACAAGGGGGGATTCGACAAGGGCGGCCCGCGCGGCAAGCCCGCGCCGCGGGGCGAGGCGCCCCCGCGCCGGGACGACGCGCGCCGCGGCCCCGCCGAGGGTGCGCCGCGCCGGCGCCACGGCGAGCGCTGACGGGCTCGACGGGGCGCCAACCCCGTCCTAGCTCTCCGGAGGGAGACCTCGGGAGGACGCGCCGATGAACGACATGTCGCGACGGTTCGAGCGCGGGGGCGGCGCCCGCAACGTGCTCGGCGGTCCGCTCGCCCTGTGCTGCGCGTCGCCGCGCACCGGCTTCTTCCGCGACGGCTTCTGCAACACGGCGGCGGAGGACGTCGGCACGCACGTGATCTGTGCCGTCGTCACCGACGAATTCCTGCGCTTCAGCCAGGGCCGCGGCAACGACCTGCTGACGCCCCGCCCCGAGTTCGACTTCCCCGGCCTGCGGGCGGGCGACGGCTGGTGCCTGTGCGCGCTGCGCTGGCGCGAGGCGCTGGAGGCGGGCGTCGCCCCGAAGGTCAGGCTCGCCGCGACGCATGCGCGCGCCCTCGACTTCGTGCGCCTCGCGGACCTGGAAGCCCACGCGGTCGAGGCGTAGGTGCCCCGCGTGCTGCGGTGCGGGAACGGCCCGCCCGGCCGCGCCGTTTCCCCCGCGTGACACGAGGAGAGCCATGCCGGTCTACTATTTCCACATCCGCTCCGACCGCGGCGTCCATCCCGACATGGCCGGCGTGCGCCTGCCCGACGGCGAGGCCGTGCGCCGCGAGGCGATCGACCGCGCCCTCGTCGAGATGGCGGAGGGCGAGAAGCACGCGCAGGACCGCACCGGCTGGGCCTTCGACATCCGCGACGACCACGACCGCCCGGTGCTGGAGCTGCCGTTCAGCGAGGCGATCCCGCAGGGGTGACGGGAACGGTCTCGAAGCTTCGGCGTCACGACAGCGCTTCGATGATTCGCCGCCGGTCTTCCTCCCTGAGCGTCGTCGCCATCGTGAGCAGCTTGATGATCTCTCCGCACAGGCTCTCGTGTATCTCACCCACGATGCCGTTCCTGTCGACGCTGTCCTGAACGATGTAGTCGTCGATCTCCAGGGGATCCCCGCATTCCAGGTAGCGGTCGTGGTCTAGGAACGTGTGTAGCGGGTCGCGTACGAGCTTCACGACTGGCGGCCAACGTCGCGTGTTGATCCTGTAGAAGTATCCGAGGGTCGGTTCCACGCAGGCGACCATCTTCGGCTTCGGCGGACGAACGGTGCCGTCGGGAATGACGATGACCTGCCGGGGCCTCAACACCTTCAGAGCCTCATGAAGCGTGCTTTTTCCCGGAGCATCTCGATGACCTCCTCCTTGTCGGGACGATCGTCGAGCATGTCCTCGTAGCGCATGTATCCGAGTTCCGCGGCTTGCCAGTCCGGGCCGTGAGTCGCCGCCGTCCGCTCGTTGAAGCTCATCGACAGCGAGCGCTCGAGGCCGGCGCGGAGATGCTCCTGATTGCTTTGCGAGAGTGCGGACGTGTCGACCTGCGCCGATCCCGTCGGGGTCAGCCGGTAGCCCCCGAGGCTCCACGGCACGCTCTCGACGCCGAGCTCGGCGAGCCACAGCGACTCGGCTTTCGCCATCTCGTAGATCTCGAGCGGAACCGGGCCGAACCGCATCGCGCGATACGTGGCCCCGAAGATGGGCCTGAGGTGCGCGTTGAGATGCGATCGGTCGGCGAAATAGCACGCTTTGAGCGCCGCGTGCAGATCGATCCCGGGATGGTCGGAGACCATCCTGTGCAGGGCTGCAAAGGCCTTGTCGACGGCGAACTTGAAGCGGATCATGCCGGAAGAATAAGAATTCGGCTCGACAAGCGCAACCTGCCTCGATCCGGCCGGCGCGCCCTACTCCGCCGCCTCTCGCGCCCGAAGGTAATCCCCCCACACCGTCTCGCCCTTGAACCCAGCCAGGAACGCCGCATGCGCCTCGCGCTCGGCGTCGGTGAGACGCGGCGGGGCCGGGCGCCGCGCCACGGCGGGCGCACCCGCGACGAGGGGGCCGCGGGCGAGGCTCGGGGCCGCGAGCCCGAGATCGACCTGCTTGCCACCGATCAGCTCGATGTAGACTTCCGCCAGCAGCTCCGCGTCGAGCAGCGCGCCGTGCTTGGTGCGCCGCGCGTTGTCGATGCCGAAGCGGCTGCACAGGGCGTCCAGGCTCGCCGGCGCTCCGGGGAACTTGCGCCTGGCCATCATCAGCGTGTCGAGCACCTGCGCGGCGGGCCAGCGCGGGCGGCCGAGCCGCTCGAGCTCCATGTCGATGAAGCCCATGTCGAAGGGCGCGTTGTGGATGACGAGCCGCGCACCCTCCACGAAGGCGAGGAAGTCGTCGCAGATCGCCCCGAACACGGGCTTGTCGGCGAGGAAGTCGTCGGAGAGGCCGTGCACCTGGAAGGCGCCCTCCGACATCGCTCGCTCCGGATTGACGTAGCGATGCCAGGTCCGCCCGGTCGGGATCTGGTTGAGGAGTTCGACGCAGCCGATCTCGACGATGCGGTCGCCCAGGTTGGCGTCTCGGCCGGTGGTCTCGGTGTCGAGGACGATCTCGCGCAAGGCTCGGGCTCCGGCAGGCTCTGGTCAGGGGCGCGCCGCGCGGCCGTGACGGCCGGCGAGCGCGCGCACGATATCGCGGACCTGCCGCTCGGCGGAAGGGAAGCCGCGGCTCGTATCCACCAGGAAATGCGCGCGGGCGCGCTTCTCCACGTCCGGCACCTGCCGGGCGAGGATGCCGGCGAGCTTCTCCGGCGTCATCTCCGGGCGCGCCAGCACCCGCGCGCGCTGGACCGCCTCCGGCGCCGTGACCACGCAGACCGCGTCGCACAGGCGCTCGCTCCCGGTCTCGAGGAGAAGCGGCACGTCGAGCACCGCGAGCGGCGCGCCGGACGCCCGCGCCCGCCCGAGGAAGGCCGCGCGCTCCGCCGAGACGAGCGGGTGGACGATGGCCTCGAGCCGCGCCATCGCCTCGGGCCTGCCGATCACCATCGGCCCGAGCGCGGCGCGGTCGACGACGCCGCCCTTCGTCGCGCCGGGGAACGACGCCTCGATCGCCGGCGCTGCCGCGCCCGCGTAGAGCCGGTGCACCGTGGCGTCGGCGTCGTGCACGGGGGCGCCGGCGCGGCGGAACATGGCGGCCGTCGCCGACTTGCCCATGCCGATCGAACCGGTGAGGCCGAGGACGAAGGTCATCGCCGGACGCTCTCCGCCGACGGCCGCGCGAGATCCGCCTCGACGAGTGCGCGCAGCTCCGGCGTCACCTCCGGACGCCGGCCGAACCACCGCGCGAAGCCGGGCGCCGCCTGGTGCAGCAGCATGCCGAGCCCATCCACCGTGGCGAGACCGCGCGCGCGCGCCGTGCGCAGGAGATCCGTCTCCAGCGGGGCGTAGACGATGTCCGCGACGGCCGCCCCGTCCGGCAGCGCGGCGAGGTCGAGCGCGAGCGGATCCTTGCCGGTCATCCCGAGCGAGGTGGCGTTGACGAGGAGATCGACGCCCCCGAGCATCCGCTCCACCTCGACGAAGGCCAGCGCGGCCACCCGCCGCGGATCGAAGCCCACGAGCGGCTCCGCCTTCCCGACGTCCCGCGCCGCGACGACGACCCGGGCGAGCCCCCGGTCGAGGAGCCCCGCCGCCACCGCCCGCGCCGCGCCGCCGGCACCGAGCACCAGCGCCCGCGGCAGCCGCGCCTCCCATCCTGTGCCGAGCCCGGCGTCGAGGCTCTCGACGAACCCGGTGACGTCGGTGTTGTCGCCGACGAGAACCCCATCCTCCAGCCACACCGTGTTGACCGCCCGCAGCCGCTGCGCCCGGGCGCTCGGGGCATCGACGAGGCGGAAGGCGGCCTCCTTGTGGGGGATCGTGACGTTGCCGCCGACGTAGCCCTCGCGCGCGAGCCCGCGCAGGAAGCCGGGAAAGGCGTCGGGCGCGACGTCGACGCGCTCGTATCTGCCGGCGATGCCCATGCGCTCCAGCCAATGGCCGTGGATCATGGGCGAGCGGGAATGGGCGATCGGATGCCCGGCGACGAAGGCTCTCGGCGGCATGGTCTCTCTCGGCGTCCAGGTCTGCGTCGAAGAGGAAGGCGGCGTCACAGCGCGAGCGCTCCCAGGTCACGAAAGGCGGCGAGCAGCGGCAGGATCGGCAGGCCGAGGATCGTCGCATGATCCCCCTCGACCCGTGCGAAGAGGTGGGCGCCGACGCCTTCGAGCTGGTAGCCGCCCACGCTGGTCGTCACGGCCCCCCCGGCGCAGGCGAGATAGAGGTCGATCGCGTCCGCGTCGAGCGGGCGCATGTCGAGCCGCGCGGTCTCGACGAAGGCGGCGACGACGGCGCCGTCCCGGGCGATCGCCACGCCGGAATGGAGCGCGTGCGTGCGCCCGGCCAGCGCCGCGATCTGCGCCCGCGCCTCCTCCCGCGAGGCCGGCTTGTGGAAGAGCCTCTCGCCCAGCGCCAGGGTCTGGTCGGCGCCGATCACGAGAGCGCCGGGCCGCGCGCCCGAGACCGACAGCGCCTTCTGGCGGGCGAGGAGCACCGCCAGCGCGTCGGGCGCGAGACCCTCGGCCCGGGCGCCCGCCTCGATCGCGCGCTCGTCCACCTCCGGCGGCACGGCCTCGAAGGGCAGCCCGGTCGAGGCCAGCAGCGCGCGCCGCGTCGCCGAGGTCGAGGCGAGGACGAGGGGGGCCGGATCGCGCCAGAGGAAGGCGTCGCTCATCGATCGATCTCCCCGGCCCTCACGTCGCGATGAACTTCATGCGATGGGCGCGGTAGTGCTCCAGGATCGCCGCGGCCGTCTCCTCGATCGAGCGGCGCGTCACGTCGATCACCGGCCAGTGCTTGCGGGCGAAGAGCTTGCGCGAGTAGGCGATCTCCTCGGTCACCCGGTCCTTGTCGGCGTAGTCGGATTCGTCCGACGCGTTGAGGGACAGGAGCCGGTTCTGGCGGATCTGGACGATGCGCTCCGGGCTCGCGACGAGGCCCACGAAGAGCGGCTTCTTCGCGTTCTCGATCTGCGGCGGCAGCGGCACGTTCGGGACGAGCGGGATGTTGGCCGTCTTGAGCCCGCGATTGGCGAGGTAGATGGCGGTGGGCGTCTTCGAGGTGCGCGAGACGCCGATCAGCACCACGTCGGCCTCCTCGATGTCGGTCGGCAATTGGCCGTCGTCGTGGAAGAGGGTGAAGTTCATCGCGTCGATGCGCTTGAAGTAGTCGGCGTTGAGCATGTGCTGCGCGCCGGGCCGCGCCGTCGAGGCCGCGCCGAGATAGGATTGCAGCAGCGCGTGCACCGGCGAGAGCACCGAGAGCGCCGGCGAGCCGTTCTCCCGGCAGGATTCCTCCAGCCGCTGTGCGAGGTCCTGCTCCACGAGCGTGTAGAGCACGATGCCGGGCGCCGCCTCGATTTCGGCGATCACCCGCTCGAGCTGCGTCCCCGAGCGCACCAGCGGGTAGACGTGCTCGATGGCGGACACGCCCTCGTATTGCGCCGCCACCGCGCGGGCGACGGTGATCAGCGTCTCGCCCGTCGAATCGGAGACGAGATGCAGGTGGAAGTAGCTTCGCGCCAAGGGCCCGCCTCCTTCGCCGTGACGTCCTCGCCGTCCCCAGGCCGACGGTCGGGGGAGTCGATGAGTGTGGATAAAGCCCCCCGGCGCGCGGGTCCAGCCGGAGGCCTGTGGAGGACGCCTCCATACCGTCAACACCGGATGTTCTGGGGAAGCCCGCGGCGGCTATGGTGGGAAATGCGGGCGCGGGGTGCGCGGCCGGGCCGGACGCCGGCGCAACGGGATCGTTAACGTTTTGTTAGGGATTGCGATTCCGGATTCGCTCGACGACCGCGTCAACCCTTTCTCGAGGCTTTCACGGCGGGCCCCGCATGTGGAGGGGCTGTGGACGGCGTTGCGGCAGCCCTGTACCCCTGCCAAGCAGAAACAGGATTCGATTCTAGAAAGAATTTCTGATTTGAGAGGGAAGGGGGAGGAACGCGGATGACCGAGAAGCCGGCACGCAAGCTCATGCGGGTGCTCGACGGCGAGGCCGTCTGGCCGCAGCCGATCTGGCTGATGCGCCAGGCGGGTCGATACCTGCCCGAGTACAAGAAAACCCGCGCCACGGCCGGCGGGTTCCTGGCCATGTGCTACGACCCTGATTTCGCGGTGGAGGTGACCCTCCAGCCGATCCGGCGCTTCGGCTTCGACGCGTCGATCCTGTTCTCCGACATCCTCGTCGTCCCCCACGCGCTCGGCCAGGAGGTCTGGTTCGAGGAGGGCGAGGGCCCGCGGCTCACGCCCATCTCCACGCTGGACGACGTCAGGCGGCTGGGCGAGGGGCGCGACCCGCTCGAGCACCTCGCGCCGGTCATCGAGACCGTGCGGCGGCTGCGGGCCGAGCTGCCCGCCGAGACGACGCTGCTCGGCTTCTGCGGCGCGCCCTGGACGCTCGCGAGCTACATGATCGCCGGCCGCTCCAGCCCCGAGCAGGCGCCCTTGCGGCTTGCCGCCTACCGCGATCCCGCCTTCCTCGCCGCCCTGATCGAGACGCTCGTCGAGACCTCGATCCGCTACCTCGTCGCGCAGATCGACGCCGGCGCCGACGCGGTCCAGATCTTCGAGAGCATGGGCACGAGCCTGCCGCCCTCGATGGTCGAGAGCGTCTCGCTCGGCCCGCTGCGGCGTATCGTCGAGGGCGTGAAGGCGGCGCGGCCGCATGCCAAGGCGATCGTCTTCGTACGCGGCGGCGGGCATCTCCATCGGCTCGCCGCGGCGGGCTTCGCGGATGCGGTCGGCATCGACTGGCAGACGGACATCGCCGAGGCCGTGGCGCGCCTGCCGGCGGGGCTGGCGAGCCAGGGCAACCTCGATCCGCAGGCGCTCGTCGCCGGCGGGCGGGCGCTGGAGGAGGGCATCGACGCGATTCTCGCGGCGACCCGCGGGCGTCCGCACGTGTTCAACCTCGGCCACGGCATCGAGAAGGACACGCCGATCCCCCACGTCGAGGCGATGATCGCCCGCGTGCGCGGCAGCTGACGGGACCCCATGCTCGACGGATATCTCTGGCTCAAGAGCCTGCACGTCATCGCCATCATCGCCTGGATGGCGGGGCTGCTCTACCTGCCGCGGCTGTTCGTCTACCACACGGGCGCGCAGCCGGGCACGCCGCAGTCCGAGACCTTCAAGGTAATGGAGCGCCGGCTCTTGAAGGCGATCACGACGCCGGCGATGATCGTCTCCGTGGTCACCGGGCTGTGGCTCGCCTTCCTCGGCGGCTGGTGGAGCGAGGGCTGGCTGCACGGCAAGCTGCTGCTGGTCCTCGGCCTTCTCGTCTCGCATCATCTGATGGGGCGGTACGTGAAGGCCTTCGCGGCGGACGCCAACGACAAGTCCTCGAAGTTCTTCAGGGTCTTCAACGAGGCCCCGACGCTCCTGATGATCGGCATCGTCGTCCTCGTGATCGTGAAACCGATTCTCTGGTGAAGGCGTTTTGGGGTTGAGCGTCGCGGGAAAACGCGATATGCAGCCCTACCCTCCCCTCGAGTGACAGGTCGCGCTTCCCCTCGGGCGATCCGGTCCCGGCTCCTTCGCCGGCAACCGTCCCGCGAAGCGGTGTCTCACCACCGACCCGGCCCGAACCGCCCTGTCGCCTCGCCTCAGCGCGAACGCCCCATGATCGAAGACGACATCATCAACGCACCGATCCGCGAGACCTCGGACACGGCTCCCGCCATGCGGGAGATCAAGCTCCAGGATCTCAAGTCGAAGACCGCGACCGAGCTCACCACCTTCGCGGAGGAGCTCGAGGTCGAGAACGCCAGCACCATGCGCAAGCAGGAGCTGATGTTCGCGATCCTCAAGCAGCTCGCCGCCCGCGAGGTGGAGATCATCGGCGAGGGCGTCGTCGAGACCCTGCAGGACGGCTTCGGCTTCCTGCGCTCGTCGGACTCGAACTACCTGCCCGGTCCCGACGACATCTACATCTCGCCCTCGCAGATCCGCCGCTTCGGTCTGCGCACCGGCGACACGGTCGAGGGCCCGATCCGGGGACCGAAGGAGGGAGAGCGCTACTTCGCGCTCCTGAAGGTCAACACGGTCAATTTCGAGGATCCCGAGAAGATCCGCCACAAGGTCCACTTCGACAACCTGACGCCGCTCTACCCGACGGAGCGGCTCAAGCTCGAGCAGCAGGACCCGACGCGCAAGGACTACTCGGCGCGGATCATCGACATCGTCTCGCCGATCGGCAAGGGCCAGCGCGGCCTCATCGTCGCGCCGCCGCGCACCGGCAAGACCGTGCTGATGCAGAACATCGCGCAGTCGATCACCACGAATCACCCCGAGTGTTACCTCATCGTGCTGCTCATCGACGAGCGGCCGGAGGAGGTCACCGACATGCAGCGCTCGGTGAAGGGCGAGGTCATCGCCTCGACCTTCGACGAGCCGGCGGTGCGCCACGTGCAGGTGGCCGAGATGGTGATCGAGAAGGCCAAGCGCCTCGTCGAGCATGGCCGCGACGTGGTCATCCTGCTCGATTCGATCACCCGGCTGGGCCGCGCCTACAACACGGTCGTGCCGTCCTCGGGCAAGGTGCTGACCGGCGGCGTCGACGCCAACGCGCTGCAGCGCCCCAAGCGCTTCTTCGGCGCGGCGCGCAACATCGAGGAGGGCGGCTCGCTGACGATCATCGCGACCGCGCTGATCGACACCGGCTCGCGCATGGACGAGGTGATCTTCGAGGAGTTCAAGGGCACCGGCAACTCCGAGATCATCCTCGACCGCAAGGTGGCCGACAAGCGCACCTTCCCGGCGCTGGACATCACCCGTTCCGGCACCCGCAAGGAGGAGCTGCTCGTCCCGCCCGACCAGCTCAAGAAGACCTACGTCCTGCGCCGCATCCTCAACCCGATGGGCACCGTCGACGCCATCGAGTTCCTGCTCGACAAGCTGCGCGCCACCAAGTCGAACGGCGAGTTCTTCGATTCGATGAACACCTGACGCTCGAGCCGCCCCCTCCCCGCAGGGGAGGACGACGGCCGAAGGACGGAGGGTGGGGAGGACGGCGGGCCGGCTCGATCGTGCTCCGAACGGCCCCACCGCCCGCGCTTCGCGCGGACTCCTCCCCTCCGGGGAGGAACAATCGCCTCAGCCCAGCCGCGTCAGCCGTGCGGCCACACGGTCGAGATACCGCGCGCGGTCCGCGGCGCTCGCCGAGTCCATCTCGTGCAGCCCCATCCAGAACGTCCGGCAGCCCTTCGCGCACAGCACGCCGAGCCCCGTGAGCAGCATGCGCCGGCCGGGCATGCCCATGAACCACCACCACCAGCGCGGCGCGCCGAGCGTCGAGATCGCGCCCAGCACGCGGATATTGGTGAGCACCCGCGTGATCGGCCGCCCCGGCTGCGGCATGCCGAACGTGGCGTGGGGCACGAAGACGCGCTCGACGAAGCCCTTGAGCATGGCGGGCGGGCCGTACCACCAGGTGGGGAAGACGAAGATCAGCGCCTCGCACGCCTTCAGCCGGGCGAGATGGCCCGCCACCGGCACCTCGTTGACGCCGGCCTCGTGATAGGCCCGCCGTTCGTCCGCCGAGAGGACCGGGTCGAAGCCCTCGGCGTAGAGATCGAGCAGATCCACCGCGTGGCCCCCGGCCTCGAGCGCGGCGACCGCGCGGTCGCGCACCGCCGCGTTGAAGCTCTCCGGCACCGGGTGGCAGTAGACCAGGAGAACGCGCATCACACCCCCGAGAGCGTCGCCGCGACCCGCTTCAGGAAGGCCTCGCGGCTCTGCGGCGTGGCGTTGTTCATGTCGTAATGCGCGAGATAGGCGGTGCGTGCGGTCGGAGCCGCGAGCACCCGCAGCATGCGCATGACGCAGCGCCGCGGCGGATCGCCCATCAGGAAGGCGCGCCAGCGCGTGGCGCCGTAGGTCGTCACCGACATCAGGACCCGGATGTTGCGCAAGGCGGGCGCCACCTTGCCGTCGGCGATGACGAAGCTGACACCCGGCAGGAAGACGCGGTCGAGGAAGCCCTTGAGGATCGCCGGGAAGCCGAAGTTCCAGACCGGGTTGACCAGGACGAGCCCCTCGGCTGCCTCGAGCCGCCGGACGTAGTCCTCCACCGGTGCGCGGTTCGAGGGCGTCTCGTGGTAGCCACGCCGCTCCGCACAGGAGAGGACCGGGTCGAAGCCCTCGGCATAGAGGTCGCAATCGTCGACCTCGTGCCCGCGGGCGGTCAGCGTCTCGACGACGGTCCGGTGGAGGGCCGCGACGTAGCTCTCCGGGTCGGGATGGGCGTAGAGGACGAGGATGCGCATGTCACCACTTCCTCCCCTCTCCCGCGAGGGAGAGGGGCAGGGGATGAGGGAATGCCGACGCAGGATGTTGGTGCCGTCGACGAAGCGGGTGGCGGGCGGGACGGACCTCGAGGGGCGGGGCGGCTATTCTCCTTCCCTGTAGGGGAAGGTGGATCGGCGCGCAGCGCCGAGACGGATGGGGCGCGCGGAACGCGCGTTCGGCGAAGCCGAAGAGCGACGGCGGCAGCGGACACGGCGGCTTCCGCTTCGCGGAACGCGTCGCTGCGCGCCGCGCCCCATCCGTCACGCAGCCTTCGGCTGCGCGCCACCTTCCCCTACGGGGAAGGACAGGGACGCGCGCGCCTCCAGAGCACACTCCACGACACTCCGTGACCCTCCGGATCCTCTCCGGGCGCGAAGACACCCTGGCGCCCATCTCACCCCTCCGCCAGGGCGCGGAACAGGAAGGTCTTGCCCGAGCGGTAGTCGTAGCTCGGGTCCTCCCAGGCGATCATCTTGCCGGGGTTGAGCAGGCCCTGCGGGTCGGCCTCCTGCTTGAAGGCGAGCTGGACGGCGTCGGTCTGCTTCATGCCGCCCTCCTCCAGCGTGTAGCGGTGCGGGTTGAAGATCGGCGCGCCCATCTCCTCGTGGATCGCCATGATCTCCTCCAGCCGCTCCTCGCTGGTGAAGCGCACCAGCGGCAGGCCGAAGCAGGTGACCTTGCCGTCGAACTTCACGAACTCGAGGTGGGCGGGCAGCTCCTCGCCGAAGCGCTCGTGGATCCGCGTCACGAGTTCGACCTGGTTCGGGAACGGATAGAGGACCTGGAGGTAGGTGATCGTCGGGTCGTCGCGCAGGGCCCGCAGCGTGGTGTGGTTCCACGACAGCTCGAACACCGGGGGCAGGCCCTTGAGGTCCTCGGCCGGCAGCGTGTCGTTGCGAAACAAGAGCTCCGCGCCGGGATGGCGCCCCGCCACCGCGAGGTAGGAGGAGAGGGCGAAGTCGGCGACCATCGCGAGCACGAGATGCTTCTCGCGCGGCAGGTACTTGCGGTGCCGCTTGAAGTGGTCGTGCGGCACGGGCGCCGCGACGACGGCGAGCTCCTTGAGCAGGAGCCCGTCCTGCTCGCCCGCGGCGTTGGCGAACGCGGTCGCCTCCCGCAGCGTGTCGAAGCCGTGGATGACGTCGACCCAGGCATAGGCCGGGGCGAGCGGCATCTCGACCCTGGTGATGATGCCGTTGGTGCCGTAGGCGTGCGAGACCTTGTGCAGGTCGTCGCCGGTCAGCGTCAGCACCCGCGGGCTCGCCTCCATCGTCACCACCTCGAGCGAGATGATGTTGCCCGCGTCCCGCAGCCCGCCCCAGCGGATCGAACCGACGCCACCCGAGCCGCCGGCGACGAAGCCGCCGATCGAGGCGGTGTGGTAGGTCGACGGGTGCAGCCGCATCTCCTGGCGGGAGTCCGCGCGGGTCTCCTTGTCGATCGCGGCGATCACCGCGCCCGGCTCGGCCACGACGCTGCCGTGCCGGATCTCTTGGACCGCGCAGAAGAGCGACAGGTCGAGCACGATGCCGCCCGACAGCGGCATCGCCTGCCCGTAATTGCCGGTCCCCGTCCCGCGCGGCGTCACCGGGATGCCGAGCGCATGCGCGGCGGCGAGCGTGTGCACGACCTCGTCGCGGGAGCGCGGGAAGACCACGATCTCGCCGGTGACCGCGTCGAGCTGGCGCTTGAGGATGGGGGAGTACCAGTAGAAGTCCCGGCTCTTCTGCTTGACGAGGGCGGGGTTGCGCTCGGTCCGGATGCCGTCGAGGCGCGCCTCCAGGGCGTCGATGTCGTAGCGGGCGCTCATGGTCACTCCTGTGGGGGCACGCGGTCTTGGTCTTGGTCTACGGTCGGCGGTGCATCAGGTCGTCGAGCTCGGAATAGTCGGGCGGGCTCGACGCGAGGGGGCGGCCGGCGGCGAGGACGATGCGGTCGGATTGCGGGCGCGACAGGAGCTCGTCCATCGAGCGGGCGCGCAGGAGGACGAGATCGGCGGCGTCCCCCGCCTCCAGCCGCCCGGCGCGGTCGATGCCCATGACGTCGGCCGGCGTCGCCGCGATCGTCCGCAGCCAGCGGTTCCCCGAATGGTCGAGGTGCAGGATGCGCGTCGCCTCGCGGAAGACCTCGAGGAGGTCGAGGTCGCCGTAGGCGTAGAACGGGTCGCGGGTGTTGTCGGAGGCGACCATCACCGGCACGCCGGCGGCCTCGAGTTCGTGCAGCGGCGCCACCCCGCGCATCCGCGGCGTGCGGCCGGCGGCCCGGTCCTGAAGGTACATGTTGCACATCGGCAGCGAGACGACGGCGATGCGCGCCTGCGCCACCTTGTCGATCACCCGCGCCGCCTCGCCCTCTTCCATCGCCGCCAGCGCGCAGCAATGGCCGGCGAGGATGCGCCCGGGGAAGCGGTTGCGGATCGCGGCGTCGGCGATCCGCTCCAGCGTGCGCGCCTCCGGCGCGAGGCTCTCGTCGACGTGCAGGTCGAGGTCGAGCCCCTCCGCCGCGGCGGTCTTCATCAGAATGTCGAGCGCGCCGTCGATGCGCGCGTCCGGCGCCGACCCGAGGAAGGTGACGGCGCCGAGCACGCCCTCGTAGCGGGCCGTGGTCGAGACGATCTCGTGGAACTGGTGGGGATCCTCGTGGATCAGGTCGAGCGGGAACAGCGACACGCCCTGCAGCGCCACGATGCCGCGCCAGGTCTCGCGCATCTCGGCGAAGACCGGCCAGGAAATCGCCGTCTGGCGCCCGCTCGAATCGATGTGCGTGCGCAGCGCCCCCGTGCCGTGGGCGAGCGCGCAGCGCAGGGAGAAGTCCATCCGCCGCGCCACGTCCTCGGCGCTCCAGTGCGCGTCCCGGTCGGCGGCGACGGCGGAGAGCGCGCCGGGGAAGGTGCCGTCGGGGTTGGGGCGGCGCGGCCAGATGTGGCCCTTGTCGATATGCGTGTGCACGTCGACGAGCCGCGGCAGCAGGATGCGCCCGCCGAGATCCACCCGCGGCAGGTCCTCCCCGTCGAGGTGGAAGCCGCCGGCGGGCCCGATGCCGGCGATGCGCCCGTCCTCGACCACGAGATCGATGCGCGCGAACCCGTCCGCGTCGCCGGCGACGCCGGAGGCCTGGAGAAGGCACAGCGGCGCCCGCGCGTTCTCGATGCGCCAGGCGCGCGCCTCGACGACCTCCCGCGGGAGGGTAGCCGGAGGCGGGCTGGGGCGCGTGGCGAAGGGATCGGTCATTCAGCGCTCCTCGGCGATCGCGCTCTCGTGCCAGCGCCGCAGCAGGAGATGCGAGACGGCGGACAGCGCGAGGAAGATCACGACGCCCGTCAGCGACAGGAGCGCCAGCGCCGCGAACAGACGGGGGATGTTGAGCCGGAACTGGCTCTCCAGGATGCGGTAGGCGAGGCCCGACCCGGCGCCCGCGGAGCCCGCCGCGATCTCGGCGACGACCGCGCCGATCAGCGCGAGGCCGCCGGCGATCTTCAGGCCGGCGAGGAAGTAGGGCAGGGCGGCCGGCCGGCGGAGGTACCACAGTGCCTTGACCCGCGACAGGAAGCGTCCGAGCCAGGGCGGCGCCCAGCGCGGCTTCGTCGCCCCGTAGAGGTCGAACAGCTCGAGCAGGTTGCGATCGACCGACTGCAGGCCGAGGGTGGTGTTCGACAGGATCGGGAAGAAGGCGACGATCCAGGCGCAGGTGAGGACCGCGGCCTCCTGCGGCATGTAGATCAGGAGCAGCGGCGAGATGGCGACGACGGGCGTCACCTGAAGCACCACGGCATAGGGATAGAGCGAGTACTCGACGAGCCGCGACAGCGACAAGAGCACCGCGAGCCCCACCCCGCCCGCGACCGCCAGTGCGAGGCCGAGGAAGGTCGTCTTCAGCGTCTGGAGCAGCGAGGCCCACAGCACCGGCCAGTCCGCGATCATGGTCTGCATGATGCGGCTGGGCGCCGGCAGGATGTAGTGCGGCACCTCCCAGGCGACGACATAGCGCTCCCAGCCGAGGACCACGAGGGCGAACAGCCCGAGCGGCAGGGCGACGCGCAGCAGGCGCGCCGGGTCCGGCCGGCTGCCCGAGGCGCTCGGCGCGGCGGTCTTGCTCGGCGCACCGACGGTCGCGATACGCCCGGCCTCGGCTGCGGCGTTCGCCTCGCTCATGCCGCTCCCCTCCCCCTCAGAGATCCGCGTGGGCGCCGACCGGGCCGGCATCCGCGGCCCGATCCACGGCCCGATCCATGGCCCCATCCATGACCCCATCCATGGCCCCATCCATGGCCCCATCCATCGCACCATGCAGCGCGGCGCTCGCCTCGCGGCAGAGCGCGGCGTAGAGCGGCGTCGTCCGGAAGGCCTCGCTGCGCGGCGTCGGCGCCGCCACCGGGATCTCGGCGACGATCCGCCCCGGCCGCGCGGCCATGACCACGATGCGCGTCGACAGGTAGACGCTCTCGTAGACCGAGTGCGTGACGAAGACCACGGTGCAGCCGAACTCGCGCTGCAGCCGCAGGAGATCGTCGTTCAGCTTGAAGCGGGTGATCTCGTCGAGCGCCGCGAAGGGCTCGTCCATCAGCAGGATCCGCGGGCGCAGCGACAGGGCCCGCGCGATCGAGACGCGCATCTTCATGCCCCCCGACAGCTCCCGCGGATAGGCGTGCGCGAACTTGGAGAGGCCGACGAGATCGAGGCTGGACGCGATCGCGTCCGCCGCGTCGCGGCGCGAGACGCCGCGCAGGCGCAGCGGCAGGAAGACGTTGTCGGCGACGGTCGCCCATGGCATCAGCGTCGGCTCCTGGAAGACGAAGCCGATCTCGCCACGATGATCCTCCGCGGTGCCGCCGCCGATCCAGGCGACGTCCCCCCGCGAAGCCGGGATGAGCCCGGCGAGGATGCGCAGCGCCGTCGACTTGCCGCAGCCGGAGGGGCCGAGCAGCGAGACGAATTCGTTCTCGCGAATGTCGAGGTCGAGGCCGGAGAGCGCGAGCGTGCCGTTGGCGAAGGTCTTGTCGATGCCGCGCAGGGCGACGAGCCCGGCACCCCGCGAAGATCCTTCCGCGGGAGGGCTCTCCGACGGAGGCGGTGACGTCCTTGCCTGTATCGCGCTCATCTGCTGCCGTCGCTGCTCCCCTCGATCATCGCCGCGTCGACCGTCCCCCCCGGGGTTTCGCCGGGGAGGTCCGGTGCCGCGCGGGCCGGCTCACTGCGCGGGGCGCAGCTCGAGGCCGACGCCCTTGTTGACGAAGGCGAGCGTGTAGGCCTGCTCGAACTCCAGGTCCGCGGTGAAGAGGCCGGCCTCGACCATCTTCCCGAAGAAGCTCTCCATGCGCGCGTCCGTCATGGCGCCGATGCCCATCTCCAGCGCGTCGCCCGAATCGACGATGCCGTACTCCTTCATCTTCTCGATGGAATAGGCGATCTGGTCGTCCGTCATCTCGGGGTTGTCGGCCTTGATCATCTCGTTGGCGGCGGCGTTGTCTCCGTAGAGGTAGTTGTACCAGCCGATCGCCGAGCCGTCGACGAAGCACTGGACCACCTCGGGCTCCTCGTCCACCAGCTCGCGGCGGGTCTCGATCGTCGTCGAGTAGGTGTCGAAGCCGAAGTCCGCCAGCAGGAAGACGTTGGGCGCGAATCCCGCCTCGCGCTCCACCGCGAGCGGCTCGGAGGTGAGGTAGCCCTGCTGCACCGCGTCCGTGTCGGCGATGAAGGGCGCCGGGTTGAACGTGTAGGGCTTCACCTGCTCCTCGGTGAAGCCGTACTCGGTGACGAGCCACTGGTAGAAGGTCGCCTGTCCCTCGCGGCCGACATAGATCGACTGCGAATTCTTCAGGCTCTCGAACGTGTCGTGCACGCCCGGATGCGACATCAGGATCTGCGGCTCCTTCTGGAAGCTCGCCGCGACGACGAGCGTCGGGATCTCCTCCTGGATCGCCGAGAAGGCCTGGATCATGTTGCCGCCCATGTAGAAGTCGATGCGGCCGACCGGCAGGAGCATGCGGTTGTTGGCCTGCGGCCCGCCCGGCACGATCTCCACGGACAGCCCGCACGCCTCGTAGGTGCCGTCCGCGACGGCCTGGTAGTAGCCGCCGTGCTCGGCCTGGGCGACCCAATTGGTGCCGAAGCGCACCTCGCGCAGATCGCCGCTCTGGGCGAGCGCCGGAGCGGCGGCCAGGAGAGCGAGCGTCGAGGCTGCGACCGCGCGCCTCGCGGTGGAAGAAAGCGTCATCTTTGCCTATCCCTGCCGGTTCGAATTGCTCGAGGCGTGGGCATGCCCGCCGCACCGACCCGCATCCTCGCGAGCCCGGCCCCGCTTGGCAAGGGGCGTGCCGGAGCCGCGGCGCGGTTCGGAGGCCGGTCGCGGCCTCAGCGGCCGGCGCGCTGCGCGGCCGTGCGGGCGATGTCGATGACGAGGCGTTCGGTCAGCGGGTCGGCGAGATCGGCGGAGCGGCGCGTGGCGAGCACCGTGTCCTGGATGCGCGCGACGAGGCGTCGCAGCAGGTCGGGCGTCCACAGCGCGAGGTGCTTCGTCACGAGCGGCTTGCGCTTGAAGTGGAGCCCGCGCCAGCCCTCCACGGCGCTCGCGGGGGCGGAGCCGGCGGCGACGTCGAGGGCGAGCGGCAGCAGCGTCGTGGCGTGGCCCAGCAGCGGGGTGAGGATGCCGGTCGCGCTCGTCCCCTCGAGGCGCAGGCGCCGCAGGGCCTCGTCGGCCTGCCGCACGGCGCCGGCGAAGGCGGCGTCCGTCACGACGCTCGCCTGGAGCCCGGACACGTCGCTGAGCACCGCCTCGAGGTCGGCGGCGGTCACGCTTCCGCAGCCGTGGCAATAGAGGACGAGCTTGTCGAGCTCGGAGCGGGTCGCGAGTCGGTCGCCGCCGAGGCTCTCGACCAGGAGCGTACGCGTGTCCCGGTCGATCGAAAGCCCCGCCTCGCGCAGCACGTCGTCGACGACCTGGGAGAGGTTGCGGCCCTCGTCGGCATAGCAGGGGATGGCGAGCGCCCGGGGCGCCTTCTCGCACAGGGCGCGCAGCGGCGACGTCTTGGCGAGGTCGCCCGCCTCGACGACGACGAGGGCGTCGCTCCCGGGGATCGCGAGTACGGCCTCCACGGCGGGTGCGAGGTTCTTCGACGTCGGCCGCACCCACACCGCGCGCCGCCCGCCGAACATGGCGATGGTGCCCGCCTCGTCGGCGAGCCGCCCGGGATCGCCGGCGATGCCGTCACCGTCGAGCTTCACCAGCTGGAACGGGTCCTCGGGATCGGAGACGGCGGCCCGGGCGACGCCCCGCGCCCGCTCGGCGACGAGGCCCGTGTCGGGCCCGTAGAGCAGGACGACCGCGACCCGCGGGTCGATGCGCCGGAGCGCGCCCTCGGCATCGGCGGCCTTGACCGCGACCATGCCCCGCTCAGCCGGTCGGGCCGGTGGCCGCGGCGACGGCGGGCGCGGGCGGTGCGCCCAGGGTGATCGAGAGTCGTGTGCGGATCTCGTCGGCCAGGCGCTTGGCGAGGCGGATGCGTGCCTCGCGGCCCGCGCGGACCGCTGCGAAGCGCTGCGCGGTACGCTCGTAGGTGACGATGGCGTTCACCCTGGCGCTGTCGACCACGGTGCTCCCGTCCGCGGTGGAGAGCGTGTAGCTCGCGCGCCCGGCGAGGCTCGCGACGCTCGCTCGCAGCGTGACGGCGTCCACGATCGGGAGCGAGACCGAGGCTCCCGCCTCGACGGCGAGGACGTAGGTCCGCGGCCCCTCCGAGGTCGACCGGCCGGTTCCGTCCAGCGCGAAGACGAGCTCCTGGCGCAGGTAGTGTGCGAGCACTTCCTCGCCCGCATCCACCTTCACCGGCTCGACGGAGACCTGCCGCAGCAGATCCGCGACGGTGCCGGTTCCGCTCGCGCCCGTGGTGCCGTAGAGCGGCCTCAGGCAGCCGGCGAGCGGCAGGGCGACGAGGCAGGCGAGCCCGCCGAGCACGGCGCGGCGGGTTGGCGCGGCGACGGCGCGATCCTCAGGCGACGACATTCACGATCCTCTGCGGGACGACGATGATCTTGCGAACGGGACGGCCTTCGATCGCCCGCTGCACGTTCTCGTGCGCCAGCGCGGCGGCCTCGATGGCCTGCGTGCCGGCGTCGCGCGCGACCGCGATGTCCGCGCGCTTCTTGCCGTTGACCTGAACGGGCAGGACGATGGTGTCCTCGACGAGCAGGTCCCGCTCGATCGCGGGCCAGGCGGCGTCCGCGACGAGGCCGTCGCGGCCGAGCACGCGCCAGCACTCCTCCGCGAGGTGCGGCATCATCGGCGCGACGAGCTGGACGAGGGTGCCCAGCGCCTCGCGCAGGGAAGAGCCGAGATCAGGCGCCGGAGTCGAGCCATCCTTCGGCGCTGCGCCGGAAATGGCGTTCGCCAGCTCGTAGATCTTCGCCACGGCGACGTTGAAGCGCAGGCCCTCGATCGCCTCCTCGACGGCGGCGAGCGTGCGGTGCGTCGCCTTGCGCACGGCGAGCGCGTCGTCGCCGAGCGTCTCGGGTCGGGCCGCCGCGGGGTCGCCCAGCGGCGTCTCGTTGACGAGCCGCCAGACGCGCTGGACGAAGCGATAGGCGCCCTGCGCCCCCTCCTCCGTCCAGATCACGTCGCGCTCGGGCGGCGAATCGGAGAGGACGAACCAGCGCGCGGCGTCCGCCCCGAAGCTGTCTAGGATGTGCTCGGGGTCGATGACGTTCTTCTTCGACTTCGACATCTTCTCGATGGAGCCGATCGCGACGGGCTCGCCGGTTTTCACGTGGAACGCGCGGCGCTCGCCCTCGACCGTCTCGATGCGCACGTCGACGGGCATGACCCAGCGCCCGCCGGAGTCCTTGTAGGTCTCGTGCACCACCATGCCCTGGGTGAACAGGCCGCGGAACGGCTCGTCCAGGTTCAGGTGGCCGCACGTGCGCATGGCCCGCGTGAAGAAGCGCGAGTAGAGCAGGTGCAGAATCGCGTGTTCGATGCCGCCGATGTACTGGTCCACGGGAAGCCAGCCGTCGGCCTCCTTCGGATCCGTCGGCCGGTCCGCCAGATGCGGATCGGTGAAGCGGGCGAAGTACCAGGACGAATCGACGAACGTGTCCATCGTGTCCGTCTCGCGCCGCGCCGCGCCGCCGCAGCGCGGGCAGGGCACGTCGCGCCAGGTCGGGTGCCGGTCGAGCGGGTTGCCGGGCTTGTCGAAGCCGATGTCCTCCGGCAGCTCGACGGGCAGGCTCTCGCGGGGCGCCGGCACGACGCCGCAGGCGTCGCAATGGATCACCGGGATCGGGCAGCCCCAGTAGCGCTGGCGCGAGATGCCCCAGTCGCGCAGGCGGAAGTTCACCTTGCGCGTCGCCACGGGTCGCCCGCCGAGCGTTTCCTGCTCGAGCCGCGCGGCCACCGCCTCCTTCGCCTCTTCGATGGACAGACCGTCGAGGAAGCGCGAATTGATCAGCCGCCCCTCGCCGACATAGGCGTCGTCGCCGATCGAGAAGGTCGCGGGGTCCGCGTCCGGCGGGCAGACGACGGCGGTGGCGCCGAGGTCGTACTTGCGGGCGAAGTCGAGGTCGCGCTGGTCGTGGCCCGGGCAGCCGAAGATCGCGCCGGTGCCGTACTCCATCAGGATGAAGTTCGCGACGTAGACGGGAAGCGTCCAGGACGGGTCGAACGGGTGCACCGCGCGCATGCCGGTGTCGTAGCCCAGCTTCTCGGCGGTCTCGATCGCCTCCGCCGACGTGCCCACGCGCCGGCACTCCTCTGCGAAGGCGGCGAGCTTCGGATCCCGCGCGGCGGCGGCCTTGGCGAGCGGATGGTCGGGCGCCAGCGCCATGAACTTCGCGCCGAACAGCGTGTCGGGCCGCGTCGTGAAGATCTCGAGATCCGTCGCGTGACTCGGGACGCCTTCGGGTGCGGTGGCCTGGTCGAGCGCGAAGCGCACCATCAGGCCTTCCGAGCGGCCGATCCAGTTGCGCTGCATCAGCCGGACCTTGTCGGGCCAGCGCTCGAGCCCGTCGAGCGCCTGGAGCAGCTCCTCCGAATAGTCGGTGATCTTCAGGAACCACTGCGTCAGCTCGCGCTGCTCGACGAGCGCGCCGGAGCGCCAGCCGCGGCCGTCGATCACCTGCTCGTTGGCGAGCACGGTCTGGTCGACCGGATCCCAGTTCACCTTCGCCGTCTTGCGGTCGACGAGGCCGGCCTCGAGGAAGTCGAGGAACATGGCCTGCTGGTGCTTGTAGTAGGACGGATCGCAGGTCGCGATCTCGCGCGACCAGTCGAGCGACAGGCCCATGGACTGGAGCTGCCCGCGCATCGTGGCGATGTTCCTGTAGGTCCACTCCTTGGGGTGGACCTTGTTCTCCATCGCCGCGTTCTCGGCGGGCATGCCGAACGCGTCCCACCCCATCGGGTGGAGGACGTTGAAGCCACGGGCGCGCTTGTAGCGCGCCACGACGTCGCCCATGGCGTAGTTGCGCACGTGGCCCATGTGGATGCGCCCGGACGGGTACGGGAACATCTCGAGCACGTAGTAGCGCGGCCGGGGATCGTCGTTGCGGGTGCGGAACGTCTCGGCTCTCGCCCATTCCGCCTGCCACCGGGGCTCTGAGTCCTTGGGATTGTAGCGCTCGGCCTTCATCGCGGGGTCGATCTGGCGTGTCCTGTGGGAGATGTGGCAGGATGGCGCTTCGAGAGGGCGCGCGCCATCACGCGCCGCCGACGCGAGCCCGCGACGCGGGGGCAATTGGGCACGAAAGGGCGCGCCGGTCAACGGGTTCGGGCGGGCCGAAGGGAGCGGACGGGCATGGATGCCGAGAGGATGGATGCGACCGGCATGGATGCGGAGGCCTTCGCGGCTGCGCGGGCGCGGGCCGGCGCGGCGAGCGTCGAGCGGCTGCGGCAGGTGGAGGCGGCGATCGCCCGCGCCGCGCGCGACTCCGGCCGCGATCCCGCCTCGGTGACGCTCGTCGCCGTGTCGAAGACCTACGACGCCGACAGCATCGCGCCGGTGCTCGCCGCCGGCCATCGCGTGTTCGGCGAGAACTACGTGCAGGAGGCCAAGGGCAAGTGGCCGGGCCTGCGAGAGGCGTTTCCCGACGCCGAGGTGCATCTCATCGGCCCCCTCCAGTCCAACAAGGCCCGCGACGCGGTAGCCCTGTTCGACGCCATCCAGACGCTGGACCGCCCCTCGCTCGCCCAGGCGCTGGCCAAGGAGATCGCCCGCGCCCGCGAGGCGGGCGCACGCGTCCCGCGGCTCTATGTCCAGGTGAACACCGGCGAGGAGCCGCAGAAGGGCGGCGTCGCCCCCGGCGACGCCGACGCCTTCGTCGCCGCCTGCCGCGAGGCTCACGGTCTCGCGATCGAGGGGCTGATGTGCATTCCTCCCGCCGAGGACCCGCCCTCTCCCCACTTCGCCCTCCTCGCCGAGATCGCGACGCGCAACGGCCTCTCGGAGCTGTCCATGGGCATGAGCGCGGATTTCGGCGCCGCGATCCAGATGGGCGCCACCATGGTCCGCGTCGGCAGCGCGATCTTCGGCGCCCGCGGTTGAGGCGCGCGGAGGCGGGCACCGTCGCGGCGGGCTTTACGCAGCGCTCGCCGCGGCTCACATATCATCGATGCCCACCGCCGATTCGCCCGACGCAGCCCTCGCCCCATACGGCGTTTCACGTGAAACGCGCGCGCGCCTCGAGATCCTCGTCGCCGAGCTGCGCCGCTGGCAGCCGGTGAAGAACCTCGTCGGGCCGCGCACGCTCGACGAGGTCTGGACCCGCCACGTCGCGGACTCCCTGCAACTCGTCGACCTCGCCCCGCCGGAGGCCGGGCGCTGGGTCGATCTCGGCTCCGGCGCGGGCTTCCCAGGCCTCGTCGTCGCCATCGCGCTGGCGGACCGGCCCGGCTTCCGCATGGATCTCGTCGAGGCGAACGCCCGCAAGTGCGCCTTCCTGCGCCACGTCGCCCGGCTGACGAACGCGCCGGCGCGGGTGCACGACGCGCGCCTGGAGAGCGTCGTTCCCGGCTTCGCAGGCGAGGCCGAGGTCGTCTCCGCCCGGGCTCTGGCGCCCCTCGACACGCTCGTCGGGTGGAGCGAGGAGCTGTTGAAAACCGGCGCCGTCGGCCTGTTTCCCAAGGGCGCCGGCGTCGAGAGCGAATTGACCACCCTCGCGAAATCCCGGACAGTCGCCGTCGAAGAGATCCCGAGCCGGACCGATTCGCGCGCGCGCGTCCTGCGGATCCGCTGGCTCCCCCGGGACGACGCGTCCAGGACCGACCGACCATGACCAGCGATACCTTCGTGGACGACGACGTGGCCATCGCGCCCCCCCGAGAGGCCGAGCGAGATGGCGCGCGCGCCGACGCGGCGGATCGCGCCGATCCCGCCCCGCAGCGCGAGGCACGCCGACCGCACGCCCGTCCCCGCGTCCTCGCGCTGGCCAACCAGAAGGGTGGCGTCGGCAAGACGACGACGGCGATCAATCTCGGCACGGCGCTGGCGGCGATCGGCGAGAAGGTGCTCGTCATCGATCTCGACCCGCAGGGCAACGCCTCGACCGGGCTCGGCATCGAGCGCAAGCAGCGCCGCGTCTCGACCTACCACGTCCTCACCGGCGAGGCGGAACTGCGCTCGGCCATCCGCGAGACCGCCGTGCCGCGCCTGCATCTCGCGCCCTCGACCCTCGACCTGCTCGGTGTCGAGCTCGAGATCGCCTCGGCGCGCAACCGCGCCCATCGCCTCAAGCTCGCCGTCGACGGGCTCGCGCTCGGCGACGCCCTGCGTGCGGAGCCCTTCACCTACGTCCTGATCGACTGCCCGCCCTCGCTCAACCTGCTCACGATCAACGCGCTGGCCGCCTCCGATTCGGTGCTCGTGCCGCTGCAATGCGAGTTCTTCGCTCTCGAGGGCCTGAGCCAGCTGCTCAAGACGGTCGAGCAGGTGCGCGACAACCTCAACCCGCGCCTGACCATCCAGGGCGTGGTGCTGACCATGTTCGACCCGCGCAACAATCTCTCGAACCAGGTCGTCGCGGACGTCCGCTCCTTCATGGGCGGCAAGGTCTACGAGACGATGATCCCGCGCAACGTGCGGGTCTCGGAGGCGCCGTCCTACGGCAAGCCCGTCCTCCTCTACGACCTCAAGTGCTCGGGCAGCCAGGCCTACCTGCGGCTCGCCTCCGAGATCATCCAGCGCGAGCGCACGCTCAAGGCGGCCTGAGACACGGACCCGGGGAAAAGACCATGGCGGAAGAGGGACAGCGCCTGCGGCTCGGTCGGGGCCTCGCCGCGCTCATCGGCGACATGGGGGACGACGACGAGGGCGTGGTCGAGCGCGGCCGCGGCCAGCGCCGCGTGCCGATCGAGTTCCTGCGGCCCAACCCGCGCAACCCGCGCAAGGCCTTCGCGGAGAGCGACCTCGAGGATCTCGCCCAGTCGATCCGCGAGCGCGGAATCATCCAGCCGATCGTGGTGCGCTCGCTCCGCGGGCTCGAGGACGCCTACGAGATCATCGCCGGCGAGCGGCGCTGGCGCGCCGGCCAGCGGGCGGGCCTGCACGAGGTGCCGATCGTCGTCGTCGAGGCGGACGACCGGCTCTCGCTCGAATACGCCATCGTCGAGAACGTCCAGCGCACGGACCTCAACGCGCTGGAGGAGGCCGCGGGCTACGAGACGCTGATCGCCGAGTTCGGCTATTCCCAGGCCGATCTCGGCCAGGTCATCGGCAAGAGCCGCTCGCACGTGGCCAACACGCTGCGGCTCCTCAAGCTGCCGAAGAGCGTGCAGGACAAGCTCGCGGCCGGCGCCATCAGCGCCGGGCACGCGCGCGCGCTCCTCGCCGTCAAGGACCCGGAGGGCGCCGCCGAGCGCATCGTCGAGCAGGGCCTCAACGTGCGCGACGTCGAGCGCCTCGCCCGCGACGAGGAGGCCGCGCCCGGTTCGCGGGGCGGACGCCCCCGCGCGGAGAAGGACGCCGATACCCGCGCTCTCGAGCAGGCGCTCGCCGAGACGCTGGGCCTCGAGGTGGCGATCGCCGCCAAGCCCGGCGCGCCCAACGGCGAGGTGCGTATCCGCTACGCGAGCCTGGAGCAGCTCGACATGCTCTGCCGGAAGCTGCGCGGCGGGTGAGCCCGCGGGCGGGCGCGGGTCGCTCAGGCGGCCAGGTCGGCGACGACCGCGTCGAGGACGGGGAAGCCCGCCTGGGTGACGGCGAGACGGCCGCCGGCGCGGGTCTCGATGAGACCGTCGCCGACGAGGGCGGAAATGCGCCGCGGGTCGAGGGTGCGGCCGGCGAGCGCCTCGTAGGTGGCCGGGTCGACGCCCTCCGCGAGCCGCAGGCCCATCAGCAGGAACTCGTCGCCCTGCGCCTCCTCCGAGAGCACCTCGCGCGACACCGTGGCGTTGCCGTCGCGCTCCACCAGCGCGAGCCAGGTCTCTGGATGGCGCTCGGTGGCGAGTGCGATGCGGCCCTCGTTGGTCACGAGCCGCGCGTGCGCGCCGGGGCCGACGCCGGCATACTCGCCATAGCGCCAGTAGACGAGGTTGTGGCGCGACTGCGCGCCCGGGCGGGCGTGGTTCGAGATCTCGTAGGCGGGCAGCCCCGCGGCCTCGCAGACCTCCTGCGTGACGTCCCACAGGGCGCGCGCCTCGTCGGCCGTGGGCACGACGAGCTTGCCGGCGCGGTGGAGCTTCTCGAACCAGGTGTCGGGCTCGATCGTCAGCTGGTAGAGCGACAGGTGCTCGGCCGCGCGGTCGATCGCCCCGCGCAGCTCCGCCGCCCAGGCGGCGGGCGTCTGGGCGGGGCGGGCGTAGATCAGGTCGAAGGACGAGCGCGGGAAGTGCGTCTGCGCGACACCCACCGCGTCGAGCGCCTCGCGCGCCGTGTGCAGGCGCCCGAGCGCGCGCAGGTCGGGGTCGTTCAGCGCCTGCACGCCGAGCGACACGCGGCCCACGCCCGCCGCTCGATAGCCGGCGAAGCGGGTGGCGTCGACGCTCGTCGGGTTCGCCTCGAGCGTCACCTCGACGTCGGGCGCGACGCTCCAGGCCTTCGCGATGGCGTCGAGGATCGCGCCGACGGTGCCCGGCCGCATCAGCGAGGGCGTGCCCCCGCCGAAGAAGACGCTGCCCACCGTGCGGCCGGGCGCGAGCGCGCCCTGATGCGCGATCTCGGCGGCGAAGGCCGCGAGGAAGCGCGCCTCGTCCGGCGGCTCGCGCCGCACGTGGCTGTTGAAGTCGCAGTACGGGCACTTCGAGGCGCAGAAGGGCCAGTGCACGTACACGCCGAATCCGGCGCTCGTCGTGGGGTGAGCGGTCATGACCCCGCAGATGTGACCGTCCGCGGGCGGTTTGGCAACAGGGCGATCGGCGCCGCGTGCCCGCCGGGCGCCGGGACCCGAGTCCGGAGGGTGACACCCGCGCTTAAACGGACATTAACCCTCTTCCTGGCGGAGTCGCCGGACGGGTACACTGCACGCGAATCGCGTCGCCGTCGCCGCTGGCCGCCGGATCCTCGGCCCCTGCGGGCGTCGCGACGATGGGGAGCCTCGGGCGGGTGATGGGCGAACGGAACGGGCGGTCCGGTGAGGGGACGGCGAGGCGGGACGGCGGGCTCCCGCTCGGGCGGCTGCGCGCGGCGCTGACGGGCGCGAGCGCGCTCGCCGCGGGGGCCCTCGTCGCGGGTCCGGCCCGGGCACTGGCGCCCGACGCGCTGCTCGCCCGGCTCGACCCGCAGAACGCGATCAGCTTCGCCTTCGTGGCGGGCTCCCTCGTCTTCGCGCTCACCACCGCCTTCGTCTACCGCATCGAGCAGCGGCGCTGGTCGGAGCGCGAGGCGGGGCTCCGCGCCGAACTCGCCGAGCTGCGCGCCGCCGCCGACCGGGCGGAGACCGTCATCGGTGCGGAGAGCCAGCTCGTCGTCTCCTGGGACGGCCGGGACGCCGAGCCGCGCATCGAGGGCGACCCGAACGCGCTCGGTCCCGCGGCGGCGGGCAAGCGCCTCCTGGCCTTCGGTGCCTGGCTCGCCCCCGCCGACGCAGGGGCGCTCGACGGAGCGCTGACGCGGCTGCGCGAGCGCGGCGAGTCCTTTCGCCTGACCCTGCGCGCCCAGCGCGATCGGTTCGTCGAGGCGCAGGGGCGCGCTCTCGGCGGGCGCGCCATCCTGCGCCTGCGCGACGTCACCGGCGATCGGCTGGAGCTGCTCCAGGCCCGCGAGACGCTGGTGCGCCAGGGCGACGACCTGAAGAACCTGCGCGCGCTGCTCGAAGGCATGAGCCAGCCGGTCTGGCTGCGCGACGGCGAGGGTCACATCGCCTGGGCGAACCCCGCCTGGCTCGCGGCAGTGGAGGCGCAATCCCTCGAGGACGCCCGCGCCCGGGGTCTCGAGCTCCTCGACCGCGGCGCCCGCGAGGACGCCGCGACCGCCCGCGGCGCGCGCGCGCCCTTCGCCGCGCGCACCACCGCGATCGTCGCAGGCGCCCGGCGCACCCTCGACGTCGCCGAGACGCCCTCGCCCGGCGGCTTCGTCGGGATCGCGGTGGACGTCACCGATCTCGAGGAGGTCCGCGCCGACCTCCAGCGCCAGATGCAGGCGCACGTGCGCACCCTCGACCATCTGCCGAACGCGGTGGCGATCTTCGATTCGAGCCAGCGCCTCGTCTTCCACAATTCGGCCTACCGCCGCCTCTGGGGCCTCGATCGCGGCTTCCTGGAGAGCGGGCCGTCGGAGGGCGAGATCCTCGATCGCCTGCGCGCCGAGCGGCGCCTGCCCGAGCAGGCCGACTGGCGGCGCTGGAAGGCCGACGTGCTCGCCGCCTACCGCGCCATCGAGCCGCAGGAGATCTGGTGGCACCTGCCGGACGGGCGTACGCTCCACGTCGTCGCCAACCCCAACCCGCAGGGCGGCCTGACCTGGCTGTTCGACGACGTCTCCGAGCATCTCTCCCTGGAGAGCCGCTACAATTCCCTCATGCGCGTCCAGGGCGAGACGCTCGACGCGCTGGAGGAGGGCGTCGCCGTGTTCGGCTCGGACGGGCGGCTCAAGCTCGCCAACCGCGCCTTCCGTGCGCTCTGGCGGCTGCCGGAGCAGGCCCCCGGCGAGGAGCCGCATCTCGAGAGCGTGGTCTCCGCCTGCCGCGGGCTCGCCCCCGACGAGGAGGCCTGGGCCGCGATCCGCGCCGCGGTCGCCGGGGACGCGGAAGGGCGCACCGAGCTCGGATTGCGGCTGGCGCGCCGCGACGGCCTGCATCTCGACTGCGCGGTCCAGCCGCTGCCCGACGGCGCGACGCTGATCGCCTTCGTCGACGTCACCGCGAGCGTGAACGTCGAGCGGGCGCTGATCGAGAAGAACGAGGCGCTGGAGGTGGCGGCGCGGCTGCGCGAGGACTTCGTCCACCACGTCTCCTACGAGCTGCGCTCGCCGCTCACCACGATCATCGGCTTCGCGCAGCTGCTCGGCGACGAGACCGTCGGCGGGCTCAACGACCGCCAGCGCGAATACGCCGGGCTGATCATGCGCTCCTCGGGCGCGCTGCTCGCCATCATCAACGACATCCTCGACCTCGCCTCGATCGACACGGGCTCGCTCGAGCTCGATCCGGAGGAGGTCGACATCCGCGAGACGATCGACGCCGCCGTGCGCGGGATCGACGACCGCATCGCCGAGAACAAGCTCTCCCTCGTCATCGACGCCCCCGACGGCATCGGCGGCTTCGTCGCCGATGCCAAGCGCGTGCGCCAGGTGCTGTTCAACCTGCTCTCGAACGCCGTCGGGTTCTCCTCGACGGGGCAGACGGTGCGCCTCTCCGCCCGCAAGAGCGGCGGCGAGGTGGTGTTCGAGGTCGCCGACCAGGGTCGGGGCATCCCGCCCGACGTGGTCGAGCGCGTTTTCGACAGATTCGAGAGCCATACGCTCGGCACCCGCCACCGCGGCGTCGGGCTCGGCCTGTCCATCGTGCGCGCCTTCGTGGAGCTGCACGGCGGGCGCGTGTCCTTGACGTCGAACCCGGGATCGGGAACGACGGTGACCTGCGTCTTCCCGGCCGACGGGCCGCAGCGCCTCGCGGCCGAGTAGCGCCGGGCGCCCCGACAGCGAGGAATCGATGCCAGAGAGAGGCCTCATGGGCCTGCCCCCGGGTCCCGACCCGCGCCTGCCGGTCTGGGAGGTGCTGCTCGACGACGAACGGGCCACCCGCGACATGGCGCGCTTCATCGCCGACGAGCTGAAGCCGGGCGACGTGGTCACGCTGTCGGGCGGGCTCGGCGCGGGCAAGACGACGCTCGCGCGCGCCGTCGTCCGCGCGCTCGCCGGCGACCCTGCGCTCGAGGTGCCGAGCCCCACCTTCACGCTGATGCAGACCTACGAAACGCGCAAGGCGCCCGTGGTCCACGCCGACTTCTACCGCCTCTCCTCCTCCGACGAGCTCGTCGAGCTCGGCTGGGACGAGGCGACGGAGAGCGCCATCGCGCTCGTCGAGTGGCCGGACCGGGCCGCCGCGGCGCTCTCGCCGTCGCGCCTCGACATCACGCTCGAGATCGTGGCGCACGACGGCGGCGACGCGCGCGTCGCGATCCTGGTCGGCGTCGGCGCCTTCGGCGAGCGGCTGGTGCGCGCGCGGGCGCTCAAGGGCCTGCTCGCCCGGGCCGGCTGGTCCGGCGCACGCCGCGCCCCGATGACGGGCGACGCCTCGACCCGCGCCTACGAGCGGCTGACCCGCGATACGGGCGAGACGGCGGTCCTGATGATCGCCCCGCGCCGCCCGGACGGCCCTCCGATCCGTCAGGGCAAGCCCTACAGCGCCATCGCCCGCCTGGCCGAGAGCGTCCACGCCTTCGTCGCGATCGACCGCGGCCTGCGCTCGCTCGGCCTCTCCGCCCCGCGTATCCTCGGCGAGGCGCTCGACGAGGGGCTGCTCCTGCTGGAGGACCTCGGCGACGAGCCGGTCGTGGACGCCGGCGGCGCGATCCCCGAGCGCTACGCCGAGGCCGCGCGGCTCCTCGTCGAGATCCACACGACGACGCTTCCGCACGTGCTCCCCGTGGCCGACGAGATCGAGCACGTGGTCCCGCCCTACGACGAGGCGGCGCTCGCGATCGAGGTCGAGCTGTTCGTCGACTGGTACCTGCGCTTCCGCGTCGGCCACGAGCTGACGGCGGCGGCGCGCGCCGAGTTCCTCGCCGCCTGGCGGGAGGTCTTCGCCCTCCTGGACGAGGCGCCGGCGACCTGGTGCCTGCGCGACTACCATTCGCCGAACCTGATCTGGTTGCCCGGGCGGCAGGGCATCGCCCGCGTCGGGCTGATCGACTTCCAGGACGCGGTGCTGGGCAACCCCGCCTACGACCTCGTCTCGCTGGCGCAGGACGCGCGGGTCGACGTGGCGCCCGAGCTGGAACTCAAGCTGCTCTCGCTCTACGCCCGGGAGCGGCGCGCCCGCGAGCCCGGCTTCGACGTCGCCGCCTTCGCGCGCGACTATGCCATCCTGGGCGCGCAGCGTGCGACGAAGTGCCTGGGCATCTTCACCCGCCTCGACCGGCGCGACCGCAAGCCAGGCTACCTCGCCCACCTGCCGCGGCTCGAGGCGGTGCTCGTCCGCAACCTCGCCCATCCCGATCTCGCCCGCCTCAGGGCGTGGTACGAGGCGCACGCTCCGCGCCTCGCGGCGGAGCCCGGCTCCGCAACCCCCTCGTGACGATGCCCCCATGACGATGCCCCCATGACGACGCCCCCATGACGACGCCCCGCCCCACCACGGCCATGGTCCTCTCCGCCGGCTACGGCCGGCGCATGCGCCCGCTCACCACGACGACACCCAAGCCGCTGGTGCGGCTGGGCGGCAAGCCGCTGATCGACCACGCGCTCGAGCGCCTCGCCGGGGCGGGGGTCGAGACCGCGGTCGTGAACGTGCACTACCTCGCCGACCTGATCGAGGCGCATTGCGCCAGGCGCACCCCGCCGCCGGCGCTCGTCGTCGCGGACGAGCGGGAGCGGCTCCTCGACACCGGCGGCGGCATCAAGGCGGCGTTGCCGCGGCTCGGCCCGGGGCCGTTCCTGGTCCACAACACCGATTCCGCCTGGCTCGAGGGTCCGCGCAGCAACATCGCCCGGCTGATCGACCTCTACGATCCGCAGCGCATGGACATCGCCCTCCTGCTCGCGGCCACCGCGGGATCGATCGGCTTCGACGGCCCGGGCGACTTCGAGATGGACGGCGAGGGTCGCCTCGCCCGTCGTCGGGAGCGCGCGGTGGCGCCCTTCGCCTACGCGGGCGTCGCGATCCTCACGCCGGCCCTGTTCGAGGACACGCCCGACGGGCCGTTCTCGCTCAACCTCCTGTTCGACCGCGCCGAACGCGCCGGGCGCCTCCGGGGCCTGCGGCTCGACGGCACCTGGCTGCACGTCGGCGATCCGCGTGCGCTCGCGGAGGCCGAGGAGCGGCTGGCGACGGCGGGCTGAGCCCTCCGAGACGGTTCACCCGCACGCGCCCGGCCGGCATCGCGGATCGCCTTAGCGCCTTCTTAAGCCGTCCCCTCTATCCCTGGGCATGTCTTCCCGTGGGGAATTGGGGCCGCACATGCACATCGTGGTCGTGGACTCGAGCCGGGTCGTCCTGAAGATGGTGGCGGGTCTGCTCGCTCCCAAGGGTCACCAGGTCGAGACCTTCACCGACAGCCGCGAGGCGCTCGCCTTCGTCACCGACACGCCGAGCGTGGACGCGCTGATCACCAGCCTGGAGACGCGCCCGATCGGCGGGTTCGAGCTGTGCTGGTCGGCACGGCTCCTGGCCGAGGACCGCCGGCCCCTCTACATCATCGCGATGTCGTCGACCGACAACGCGCGCAACCTCTCCGAAGCGCTCGACTCTGGGGCGGACGACTTCCTCTCCAAGCCGCCGGTGGCGGAGGAGCTGAACGCGCGCCTGCGCGCCGCCCAGCGCCTCACCGCGCTCCAGCGCGAGCTGATCCGGCTGGCCGAGACGGATTCGCTCACGGGCCTGCTCAACCGCGGCGCCTTCATCCACCGCCTCGGCGAGGCCGCGCGTCGGCACGGGCCGCAGGGGCGGCTCGCGCTCGTCGGCATCGACCTCGACCATTTCAAGAAGATCAACGACGGCCACGGCCACGCGGTCGGCGACGCCGCCATCCGCGCCGCCGGCGAGGTGCTGGGCGCAGTGGCCCGCGACCACAAGGGCTTCGCCGGCCGCGTCGGCGGCGAGGAATACGCGCTGGCGCTCCCCGGCATGCGTGGCATGGAGGCCTCCGACGTTGCCAACACCCTGCGCGGCAAGATCTCCGAGATCCGCGTGCGCGGTCGCTCCGGCCCGGTGAAGTTCACCGCCAGCCTCGGCGTCGGCGAATGGTCCGACGGCGAAACCGTCGAGGGCCTGATGAAGCGCGCCGACCTCGCCCTGTTCGACGCCAAGGCCAACGGCCGCGACCGCGTGATGACGGCGTTCTCGGACGTGTACGTGTCGCGGGTGGGGTGAGGGATCAGGGGGGCGACCGAACTCGATCGCTCGCCGCCTCCCCCCTTGCCCCTCGCCCCTCCCCGGTGTGAACTCCCTCCCCGAGAGAAGGCTCACGCTCCGGGGAGGACCATCATGCGCGCCATCGTCGTCGAAAAGGCCGAGACCGGCACGACCGCCGCCCTGAGGGACTTCCCCGAGAGCGAGCTGATGGAGGGGGACGTCACCCTGCGCGTCTCCCATTCCACCGTGAACTACAAGGACGGGCTCGCCCTCACCGGGCGGATGCCGGTCGTGCGGCGCTTTCCGATGATCGCCGGCATCGACGCGGCGGGGGTGGTCGAGACCTCGACGCATCCCGACTGGAAGCCCGGCGACGCGGCGATCCTCACCGGCTGGGGCGTCGGCGAGACGCATCTGGGGTGCTACGCCGAGATGGTCCGCGTGCCCGGCGGCTGGCTCGTGCCGCTGCCCGCGGGCATGGACGCCGCGCGCGCCATGGCGCTCGGCACCGCCGGCCTCACCGCGGCCTTGTGCGTGCTCGCGCTCGAGCGCCACGGCCTGACGCCCGACGCCGGCCCGGCGCTGGTGACGGGCGCCGCCGGCGGCGTCGGCTCCGTGGCGGTGGCGCTCCTCGCCAAGGCCGGCTGGCGCGTGATCGCCGCGACCGGCCGGCCGGAGGAGGCGGCCTACCTCGAGGGGCTCGGCGCCGCCGAGATCCTGCCCCGCGCGGAGCTGACGGGCCCTGTGAAGCCGCTCGCCAAGGCCCGCTGGGCCGCGGGCGTCGACACCGTCGGCGGGGCGATGCTCGCCAACGCGCTGGCGATGACTCAGCCCGACGGCGCCATCGCCGCCTGCGGCAATGCCGGCGGCATGGACCTGCCGACGTCGGTCGCGCCCTTCATCCTGCGCGGCGTGGCGCTGCTCGGCGTCAACTCCGTCCCCGCCCCCATCCCCCTGCGCCGCGCCGCCTGGGACCGCCTCGCCCGCGACGTCGACCCTGCCGCGCTGGACGCCATGACGACGACGATCCCGCTCGCGGACGTGATCGGTACGGCCGACGAGATCCTCGCCGGGCGGGTGCGCGGGCGGATCGTGGTGGAGGTCGCGTGAGGCGGCTCAGCCGGCGACCGGGGTGAGCGGGCGCTCGCGGCGCGTCTTCAGCCAGGCTTCGTTTTCGAGGAGCGCGATCCGGCCGAGCTCGTGCACGATGGCGCGCGCCTCGTCCTCGCGGTCGGCGCGCGGGCGCTGGGAGGTCTCGTCCCAGATCGCCGCGAGCGCCTCCTCGGCTCGGTGGAAGGCGCGGTAGGCGTCGCGATAGGCGAGCGCCTCCGCCTCCCATCCGAGCTTCTCGGCGAGATAGCGCCAGGCACCGGCGACGGCGTTGAGCAGGACGACGAGGACGATGGCGGCGTACTTGGTCGCGGTGGAGCCGGACATGTCGGCGACGCCCGCCTCGACGATGGCGTGCCCGAGGCCGGCGGCGGCGAGGCCCAGCGCGGCAGCCGTGGGCAGGGCGAACGCGAGGGAGACGAGGACGGACCGGAAGCCCCGGAAGCGGGGTGAGAGCGCGTCGCGCAGCGCCGCGACCGCGACGGTGATCGCGATGCCCCCGACGAGGCCCCACCAGCCGAGGAGGATGCCCGACGCTTCGAACGGCTTCTTGACCCAGGGGACGCCGATCCAGACGAGGAGCAGTGCCGCCAGCACGCCCGACGTCACGACGAGGAACCAGCTTTGGCGCTCTGCCCGCGCGGCGTGCGTCTCGCGATTCTCCGCGTTGCGCTCGAAATACCAGAGCTGGCTGCCGATCCAGTCCTTCGGAGGCTTCTCCCACGTCCCGAGCTTCGCGCGCGGCGTCCCGCCGCCGGCACGCACCCGGCTCCATTCCGCAGCGGCGGGCGGCGTCCGCATCGACTCGGCGGTCGTGCGTCGCAACCAGATCCAGGTCAGGATGCCGGTGACCCCGTCGCGGATGCGGGCGAGATCGCGGTCGACGCCCTGGAGATGCTCGCGGTCGACGCGCTTGGACGAGCCCGCGCTCCACCACGCGTTCTGGACGCGCAGCATCTCCGCCACCGCTCGATAGTCCTCCGCGCGGGGCTGCCAGCGCCGCCGCCCGGCGAGGAGGGCGACGGCGCCGATGGCGAGGAGGAGCACCAGGTATCCGATCAGGACGGATGGATCGCTCGGCCGGAACTTCGCGAAGGTCTCGTAGACCGCGACGGCGCCGACGAAGAGGAGCGCGAGCCCCCAGAAGGCGCGCTCGGACGGCTTCTTGGCACCGCGGGAGGCGCCGCTCAGCGCGCTGCGCGCCCGCTCGAGCGCGGCGATCGCGCTTGCGTCCGCGCGCATCGGCATCGCTCGGCTCGCGACCTCGCGGCCGTACCGGTCGAAGGCGCGGGCCAGGCGCAGCGACGGATGCCCCGCCTCGACCATCGGCGGCGGCGGCTTCTCGTGATCGCCGGGCGGGGGCGGCTCGATCGGCCGGAGCGCCGACACCGGATAGGTCCGCGCGGCCCAGAAGCGACGCCGCTCGGGCCGCCAATCCTCCGTCGGGTCGACGAGCCAGACGGACCGGCTCGGCGGCGGCAGGACCGGCGACCAATCCCGCCTCAGCACGGTGCTGCGCCGCGCGACCGCGCGCCCGGCGGCGTCGGGGAGCCCGTGGCGGCGGGTGGCGACGACCCGCGTCGTGCTGCCGTCCGTCCGCGCGCCGTCCTCCGCGGGCGCGCCGGCGACCTCCTTCGCCCGGCGTGTCATCGCATCCGAGACGGCGCCCGGCTCGGTCACCGCGACGAGGAGCGTCGCCGCCTCCGCGATCCATTGGCCCATCTGCTCGTAATGCGCATGCCGTCCGTCCCGATCGTAGCCGCTCGCCTCGCGGGAGAGCGGACCCGTACCCTCGAGCGGTGGCAGGACGCGCACCAGCACCTCGGGCTCGGGCGTGCGCAGCAGCGCCTCGAAGTCCTGCCGCTGCCCCTCGCACCAGGCGACGAAGGCCGCGTGCTCCATCGCGGGCAGGTCCTTGGGCGGCGAGAAATCCTCGCGGAAGAGATCCGGCGCGAAGGGCAGGATCGCGGCGACGCGCCACAGCGGGCCACGGTTGCGCGCGGCCCGCGCGGCGATCAGGTCCGCGCCCATGGCCGCGCCGGTGAGGAGGAGCTTCGGCGTGTCCGGAAAGTCGCCGTCGAGCCGAGCGAAGACGGTGGCGAGGCGCGCTTCCACGGTCGCCGCGCGGGCGGCGTTCACCGAGGCCGACGTCCTGTCGAAGTAGCGCTGGCCCGTCACGCCGACGAGGAGCGGCTGCGCCTCGCTCCACAGCCGCGCGGCGCGCTCGGCCCCATGGCCGGGCGGGAGGTCGGTGCGCACGATCCCCGGCTCAGCGCCCGCCGAGCCGCGCCTCGATCTCGGCCAGCATGGCCGCGACCTCGGTGCGCTTGGGCGGGGTTTCGACGTCCTTGAAGACGACGCGCCCCTGGAAGCGGGCGCGGTCGAAGCTCGCCTCGTCGGCGAAGGCCGCGCCCTCGAACCAGGCGTTGCGGCCGAAGCGGGCGCGGTCGAACCGCGCCGGCCCGCCGAAGCGGGCGGAGTCGAAGCCCGCGTTGTCGGCGAAGTCGACGTCGGAGAAGTCCGCCCCGTCGGCGTAGGTGACGTTGCCGAGCCCGGCCTCGCCGGCGAAGGAGGCCCCCGAGAAGTCGACCGGGCCCGCGAAGGACCCGCCGCGGAACCAGGCGTCCTTGGCGAAACGCGCGGCGGCGAAGGAGACGCCGGCGCGGAAGGAGACGTCCCGGAACTCCGCCGAGCGGGAGAAGGCGGCGTCGGCGAAGGTCGCGGGGGCGGAGAACACCGCGCGCTCGAAGGTCGCCTCGCGCCCGAACACGGCGCCCGTCGCGTCGACAGGCCCGTGGAACTGCGCGGCGGACGCCCAGATGCCCATCGGCAGCCGCGCGCCGGCGAGCCGCAGCGCGCCCGGCACCACGGCGCCGCCGAGGTCGATCGAGAGATCGGCCACGCCGCCGAGGTCCACCGCCGCCGCGAAGGCGAAGAGCCGCGTGGCCCGCGGGCTCTCGGCGAAGGCGGGGGCGAGCTGGAGCATCTCCATCGCCCACGCGTTCCAGCGGCCGATCCCCGCCGCCAACCGCTCCCGCGCGGCGGCGTCCCGCGCGGCCGCGGCGGCGGCGGGCGGTGCGCCGGCGGGGGTGGCGCAGGCGCTCTCGACGGCGTCGAGATGCGGCTCGAGCCAGGGGGCGAGGCGCAGGAGGGCGGTGCGGGGGGAGCGAGAGAGGGGCATGATGCGGCGTCCCGGGTGAATGCCCGGGATGATAGCGCAACTACGTGCCGTTAAGAAGATGGTAAGAGATCCGAATGCGGATTCGAACGACGAGCGAGGGATCGCGATGGCCGGGACGAGCGGGAGCTGGGGCGGGCGCAACGGGGTGACGGGCATCCGCATCCTGCTCGTGGGCGTGCGCTCGCCGATCAACACCGGCATGATCCTGCGTGTCGCCGAGACCTACGAGGCGGAGGTGGCGCTCACCGGCGCCGACGACGTGCTCGACGACCCGGCGCGCCTCCAGACGATCCGCGACTTCTCCTGCGGCGCGCTGGAGCGCCGCGGCTTCGCGCGGCTCGCCGGGCTCGACGCCGCGCGCGCCTGGATCGGCGCGGGGCGGCTCGTCGCGACGACGATCGCGCCCGATGCCGTGGAGCTGCCGGCCTTCGCGTTCCGCCCGGGCGACGTGATCGCCTTCGGCTCGGAATACGACGGCCTCGACCCCGCCTACGCGGCGGCGGCGGACGCCGCGCTGACGATCCCGATGCCGGACGTGTTCACGCCCAAGCCGCCGACGGCCAACCCGATCGATCCCGGCCGCACGGCGCCGCCCGCCAATGACGGCCGGCCGAACCTGAACGTGGCGATGTCGGTGGGGATCACGTGCTACGCGGCGTATTGCGCGGGGGTGGTGGCGCGAGGGGGCTAGGCGGCGGGGGTGCCGCCTTCGCGTTGCTCGGCCGGTGCGCGTTCGGCGTAGTCCGGGTCGAACTTGTCGATATCGAGGTCGAAGATCGCACACAGTCGAGGGAGGTTGAGCCGCGGCATCAGGACGAGTTCGCGTACGTCGGCTTCTCGCGAGCGGGCCGGATCGACGTCGCCCGATGGACGTCCTCGCTGCCGGGCGCGATCGGTGGGGAAGGCGATGATCTGAGCCATGGTGTCTCCGCCGGGGCGGTCGTCTGCTCCGCCGAAGCCATGCTGGGGCGAAACGGTTAATGCTTGGTTCACATCCGCGCGTCCCAAAAGGTTGATCAAGACAGGTCAACTCATACGAGGTTGCGCGAAGAAAAGATCTGTGATTATGGTTAACGCGTGTGGCGTACCTGGTGTCCAGCGGGCGCATTGCCCGCGTCCTTGTCGAGGATCGGGTGCATGACCGCGATGCAGCAGCGCGCCTTCATCATCAGCCCCATCGGAAAGCCCAACTCGCCTCAACGGCGTCTCGCAGATTGGGTCCGGGCACAAATCATTGGACCCGCCTGCCAGATCGCCACTGGCGGAGCGCTCGGGTTGGAGGCGATCAGGTCCGACGAGGATCAGCTGACTGGTCCGATCATGGAGAGCGTGATCGCTTCTATTCTGAACGATCGTGTAGTTTTTGCGGTGCTCGCATACGACAGGCCGAACGTCTATTACGAGCTTGCTCTCGCGAAAGCGGCAGGGCGAAAGGTCATCATCCTGCGATGGAGCAAGGAGAAGACCCATTTCGACGTTCAGGGCTACCGGATGATCGAGTTCGCATATGATCCGAGGAAGGAGGAGCCGTCACCCGCCGATCCGAGCCTCGTCGAGACTGTCGCCGGGTTCGTCCGCAACGTCATGCAAACGGAGTCGCATCAGTCGACGGCCTTCGGTCGATACGACCCTCTCGCGCGCAATCACCGTCAGTTCCGTTTCTACGAGCGGTTCAAGGACCTCGCCGTGAAGAAGCGCCCCGGAGCCGAGGTCGAGCTGTATACGGATTTCTTCACGGAAGCGCAGGACTCCCTCACCCTGTCCGGCATGACGCTCCAGCACTTCACGAGCTACAACTTCGAATACGATACCAGCGACGGCCAGACGCTTTGCTTCCCGGACCTCGTCGCGTACCTCACGCTCGTCAAGGGCGTGAACGTCCGCGCGGTGCTGCTGCACCCGGAGAACCCCGCCATCCCCGCGATGATCGCGGACACTTCACGCAAGCGTCACGAAGCCGAGGTCAAGCAGGTCCGGGCGCAATGCGCGCAGTCGCTGGACAGCTGGCGGACCATCGCCGAGGACATCTCCCGCGCGAACGCCTACGCCGACGCGCCGCGCAAGGGCACGGTCGAGGTCGTCGCGCTCGAGAACTCCACGCTGAACTACCGCCTGACGCTCTCCGAGAAGCGCATGCTGCTCACGCCCTACTTCCACCAGCTGCGCTTCAACAGCGAGGCGCCCTGCGTGGAGGTCCAGGCTGGCACGCCGTTCTACGAGGCCGTGCGCCAGGACCTGGAGACCGTCATCGCCAGCGACCGCCGCGAGCCCCGCGAGCCGATGGTCGCGGGCGTCGGCCAGCCCTGACCCCGCTTCCCCCCCGCCCCCGAACCATGCTAACCGCCCGCGGAACCCTCCTACCCCGCGGGACTCGCCACCATGCCCACCCGTCCCGAGCGCGTCACCCGCGCGCTCCTCTCCGTCTCCGACAAGGCCGGAATCGTCGACTTCGCCCGGGCGCTCGCCGCGCGCGGGGTGGCGCTCGTGTCCACGGGGGGGACGCATCGCGCGCTCGTCGAGGCGGGGCTCGCGGTCACGGAGGTGTCGGATCTCACCGGCTTCCCCGAGATGATGGACGGGCGGGTCAAGACGCTCCACCCCAAGGTGCACGGGGGCCTGCTCGCCCGGCGGGCGGACCCGCAGCACCAGGCGGCGATGCTCGCCCACGGCATCGCCGAGATCGACCTCCTCGTGGTCGACCTCTACCCGTTCGAGGCGACGCTCGCCGCGGGCGGGGACTACGAGGCCTGCGTCGAGAACATCGACATCGGCGGCCCGGCGATGATCCGCGCGGCGGCCAAGAACCACGAGAGCGTCGCCGTCGTGGTCGACCCGGCGGACTACGAGACCCTGCTCGCCGAGCTAGAGGCGCACGAGGGCGCCACCACGCTCGCCCTGCGCAAGCGCCTCGCCCAGAAGGCCTACGCCCGCACCGCCGCCTACGACGCGGCGATCTCGAACTGGCTCGCGGACGCGCTCGCCGTCGAGGCGCCGACCTTCCGCGCGGTGGGCGGGCGTCTCGCCGAGGCCATGCGCTACGGCGAGAACCCGCACCAGACGGCCGCCTTCTACCGCACCGGCGAGGCCCGCCCCGGCGTCGCCACCGCCCGCCAGGTGCAGGGCAAGGCGCTCTCCTACAACAACATCGCCGACACCGACGCCGCCTACGAATGCGTGGCGGAACTCGACCCGGGCGAGAGCGCGGCGGTCGTGATCGTCAAGCACGCCAACCCCTGCGGCGTCGCCACCGGCGCGACGCTGGCGGACGCCTATGCGAGGGCGCTCGCCTGCGACCCGGTCTCCGCCTTCGGCGGCATCGTCGCCGTCAACCGCACGCTCGACGCCGAGGCGGCGGCGAGGATCGTCGAGGTCTTCACCGAGGTGATCATCGCGCCGGACGCCACCGAGGAGGCGCTTGGCGTCGTCGCGGCCAAGAAGAACCTGCGCCTGCTGCTCGCCGGCGCGCTGCCCGATCCGCGGGCGAGCGGCCTCTCGGTGCGCACCGTCGCCGGCGGGCTGCTGGTGCAGGAGCGCGACAGCGCGGTCGTCTCCGACATGACGCTGACCGTGGTGAGCAAGCGCCAGCCGACGGCGCGGGAGATGGCGGATCTCGCCTTCGCCTTCCGCGTGGCCAAGCACGTCAAGTCGAACGCCATCGTCTACGCCCGCGACGGCGCCACCGTCGGCATCGGCGCGGGGCAGATGAGCCGGGTGGACTCGTCGCGCATCGCCGCGTGGAAGGCGGGCGAGGCGGCGCGGGCGCTCGGCATCCCCGAGAGTCTGGCGAAGGGATCCGTCGTGGCGTCCGACGCCTTCTTCCCCTTCGCCGACGGCCTCCTCGCCGCGGCCGAGGCCGGCGCCACCGCCGTGATCCAGCCCGGCGGCTCGATGCGCGACGCCGAGGTGATCGCCGCCGCCGACGAGGCGGGGCTCGCCATGGTCTTCACGGGGCACCGGCACTTCCGGCATTGATCCCGCGAGAGGACGGCGCACACACGACGTCCGGAGGCGGTCCGGATGTCCGGGCCGCGGACGTTCCATCGTGAGTTCCGACCCCGGCGGGGTCGCAGCGGCAGGGCTGCGACAGCTTGACCCTGCTCGGCCTTTGTGGCCACATGACCCCGCACGAGGCGGGGCGGTGTGCATGAGCGACGGCATCATCCTCGAGACGCGGGGCCTGACGAAGGAATTCAAGGGTTTCGCCGCGGTCTCGGGCGTCGACCTGAAGGTGAGGCGTGGCGCCATCCATGCGCTGATCGGCCCCAATGGCGCCGGCAAGACCACCTGCTTCAACCTGATCACCAAGTTCCTCGAGCCGACCCGCGGGACGATCCTGTTCGGCGGGCGCGACGTCACCCGCGCGAAGCCGGCGGACGTCGCCAAGATGGGCATGGTGCGCAGCTTCCAGATCTCCGCCACCTTCGGCCACCTCACTCTGCTCGAGAACGTGCGCGTCGCGCTCCAGCGCAGGCTCGGCACGTCCTTCCACTTCTGGCGCTCCGAGCGCTCGCTCTCCGAGCTCGACGCGCGGGCGACGGCGCTGCTCGAGGACGTCGGGCTCGCCGCCTACCGCGACCTCACCGCCGTCGAGCTGCCCTACGGCCGCAAGCGCGCGCTCGAGATCGCCACCACGCTCGCCCTCGATCCCGAGATGCTGCTCCTCGACGAGCCGACCTCGGGCATGGGGCGCGAGGACATCGGCCGCACCGCGGCGCTGATCCGCCGCGTCGCGAAGGACCGCACGGTGCTGATGGTGGAGCACAACCTCTCCGTCGTCGCCGACCTCTCCGACACGATCACGGTTCTCGCGCGCGGCGAGATCCTGGCGGAGGGCTCCTACGCGGAGGTCTCGACCGATCCGCGCGTCGTGGAGGCCTACATGGGAACGGGCGCCGGCACGGGGACCGACGCGAGCGCGGCGGCGCCGGCCGATGGTTGAGGCGGTGCCCGAGACGCCCGGAGAGAAGCCCCGTGCCGACGCGGCCGCCCGCGCCCGCCCGCTTCTCGGCGTGCGCGATCTCGACGCCTGGTACGGCGAGAGCCATGTGCTGCACGGCATGGAGTTCGAGATCGCGGCGGGCGAGGTCGTCACGCTGCTCGGCCGCAACGGCGCCGGCAAGACCACGACGATGCGCGCCATCATGGGCATGCTGCGCCAGCGCTCGGGCTCGATCGTGTTCGACGGGGTCGAGACCATGGCGCTGCGCTCCGACAGGATCGCGCGGCTCGGCATCGGCTACGTGCCGGAGGAGCGCGGCATCTTCGCGAGCCTCGACGTGCGCGAGAACCTGGAACTGCCCCCCGTGGTCAAGCCCGGCGGCATGAGTGTCGCGGAGGTCTACGACCTCTTCCCGCGCCTCCGGGAGCGCCGTGCGAGCCAGGGCACCAAGCTCTCGGGCGGCGAGCAGCAGATGCTCGCCATCGCCCGCGTGCTGCGCACCGGCGCCAAGCTGCTGCTGCTCGACGAGCCGACGGAGGGGCTCGCCCCCGTCATCGTGCAGCAGATCGGCGCCATCATCGGTGAGCTCAAGCGCAAGGGCTTCACCATCCTGCTCGTCGAGCAGAACTTCCACTTCGCCGCGACCGTCGCCGACCGGCACTACGTCGTCGAGCATGGCCAGGTGGTGGAGATGTTCCGCAACGAGGATATCGGCTCCAACATGAAGACGCTGCAGGACTATCTCGGCGTCTGAACAACGAAGACGGGCGTTCGGGCCGCGCCGCAAACGAAGGGAGAACGACCATGACCAAACGCATGCTCTTCGCCGGCCTCTCGGCTCTGGCGCTGACGGCCGCCACGAGCGCCGCCGCCCAGACCGAGGTGACCATCGGCGTCCTCAACGACCAGTCGGGCCTCTATTCCGATCTCACCGGCCAGGGCTCCGTCTGGGCCGCGCGCAAGGCGATCGAGGACTTCGACCCCGCAGCGCACGGGCTTTCGGTCGAGCTCGTCTTCGCCGACCACCAGAACAAGCCGGACGTCGGCTCGTCGGTCGCACGGCAATGGTACGACGTCGACGGCGTCGACATGATCGTGGACGTGCCGACCTCCTCGGTGGCGCTCGCCATCAACGAGCTCACCCGCGAGCGCAACAAGGTGTTCCTGTCCTCGGGAGCGGCGACGTCCGACCTCACCGGCAAGGCCTGCTCGCCCAACACGGTGCACTGGACCTACGACACCTGGTCGCTCGCCAACGGCACCGGCAAGGCCATCGTCGAGACCGGCGGCGAGAGCTGGTTCTTCATCACCGCGGACTACGCCTTCGGCCACGCGCTCGAGCGCGACACGTCGGCGGTGGTCGTGGAGAACGGCGGCGAGGTGGTGGGTACCGTGCGCCATCCCTTCCCGGGTTCGGACTTCTCGTCCTTCCTGCTCCAGGCGCAGGCCTCGGGCGCGCAGATCATCGGGCTCGCCAACGCCGGCGGCGACACGGTGAACACCGTCAAGCAGGCCGCGGAGTTCGGCATCGTCCAGTCCGGCCAGAGCCTCGCCGCGCTCTTGATGTTCCTCACGGACGTGCACGCGCTCGGCCTGCCGGTGGCGCAGGGGCTGATCTTCACCGAGGCGTGGTACTGGGACCTGAACGACGCCAACCGCGCCTTCGCGGAGGAGTTCGCCGCGGCGAACAGCGGCCAGCATCCCACCATGGTCCATGCCGGCGTCTACTCCGCCGTGACGCACTATCTCAAGGCCGTCGCCGAGGTCGGCTCGGTGGAGGACGGCGCCGCGGTCGTCGCGGCGATGAAGGAGATGCCGACGAGCGACCGGCTGTTCGGCGAGGGCGAGATCCGGCAGGACGGGCGCAAGATCCACGACATGTACCTGTTCGAGGTGAAGGCGCCGGAGGACTCGCAGGGGCCTTGGGACTACTACACCCTGCGCGCCACGATTCCCGCGGCCGAGGCCTTCCGCCCGCTCGCCGAGGGCGAGTGCCCGCTCGTGAACTGATCGCGGGGCGCGGCGGCGCGGGGGTGGGGTCCATCGCCCCCGTGCCCGGCGCCGCCGCCACCCGCCTTCTCGCCCGCAGACCCACCGCCAGGATCGAGGCCCGCCGCCCGTGCTCGAACTCATCGGAGTATCCCCGCAGATGCTGTTCGGCCAGCTCATGCTCGGGCTGATCAACGGCGCCTTCTACGCGGTCCTGAGCCTCGGGCTCGCGGTCATCTTCGGTCTCCTCAACGTCATCAACTTCACCCACGGCGCGCAGTACATGATGGGCGCCTTCGTCGCCTACATCCTGCTCGTCGTCTTCGGCGTGCCCTATTGGGGCGCGCTGGTGCTCGCGCCGGTGATCGTCGGGGCGGTCGGCATCGTCATCGAGCGCACGATGCTGCGGCGGCTCTACCACCTCGACCACCTCTACGGCCTGCTCCTGACCTTCGGCCTCGCGCTCATCATCGAGGGCCTGTTTCGCTCGCAATACGGCGTCTCCGGTCAGCCCTACCCGAACCCGCTGCCGGGCGGGACCAATCTCGGCTTCATGTTCCTGCCGACCTATCGCGGCTGGGTCGTCGTCGCCTCGCTCGTCGTCTGCTTCGGGACGTGGCTCGTGATCGAGCGCACCAAGCTCGGGTCCTACCTGCGTGCGGCCACCGAGCGGCCCGACCTCGTGCAGGCCTTCGGCGTCAACGTGCCCTTGATGATCACGCTCACCTACGGCTTCGGCGTCGCGCTCGCGGGCTTCGCCGGGGTGCTCGCCGCACCGATCTACCAGGTGAGCCCCTTGATGGGGGCGAACCTGATCATCGTCGTCTTCGCCGTGGTGGTGATCGGCGGCATGGGCTCGATCCTCGGCGCCATCGTCACCGGCTACGCGCTGGGCATCGTCGAGGGCCTCACCAGGGTCTTCTGGCCGGAGGCGTCGAGCACGGTGATCTTCGTCGTCATGGCGATCGTGCTCCTCGTGAAGCCGGCCGGCCTGTTCGGCACCGCCAAGTGAGAGGGGATCGCATGACCATCTCGCGCGGCAAGCTCGCCTTCCTCGCCTTCCTGGCGCTGGCGCTCGTGGCGCCGTTCTTCCTCTACCCGGTCTTCCTGGTGAAGGTGCTGTGCTTCGCGCTCTTCGCCTGCGCCTTCAACCTGCTCGTCGGCTACGTGGGCCTGCTCTCCTTCGGGCACGCGATGTTCTTCGGCGGCGCCTCGTACTTCTGCGGCCACATGCTCAAGGTCTGGGGTTGGCCGCCGGAGCTCGCGATCCCCGCGGCCGCGCTGGCGGCCGGGGCCATGGGCCTCGTCGTCGGCGCGCTTGCGATCCGCCGCCAGGGCATCTACTTCGCCATGGTGACTCTGGCGCTCGCGCAGATGTTCTACTTCTTCGCGCTCCAGGCCCCCTTCACCGGTGGCGAGGACGGCATCCAGGCGATCCCGCGCACGCCGATCCTCGGCGTGATCGACACGCGCGACGACACGGTGCTCTACTACGTCGTGCTGGCGATCTTCACCGCGGGCTTCCTGCTCGTATACCGCACGATCCACTCGCCGTTCGGGCAGGTGCTCAAGGCCATCCGCGAGAACGAGCCCCGCGCGATCTCGCTCGGCTACGCGGTGGACCGCTACAAGCTCCTCGCCTTCACGCTCTCGGCCGCGCTGGCCGGGCTCGCGGGCGCGACGAAGGCGCTCGCGTTCCAGCTCGCGTCCCTCACCGACGTCGCCTGGCAGATGTCGGGCGAGGTGGTGCTGATGACGCTGGTGGGCGGCATGGGGACGGTGTTCGGCCCCGTGGTCGGCGCGGCGGTCATCGTCACCATGCAGAACTACCTCGCCGGCTTCGGCGAATGGGTGCTCGTCACGCAGGGCGTGATCTTCGTCGTGGTCGTCCTGTTGTTCCGCCGCGGGATCGTCGGCGAGGCGATGGCCTTCGCCGCGCGACGCGCCTCTTCGGAGAAGGCGCGGGGGCGTGAGAGCCGAGACGACGATCCCGAGCGCGTCGCGCCCGGAAGGGCGGGCGCGACATCGGCGGATGGCGCGAAGGGTGGATGACGGCGCCGATCGGTTCCTCCCCACAGGAGAGGGGCGAGGCCGAAGGCCGGAGAGTCGACGGGCGACGGGCGCCGGGCGGCCCGTCGGGCGGGGGCGTGACGCCGGGAGATGCCGCGCCTATGCTCGGGCCGACCCATCGAGGAGGCCCCCCCGCGTGTCCCGTCAGCCCCGCCCCGCGCGCGACGCGTTCGCCGTCTTCAGGCCGATCCAGACGCGCTGGATGGACAACGACGTCTACGGCCACGTCAACAACGTGGTCTACTACAGCTACTTCGACACGGCCGTGAACGGCTGGTACGTCGACGAGGGCCTGCTCGACGTCGCGGCGAGCCCGGTGATCGGGCTCGTGGTCGAGACGTCCTGCGCCTATTTCGAGAGCGTCGCCTTCCCCGAGGGGCTGGAGGCCGGGATCACGGTCGCCCGGCTCGGCACGTCTTCGGTCACCTACGCGGTCGGGATCTTCAAGGCCGGGGCGCCCGCGGCCGCGGCGGCGGGGCGCTTCACCCACGTCTTCGTTTCACGTGAAAACAGCCGGCCGGTGCCGATCCCGCCGGAGATCCGCGCGGCGCTCGAGCGGCTGCCGATCACGGCGCTCCCATCGACGGCCTGACGGTTCTCATCCGACGCGCCGCGCCGGGTCCTCCTGCACATCCTCGTCCACCGCGAAGCTCAGCATCACCTTCGTCCCCCGGTGGCTGGGGTCGAACTCGAGCTTCGACTGGAGCGCCGAGGCCATCGACCTGATGATCCGGGTGCCGAGCCCGCTCCCCGTCGCCGGCTCGTCGCCGCGCCAGCCGGCGCCGTCGTCCTCGACCACGAGCCGCGCCATGCCGCCGCTCTCGCGCAGGAGGAGAACGCGGATCTCCCCGCCGGCACCCGCGGGGTAGGCGTACTTCACCGCGTTCGTCACGAGCTCCGCGACGATCACCCCGAGCGACACCGCCTTGTCCGTCGGCATCGGAACGCCGTCCGCCCGCACCTTCAGCTCGTGCCGCTCACCCTGCGCCTGCAGCGCGGCGGCGAGCTCCTCGATCAGGCCGCGCAGGTAGGCGTCCATCGACACCGCGCGGATGTCCGGCGAGGTGTAGAGCCGCCGGTGGATCTGCGCGATCGCGGTGATGCGGGACTGCGTCTCCACGAGAACCGAGCGTGCCGCCGGATCGGTGACGATCGACTTCTGCATCGAGACCAGCGAGGAGACGAGCTGGAGCGAGTTGGCGACGCGGTGGTTGACCTCGCGCAGCAGCATCTCCGCCCGGTCGCGCTGCTCGCGCACCTCGCGCTCCGCGGCCTCCTTGGCGCGGCGGACGCGCTCCTGGGTCAGCGACTGGCCGATGCCGGCGACCAGCAGGTCGAAGAAGGCGCCGCCCACGTCCTTGACGATGTAGTCCGCGGCCCCGGCCTTCAGCGCCGCGACCGCTATGCGCCCCTCGTCCGCGCCGGTGACGTAGACCACCGGTGGCGGATCGGGGAGGGCGCGGATCTCCGCCAGCACCTCCAGCCCCTCCTTGCCCGGCATGAAATGGTCGAGGGCGACCACGTCGAAGCCGCCCGTCCCGAGCGCCGCGACCCCCTCGTCGCCTCCGAGCGCGAAGCTGACGGCGATGCCCTTGCGGGCGAGCGTGCGCTCGACCAGGCGGCCGAAGGCGGGATCGTCGTCGATGTAGAGGAGGCGCACGCCTTCGAGCTGGTAGGGCACGATCGTCAGGCCTCTGGCACCTGCATCACGGAGAGGAAGAGACCCAGCTGCCGGATGGCCTGGGCGAAGGTCTCGTACTCGACCGGCTTGGTGATGTACACGTTGCAGCCGAGGTCGTAGCAGCGCTGGATCTCGCGCTGGTCGTCCGTGGTCGTCAGCACGATCACCGGCGCACGCCGGAGGCGCTCGTCGGCCTTGAGCTTGGCCAGGATGTCGATGCCGCTCATGTCCGGCAGGTTGAGATCCAGCAGGACGAGGAGCGGGCCGTTGGCGCGCACCTCCTCCTGCATCACGTGGGCGAGCGCCGAGGTGCCGTCGACGAAGTGCCGGATCTCGTTGTTCACGCCGGCGCGGCGGACGTTCTTCTCGATGAGGCGGGCGTGGCCCTGGTCGTCCTCGACCATGATGATGGTGACGGGCTGCGGGCTCATGCCACGCTCTCCTTCTGGTCCTTGTTTTCGTCCTTGGACGCCTTGGTGGCGTCGTCGAGCACTTTCGGCAACGTGATCGTGAATGTCGAGCCCTCTCCCGCCGTCGACTCGACCTCGATCGAGCCGCCGAGGCGGCGCACCAGCGCACGGGTGTGGGCGAGGCCGATCCCCTCGCCCGGCACGTCCTGGCGCCCGGCCCGGCGGAACAGGTCGAAGATCCGCTCGAAGTCGGTCTGCGAGATGCCTCGGCCGTTGTCGGTGACGGCGAGGCGCACCAGTGGACCGGCGTCCTGCCCCGTCACGCGGATCCGCCCCGGCCGCGCCGGGTCGAGGTACTTCACCGCGTTCTCGACCACGTTGCCGATGATCTGCTCGAGGGCGAGCCGATCGGAGGTGATCCGCGGCAGCGGCCCGATCTCGATCGTGGCGTCACGCTCGACGAGCTGGTGGGCGAGGCTGTCGCGCAGTCCCTCGACGATCTCGGAGAGCGCGACGGGCTCGGCCGACAGCACCCGCCGGCCCTCGCGGGAGAGCTTGAGGATGGCGTTGATCAGCCGGTCCATCTTCTGCGTGGAGGCTCGAATGAAGCCGAGCGCCTCCGGCAGGTCGGATTCGATGGCGCGTCGCGCGTCCTCGCTGGCGATCTCCGGCGCCTTCTCCGCCAAGTCGGCGAGGAGGGCCTCGACGTCCGAGCGCACCGTCTCGAGTTCGGCGGTGAACCCCATCACGTTCACGAGCGGCGCGCGCAGATCGTGGCTGACGATGTAGGCGAAGCGCTGGATCTCCTCGTTGGCGGCGGTGAGCTCCGCGGTGCGCGCCTGGACGGCCCGCTCGAGATCGACGTTGAGCTCGGCGAGGCGGGCCCGGGCGCGCTCGAGCTGCGCCGTTCGCCGCTCGACCCGGTGCTCGAGCGTGTGGTTGAGCTCCTCGACCTCGGTGCGCGCCTGCTCCGCCGCGTCCACCGCCCGGGCCTGCCGCACGCTCGCGGCGGTGAGCATGCCGGTGGCGAGGAGCCCGGCGAGGAAGATGAAGGGCGTGAAGACCCGCGGCGAGGCCCGCTCGAACAGCGGCGCGGTCTCGAGCACGACGGTCCACGGCTTGTCGGCGATGGTGATGCGCTCTACGCTGGCGAAGCCCAGCCGGCCGGGCTCGCCGAGATCGCGGGTGCGGTAGAGCAGGTTCTCCGGCGTCGGCTCGACACCGTCGTAGACCGCGAAGGCGAGCTCGCCGCCGAGCCCCTGGAACAGGGCGCGGTCGAACAGGTCGCGGGCGCGGAAGGGCGCGTAGACCCAGCCCTCGAGCAGGCGCCGGCGCTCCTCGACGGTCTCCGGGATGCGCCCGCCGGCATAAACCGGCAGGTAGACGAGGAAGCCCGGCTGCACGTCCTCGTCCGTCTCCTGGACGAGGGTCACGCGCCCCGACGCGGTCGCGCTGCCGCGGTCGCGGGCTCGGATCATGGCGGCGCGCCGCGTCTCCTCGGAGGCCATGTCGAAGCCGATGGCCTGCCTGTTGCGGGCATCTTCGGGCTGGAGGAGCGCGATCGCGCTGCGCAGGGCCTCCGACGTATCCGCCGCCGACTCCGGCGTGCGGTCGTCCGCGTCGGGCCAGACCGCGAAGCCGGCGACGCCCTGGGTGCGCATCGCTTCCTCGAGGGTGGCCTGCGCCGCGGCGTCCTCGATCAGCGACACGTAGCCGACACCCTGGACGCCCGGGTACTCCTCGTCGATCCGCAGGCGCCGGATCAGCGCGGAGAAGCGCGCGCGATCGATGGTCTGGTCGACGGCGAAATAGGCGGCGACGCCGCGCAGCAGCCCGACATAGAGGCTCATGCGCTCGTCGATCGAGATCACCCGCTGGGCGACGAGTGATTCGAATCGCTGCGCGTCGCGTTCGGCGGCCACCCGATCGTAGGAAAGCCCGGCGATCACGGTGCTGGCGAGGCCGACGGCGAACACGACGGCGGGAGCGAGCAGGTTCCGGCCGGTGAGGCGCGTCGGCCGCGCGCCGCGCGTCCTGCCGCCGCCGGCGTCCTCCAGCCGTGCGGCGTTCATGTCGTCCATTCCGTCGCTCTCGCGTCTTGGTCCCGGGGCGTGCGCCAACCGACGGCGCGAGGCCGCAGCGTGGCCAGACATAACGCGCAGGCACGGCGATTGTTCCACCGATGGGCACGGGCGACCCGGCCGAAACGGCGCCCCGCGCGGTCGCAGATCCGGCCGCTTCCTTCGGGGGCTAGGCAAGGGCCGGACGGGCGCCTAGGGTTCGTCCACCGCGCCTGGTTCGGCCCCGTGGCCCGGAGACGGCGCGACGCGGGCCGTTTCGTGTCGTCCGCGCCGTTCCACAGCCCGGGAGCCTCGAGACCGTGCCCACCCTGTTCCGTCTCGTCGTGATGCTCGGCCTCCTGGCCGGCGTCGTCTATGCCGGCATGTGGGCGCTCGCCCTGTTCGTCGAGCCGGACGTACGGGAGATCTCGACGACGGTGCCGCCCACACGGCTCGCGCCGCGATGAGCCGGCCGCGACGGGAACGCCCCGCGGCGGGCGCGGCGCGGGGTGGCGACGAGCGGCCGGGCGACGCGCGGCTCGTCGGTCTCTTCCTCGACATGCTGGCCGCCGAGCGCGGAGCCGCGCGCAACACGCTCGACGCCTACGGCCGCGACCTCGCGGATTATCTCGACTATCTCGCGGAGGTGGGCACGGCGGTGGTGGAGGCGCGCGCGCAGACCGTGCGCGGCTTCCTCGCCTCGATCGCCGAGCGCGGGCTCAAGGCTTCGTCGAGCGCGCGGCGGCTGTCGGCGGTGCGGCGCTTCCACGCCTTCCTGCTCGCCGAGGGCCTTTCGGCGCACGACCCGACGGCGACCCTGCAGGGGCCCAAGCAGGCGCGCGGCCTGCCCAAGACGCTCTCGGTGGACGAGGTCGACCGGCTTCTCGCGGTCGCGACCGAGGCCGCCGCGGTGCCGGGCATCGGCGCGAAGGCGCGGCTGCGGGCGCTGAGGCTGCGCTGCCTGCTCGAGTATCTCTACGCCACGGGCCTGCGCGTCTCCGAGCTCGTCGCCCTGCCGCGCGCGGCGGCGCGCACCCGCGAGCGGGCGCTCGTGATCCGCGGCAAGGGTGGCAAGGAGCGGCTCGTGCCGGTGACCGAGCCCGCCCGGGCGGCGGCGCAGGACTATCTCGCGGCGCTCGAGCACGACGGCCCCGCCCCCGCGGGGAAGACCGCCTGGCTCTTCCCGGCGGACAGCGAGAGCGGGCACCTCACCCGCCAGGCCTTCGCCCGCGAGCTGAAGGCGCTGGCCGGCGCCGCCGGCATCCCCGCGCGGCTGGTGAGCCCGCACGTGCTGCGCCACGCCTTCGCGAGCCATCTGCTGCAGAACGGCGCGGACCTGCGCGTGATCCAGGAGCTGCTCGGCCACGCCGACATCGCCACGACCCAGATCTACACCCACGTGCTCGACGCCCGCGTCGCGGCGATGGTGCGCGATCTCCACCCGCTGGGGGACCCGCGGCCGGACGCCGCCGCGTCTCCGGAGCCGGAGGAGTAGACACCACGACCGGAGGCGGCGAGGGACGTGGGGCGACGCCGCCGGGGGCGCGACGATCCGCTCACGCCTTCTTCACCCAGCGCCCCTTCTCGTCCTGGGTCCAGTAGGACGCCTCGTGGCCGGCGGCCTTCACGGCCTTCCAGCGCACCCGCGCCTGCGCCACCGCGTCGTCGTCGTCACCGTCGAAGATCAGGGTCACCCGCTGGTAGCGCGCGAGATCCTCGGGCAGGGCCGCGCCGTCGACGAGGAGAAGCGCGTCGGGGGCGTTGAGGTCGCCCTCGCCGGTCTGGATCACCACGGCCTCCTCGGCCGCCTGCGGGTCGGTCTCGGTCACGTGGGGGAGGAAGCTCTCGTCCTCGAAGGTCCAGAGCAGGTCGTCGAGCGCGTCGCGGCGCTCCTCCCCGGTGGTGCGGATCGCCACCCGCCAGCCCTTCTCCCGCGCCTTGACGACGAGCCGGGGCAGCGCCTCCTCTAGGGTCGCCCGCTGCAGGTGGTAGAACCAGACGTCACTCATCGCCGGCTCGTCCCCGGGATCTGGAGCGCCACCGCGCGCCGCGCCTCAGCCGCGCCCCTCGTAGTGGTCGCGCACCAGCCGGTCGAGCAGCCGCACGCCCCAGCCCGAGCCGAAGGTGCGTACGATCTCGCTCTGCGGCGCGCCCATGCCGGTGCCGGCGATGTCGAGATGCGCCCACGGCGTGTCCTCGACGTAGCGCTTGAGGAACTGCGCCGCGGTGATCGAGCCGGCGTTGCGGCCGCCGCCGACGTTCTTCATGTCGGCGACCTTCGAATCGATCATCTTGTCGTAGGCGGGTCCGAGCGGCATGCGCCAGACCGTCTCGCCGGTGGCCTCGCCCGCGGCGACGAGGCGCTCGGCCAGCGCGTCGTCGTTCGAGAACAGGCCCGCATGCTCGTTGCCGAGCGCCACCAGGATTGCGCCGGTGAGCGTGGCGAGGTCGATCATGAAGGCGGGCTCGAAGCGGTCGCGCACGTAGGTCATCACGTCGGCGAGCACGAGGCGGCCCTCGGCGTCGGTGTTGATCACCTCCACAGTCTGGCCGGACAGCGTCTCGACGATGTCGCCGGGGCGCTGGGCCCGCCCGTCGGGCATGTTCTCGACCAGCCCGATGGCGCCCACCACGTTGGCCTTCGCCTTGCGCGAGGCGAGCGCGTGCATCAGTCCGACGACGCAGGCCGCGCCGGCCATGTCGCCCTTCATGTCCTCCATGCCGCCGGCGGGCTTGATCGAGATGCCGCCGGTGTCGAAGACGACGCCCTTGCCGATGAAGGCGACGGGCTTGTCCTTCTTCGCGCCGCCGTTCCAGCGCATGATCGCCACCCGCGCCGGCCGCTCCGAACCCTGCGCGACGCCGAGCAGCGCGCGCATGCCGATCTTGGCGAGCTGCTTCTCGTCGAGGATCTCGACGTCGACGCCGACCTTCTCGAGCGCCTTCGCCGCGTCCGCGAACTCGACGGGGCCGAGCACGTTCGCGGGCTCGTTGACGAGGTCGCGGGCGAGGACCACGCCCTCGGCGAGGCTCTCGCGCACCTTGGCTGCCTTCTTCGCGGCGGCGGGGTCGGCGCAGCCGAGCACGAGGCGCCCGCCGGTCTTCTCCTCGGAGTCGTCTCCGTTCTTCTCGTCCTTGGCCTTCTTGCCCTTCTTCGACTTGTAGCGGTCGAAGGCGTAGGCGCGCAGGCGCGCGCCCAGCGTCATCTCGGCGATCTCCTCGGGCCCGACCTCGCGGCCCGCGAAATCGCAGATCACGGTCGCCTCGCGCCCCGCGGTGCGCCCGGCGATCGCGCCGCCGAGCGCCACGAGATCGAGCGGCGTCTCGTCGCCGGCGGCCCCGAGGCCGACGACGACGAGCCGGTCGGCGGCGAGGCCCGCCGGCGCGGGCAGCACCATGACGCTCTTGGCCTTGCCCTTGAAGCGCTCCGCCTTGGCGGCGCGCGCGACGAGGCCCGCCGCCTCCCCGAGCAGGTCCTGCGCGACCGGGCCGAGCGCGAGATCGGCGCCGACGAGGACGACGAGGTCGCCGCTCTCGGGCAGGGCGGGGGACTGGAACTCGATCTTCAGCGGCTCGGCCATGGAAACCTCGTGACTGGGATGCGCGGGCGACCGCGGGTCGCTCGATTCGCGACGCTTTCGGCTCAAGTTAGCCGATGCCCGCGGCAGGACAAGGGCGAGACGTGGTGGCGCCGCCGCGCCCGCCCCGCGCTCAGCGCAGGACCCCGTCCAGCGTCGGCAGCGAGACGATCGCGGCGAGCGCGATCAGCCCGTAGCAGATGCGCCGGAACAGCGCCTCGCTCGCGCGCCCGAAGAGCCGCGAGCCGAGGAGGAGGCCGAGCCCGTAGAACGGGCCGATCACCAGCGCCGTGGCGAGGATCGCCGGCGTCATGAGCCCGCCGAGGAGGTAGGCCACCGCCGTCCCGAGCGCGGCGAGCACCACGAAGACCACGAGGTTCGCGCGCACCTGCGCCGCCTTCGCCTGCGAGCCGAGCCAGTAGGCGATGGCCGGCGGCCCGCCCACCTGCGCCGCGGCGGAGAGCACGCCCGAGATCACGCCCACGCCCAGCGTCAGCGGCGCGCGCGGGCGTCCGCGGTAGCGCCAGCCCGAGACGAGGAGCGCCAGGAGGGAAGCGATCAGCGCGACGAGGAGCCAGCGCATCGTCGTCTCCTCCACGAGGAAGAGCACGGCCGCCCCCGCCGGCACGCCGACGTACGCGCCCAGCGTCATCAGCGACACCGCCCGCCTGTCGCAGGCGCGCCAGGCGGCGGGGACGTAGGGGGCGATCAGCAGAGTGTCGATCAGGAGCAGGACCGGGGCGGCCGTCTGCGGGCCCAGCGTCGCCGAGGCGAGCGGCATGAAGATCAGCCCCGCGCCGAAGCCCGAGAAGCCGCGCGCCGTCCCGCCGACGAAGGCCGCCGCCGAGGCGAACCAGAGCGGAAAGCCGACGATGTGGGCCGGCACGCCGATATTGACAAGCACGTCGGACACGCGCGACTCCTCGGGTTCGCGCGACGTTCCCGCGCTCTTCAGCGAATCGGCGGCTCGGCGACGATGGACTCCATCCGCATCCTCGGCATCGATCCCGGCCTGCGCAAGACGGGCTGGGGCCTCGTGGCCGTCCAGGGCACGAGGCTCTCCTACGTCGCCTGCGGCGTCATCCAGTCGGACGGCGATCTCGCGCTGGCACTGCGCCTCGTGCAGATCCACGACGGGCTCGCCGCGGTCGTGCGCGCGTGGGCGCCCGACGAGGTCTCCGTCGAGGAGACCTTCGTCAACAAGGACGCGCAGGCGACGCTGAAGCTCGGGCACGCGCGGGCGATGGCGCTGCTCGTGCCGGCGCTGGCGGGGCTGCCGGTGGCGGAGTACGGGGCGAACCAGGTGAAGAAGACGGTGGTGGGCGTCGGCCACGCCGAGAAGGCGCAGGTCGCGGCGATGGTGCGCGTGCTCCTGCCCAAGGCCGACCCGAAGAGCGCGGACGCCTCGGACGCGCTGGCCATCGCCATCGCGCACGCGCATCATCGCAAGGCGCGCAGCCTGACGGCGGCGCTGACGGCGGGGGCGTGAGACGATGATCGGCAAGCTCAAGGGCGTGGTGGACGCCTACGGCGAGGACTTCGTCATCCTCGACGTTCACGGCGTCGGCTACGTGGCGCATTGCTCGGCGCGCACGCTCCAGCGCCTGCCGAAGGTCGGCGAGGCCGCCGTGCTCTCGATCGAGACGGTGGTGCGCGAGGACATGATCCGCCTCTACGGGTTCCGCTCCGACCCGGAGCGCGAGTGGTTCCGGCTCCTCCAGCTCGTCCAGGGCGTCGGCGCGCGGGTCGCCCTCGGCATCCTCTCGGTGCTGGAGCCCGCCGAGCTCGCCACCGCCATCGCGACGGGGGACAAGGCGGCGATCGCCCGCGCGCCGGGGGTGGGGCCGAAGCTCGCCGCGCGGATCGTCGCCGAGATGAAGGACAAGGCCCCGGCCTTCGCGCCGATCGACCCGGTCATGGCCGGCCTCTCGGGCGGCGAGGGCGCGCCCCCGCCCGGCCCGGCGCAGGACGCCTTCTCGGCGCTCGTCAACCTCGGCTACGGGCAGTCCCAGGCCGCCGCCGCGATCGCCGCCGCGGTGAAGGCCATGGGCGAGGAGGCCACCACCGCCCAGCTCATCCGCCAGGGCCTCAAGGAGCTCGCGCGCTGACGCCGAGACGACGATGCCGAGACCGTGATGGGGCGACGGCGGCGATGCCACGAGGGCGCCCTTTTCCCGGTCTCCCGATGCCGGCCCAGCAGAACCGGAGACGCCCATGCCCACCCGCCGCGCCGCCCTCGCCGGCCTCCTCGCGACCTCTCTCCCGGGCACCCCCGCCTTCTCGCAGGAGGCGACCGCGCCGCATCGCATCCCGAGCGAGCTCGCCGAGCACGCCCGCACGCGCCCCGCCCTCGTGCCGGTGGGAGACGTCGGCGGCGACGTGATCTTCGTCGAGTTCTTCGACTACAATTGCCCCTGGTGCCGCGCCTCCGCCGGTCATCTCGACGCGCTCGCCGCGATGCCGGGGGTGAGTGTGCTGCTGGCGAGCTACCCGATCCTGTCGGACGCCTCGCAGGAGGCGGCGGCGATCGCGCTGGGCGTCCTCGCCCACGCCGGGCCCGAGGCCTATCGCGCGTTCCACGCCGCCCTGTTCTCCGCGCGCGGGCTCAAGGACGGCGCCCGCGCGCTGGCCGTCGCCGAGGAGGCCGGGCTCGACGTCGACGCCGTCGGGCGCGCCGCCGCGCTGCCGGGGATCGCCCCGGCGCTCGAGGACATGATCGGGGTCGGCCGACGGCTGGGCTTGGACGCCACGCCGGCGACCCTCGTCGGGCCCTGGGCCTGGGAGGGCTACATCGACCTCGCCACCAAGCGGCGCATCGTCGCCGACCTGCGCGCCTGAGCGGCGATGGCGCGCGCGGCCTCCGCCCTGTCCGCGACGCTCGTCGTCTCCGCTGCTGCGCTGGCTTCCCGGGTGCTCGGCTTCGTGCGCGACGTGCTGATCGCCGCGGCCCTCGGCGCCGGGCCGGTGGCGGACGCCTTCCTGGTGGCGTTCCGCATCCCCAACCTCGCCCGCCGGGCGCTGGCCGAGGGCGCGCTCACCGCGGGCTTCGCGCCGCTCTGGGCGCGGGTGCGCGAGGCGAAGGGCGCGGACGCCGCCGCCCGGCTCGGCGGCGAGGCGCTCCTCGGCCTCGCCCTGCTGCTCGCCGGCGCGACCGCGCTCGGCATGATCGGCGCCGGCGCCCTCGTGCTCGCGGTGGCGGCGGGCCTCGCGGGGGAGGGCACGACGCGGGCGCTCGCCGCCGACCTCACGCGGCTCGCGCTCCCGGCGATCGTCGCCTTCGGCTGCGCCGGGCTCGTCTCGGCCATGCTCGCCGCCCGCGGCCGGGTCGTGGCGCTGGCGCTGGCGCCGCTCGCGACCAACGCCGTGCCGATCGCGGCGCTGGTGCTGGCGCCCGCGCGGGTGCCGGAACCCGAGCGCCTCGCCGCCGTGCTCGCGGGGAGCGTCGGGCTCGCCGGGCTCGTCCAGCTCGCGATCGTCGCGATCGCGGCGCGGCGGGCGGGCGTGCTCGTTCCGGCGCGACCGCGGCTGGGGCCGGAGGTCCGCGCGGTGCTGGCGCTCGCCGGACCCGCGCTGGTGACGGTGGCGAGCGTCGAGCTGATCCTGCTTGCGGCGACGCAGGTCGCCTCCTTCACGCCGGGGCTCGTGGCACGGCTCTACTACGCCGAGCGGCTCGTCCAGCTGCCGCTCGGCCTCGTCGCCACCGCGGCCACGGCCGTGCTGCTGCCGCGGCTGGCCGCGCGGGTGCGCGCGGGCGATGCCGCCGGACTCGTGCGGGCGCAGAATCGCGCGCTCGAGGCGGCGCTCCTGGTGGCGCTCCCCGCCGCCACCGCGCTCGTGGTGCTCGCCGAGCCGATCGTCGCCGTGCTCTTCGCCCGCGGCGCCTTCGACGCCGCCGACGTCGGGGCGACGGCGGCGGTGCTGGCAGGCCTCGCGCTCGGCCTTCCCGTCGCCGCCGCGGGCAAGATCCTGCAGCAGGGCGGCTTCGCCCGCGAGCGGGTGCGCCCCGGCCTCGCCGCCACGGGGGCCGGCATCGCCGCGACGCTCGCCGCCGGCGTTCCCCTCGTCGCCGCGCTGGGCCCGCTCGGCCTCGGCCTCGCCGTCGCGGCGGGCCTCCTCGCCCATGCGACGGTCCTGGCCTCCGTGGCCGCACGCGACGAGGGCTGGCGCCCGGACCGGCGTCTCGGTGGTCGGCTCGCCCGCATCGTCGTCGCCTGCGCGGCCATGGCCGGCTGGCTGACGCTGCTCGGGACGTGGACGGGAGGCGTCGTGGACGGCCCGAGCCTCGTCGTCGCCTGCGCGTCCGGCGCCGCGATCTACGCCGCCGCCGCGATCGGCCTGGGCGCCGTGCGCCGCGCGGATCTGGCGGAGCTGCGCGCCGCCCGCTGAGCGCGCCGCCCCTCCGCAAATATCGCCCGTCCACCCCCTTCCCCCCGCCCCCGCCCCCCATTACATTGCCGTTGCGGGGCTGTGGGGTTCGTCAGGAGGACTTTTCCCCGGGGCCTTATCGATCTCGAAGGGAGCTGTCCCTGACCCGGTCCGTGGACCGGGACATACGGCGCCCACCTACTGTGTAGGTATCCCGGGATCGACTCTCCAACGGCTTTCGCGGCTCCGCACCGAATGATCGCATGACGCGCACCTCCCCCGACCACGAGTCACCCGACGACCTACCCCTCGGGGAGGGGGTCCTCGCCAAGCCGTCGCTCCGCGCCGAAGGCCTGGCACGGCGGGACGCGCTCGCTCCCGACGTGCGTGAGGAGGCGGCACGGCGGCTCGTGCGCACGCTGCTCGCGCTGCCGGAACTCGCGGGCGTCGGTCCGATCGCCGGGTACTGGCCGCTGCGGTCCGAACTCGACCCGCGCCCCGCCCTGGCGGCGCTCGCCGAGCGCGGCCACCGCATCGCGCTGCCCGTCGTCAGCGAGCCCTCCCTCGTCTTCCGGGCCTGGACGCCCGGCACCCCCCTGGTGCGCGGGCCCTTCGGCGTCGAGGCGCCGGGGCCGGAGGCCGAGGTGCTGCATCCGCGGGCGCTGCTCGTGCCGCTCGCGCGGTTCGACCGGGCCTGTCATCGCATCGGCTACGGCAAGGGGCACTACGACCGCGCGCTCGCCGCGCTGGAGCGCGCGGGGCCGGTGATCGCGATCGGGGTGGCGTTTTCCGTCCAGGAGGCGCAAACCATTCCCGCCGAGGATCACGACCGGCGGCTCGACCTCGTCGTGACCGAGGCGGAGATCGTCCGTGCGCCGCACCGGGCGGCCGGCGCGGCCCGGGAGGCCTGAGCGCATGCGCATCCTCTTCCTCGGCGACGTGGTCGGCCGGCCGGGGCGCCAGGCGGTGGCCGAGGAGCTGCCGCGCCTGCGCGGCCGCTGGAAGCTCGACTGCGTCGTGATCAACGGCGAGAACGCAGCGGGCGGATTCGGGATCACCGAGGCGATCTGCGAGGAGCTGATCGGCGCCGGCGCCGACGCGATCACGCTCGGCAACCATTCCTTCGACCAGCGCGAGGCCCTCGTCTTCATCGAGCGGCAGGGCCGGCTGGTGCGGCCGGCGAACTACCCCGTGGGCACGCCGGGCCGCGGCGCGACCCTGGTCGAAACGCCGGACGGCGCGCGCGTCCTCGTCGTCAACGTGATGGGGCGGGTGTTCATGGACGCGCTCGACGACCCCTTCGCCGCCGTCGAGCGGGCGCTGTCGGACTGCCCGCTCGGCGCCGCCGCGGACGCGATCGTGGTCGACGTCCACGCCGAGGCGACGAGCGAGAAGCAGGCGATGGGCGTGTTCTGCGACGGGCGCGCGAGCCTCGTCGTGGGCACCCACACCCACGTCCCCACCGCCGACCACCGCATCATGCCCGGCGGCACGGCCTACATGTCCGACGCCGGGATGTGCGGCGACTACGACTCCGTGCTGGGCATGGCCAAGGACGAGCCGCTGCGGCGCTTCCTGCAGAAGACGCCCGGCTCACGGCTGGAGGCGGCCTCCGGTCCCGGCGCGCTCTCCGGGATCGCCGTCGAGACCGATCCGCGCACGGGCCTCGCCGTGCGCGTCGCCGCCGTGCGGATAGGCCCGCATCTCGACGAAACCCGGCCGGCCTTCTGGGATTGACCCGCACGTGGAGCCGATGAACGCGCACGAGCAGAGCGACCGCGCCGAGGAGCGCAACGAGCCGTCGGGCGAGGCACCCGTCGCGGAGGCGCACGCGGCCGAGCGCCGCCGGCGCGTGCGCGAGGCGATCGAGCGGCTCCAGCAGCGCCGGGCCGAGCGCCGCGCGGCGAAGGCCGCGCGGCTCGCCGCCGAAGCCGATACGCCGCAGGCCAAGCGCGCTCGGGCGATCCACGAGGCGATGGAGCACAAGCGCATCTCCCTCGTGCTGCGCGCGGTGATCGACACCGCCCAGGGCGATCGCATCTCCATCCGCGAGATCGTCGAGGCCTTCGGCGAGCGCGCCTTCGGATTCGTCATCATCCTGTTCTCGCTGCCGAACTGCATCCCCGCGCCGCCGGGCATGAACTCGGTGTTCGGCCTGCCGGTGGTGCTCTTCGCGGTGCAGATGGCGATGGGCAAGCGCCGGCCGTGGCTGCCGCGCTGGCTGATGGACAAGACCTTCGCGGTGACGACCTTCCGACGGATCATCGACGTCGCCGAACCCCGCCTCCGCTGGGTGGAGAACCTCTGCCGGCCCCGCTACACGGCGCTGTTCGGCCCGCGCGGCGACCGCCTGATCGGCGTCTTCGCCATCCTGCTCGCCCTGTGCGTGATCATCCCGCTGCCGGGCACGAACTTCGTGCCCTCGATCGCGCTCGTGGTGCTGGCCATCGCCATCATGCAGGAGGACGGGGTGATGCTCGGCATAGGCGGCCTGCTCGGCCTCGCCGGCATGGCCTACACGATCGGCCTGTCCTGGGCTATCGTGGGGGTGGCGCTGTTCGCGGCGCAGAAGGCGGTGGGGATGTGAGGGCCATGGCGCCCGGCGGGGTCGCCGTCGGCCTGCCGCGTAGCCGCCCCAGCCGGTCGCGCCGCCGCGCGGGCCGGTCAGTGCGTCAGGCGCAGGCGCGAGATCTGCCCGCCGATGTGGCTCATGGCGTCCCCCAGCTGGGCCGCGTCCGCCGCGTCGTAGAATGTGCCACCGGTCAGGCGCGAACAATCCTCGAGAATCTGCTTGACCGTGGGATCGCCGACCTCGAACGCGATCGTGTAGATCGTGATGCCCGTGTCCCCGTCCGCGGCGATGTTCCGGCAGATGCGCCGCATGATCTCGTCCGCGGCCGCGCCGTTGGTGCCGTCGTGCTTCGGGTAGCTGGCCGAGCGGGTATTCCGACCGTCCGTCACGAGAACCATGTAACGCCTCACCGGCACGCCGTCCTCGCTCGTACGCCCGGCGATCGGCGCGTGTGGCGAGAGCGCGCGCCATCCCCAGATCAGCCCCGCAGGAATGTAGGTCTCGCCGGAGGTGCTCAAGCTGCGGATGTGCGACCTCGCTGCTGCGAGGTTGGTCGTCGGCTCCAGGATCGGGGAGCCGCAACTCTGGTTCATCAGGCCGGGAATCCGCACCGCGTAGTTGGCGTCGCGCGTGTCGTCCGGGGCATCGCGCGAGCCGACGCATCCGCTCCAGCGCACCCAGCCGCCGCCGGTCGTGCGGCACTGCTCCACCATCCGGTCGCCATGGACGGGGGTGCAGCGATCGACCCAGCGGGCGGGACGCGCGGGGCTGCCGCACGCGTAGGCCCGGCCGTCGTCCCAGCAGGTGCGGTCGGTCGCCGGTCGCGCCGGCTCCAGGACCCGCTCGCATCGCTGGTCGACGACCTCGCGTTCCAGCCGGCAGGACCGGTTCGTCGGCCGCTGATGGTCGGCGGGCACGTCGAGCCAGGGCTGCGTGCGGTTCGCGAGCCCGACGTTGACGTACTGGCCGAAGGGCACGACCGAGATCCTGACCTGGTCGTCGGCCCCGCGGCGGTCCTCGATCTCGCCGATCAGCCGTGTGGTGGTGGACTTGAGCACTGCGAGCCGCTCACCCGCCATCGAGCCCGTGGTGTCGAGGACGAACGCGAGATCGAACCGCTCGTTGCGTCCGCTCGAGGCCCGCGCCTCGACGGAGACGGCGATCGTCCTGATGCCCACCACGCCGAGCAGGGTCGTCGGTGCACCCGCCGTGAGCGAGACGCGCACCGCGACCTCGCGGCCGTCCTCCATCACGGGCACGATGTCGGGTTCGTAGCCGGTTTGCGCATAGGCGGTCAGCTGGGTGTCGATTACCGTGAGCGCCGCGGTCCTGCGCACGTCGAAGGACTCGTTCCCGCTGGTCGCGACGAGCGCCGCCGCATCGGCCGCCTTCTGGAGCTCGCCGCGAAAGTTGACGGCGCGGCTGTAGTCCACCGTCGTCCCGGCGATCCCGAGGAGAGGGACCAGCACGAGCGCCACGGCGATCGCGACGCCCCCGCGTCGGTCGCGCCCGAGACGATTCCACGCTGCCTGCATCCTTCGCCCCTCCGCGAGAACGACATCCGGGGAACGATGCAGGCGAACACCTTACGACATCTTGAATCCCCGGGGAGACGGGCGCCGCACTCGCGCCGATGGTTAAGCCCGCCCTGCCCGTTTCCCGGACGGGGCCGCGCCGCGGGGTCCGGCCGTCTCCCGCGCGCCGCGCTCGACAAGCCCCGCCCTCCCCGCCTATATCAGCACTCCAGCGACACCACGGATCCCATCGACCAGAGGACGCCGCGCCCCGTTGCGGGCGCCGCGCGAGGACGGACGACCGCATGGCCGGGCACAGCCAGTTCAAGAACATCATGCACCGCAAGGGGCGCGTCGATGCGCAGCGCTCCAAGCTCTTCTCCAAGCTCGCCCGCGAGATCACCGTCGCGGCGAAGATGGGCATGCCGGACCCCGCGATGAACCCGCGCCTGCGCGCGGCGATCCTCGCGGCCAAGGCGCAATCCATGCCCAAGGACAACATCGAGCGCGCGATCAAGAAGAGCCAGGGCGGCGACGCGGAGAGCTACGACGAGATCCGCTACGAGGGCTACGGCCCGGGAGGCGCTGCGCTGATCATCGAGGCGATGACGGACAACCGCAACCGCACCGCCTCCGACATCCGCTCCTTCTTCACCAAGTCCGGCGGCAACCTCGCCGAGACGGGCGCGGTGGCCTTCATGTTCGACCGCGTCGGCATCGTCGAGTACGCGCCCGACGTCGGCGACGCCGACGCCATGCTGGAAGCCGCGATCGAGGCGGGCGCCGACGACGTCGTCTCCTCCGAGGCCGGCCACGAGGTCTACTGCGCCGACACGGCGCTCGGCGAGGTGACGAAGGCGCTCGAGGAGCGCTTCGGCGAGGCGCGCCGCTCGGCGCTGATCTGGAAGGCGCAGACCGCCGTCGCCGTCGACGACGAGACCGGCGAGAAGCTGATGAAGCTGATGGAGACGCTCGAGGACCACGACGACGTCCAGAACGTCTACGCCAACTTCGAGCTCTCCGAAGCCCTGATGGAGAAGCTCTCCGCCTGAGCGCGGAGAGACATCACGCCCGCCGCCGGACGAGACTCACCCGTAGGCGCCGCGCACCGCCTCGGCGACCGCGCGTACGGCACGGCCGGGCCGCGTCGGCGCGAGGAGGGCCAGCGCGCAGGCGGGCAGCGCTGGGAGGTGGCCGCGCAAGGGGGCGAGCTCGGCGTGCCCGTCGGCCACGGCCTCCGGCAGCGGCGCCACGGCGAGCCCGACCCGGGCCGCGGCGAGCTGGCCCGCGGCCGACGGGCTCGTGCAGACGATCCGCCAGGGAATGCCGGCGCCCGACAGGATCGCCAGCGCCCGCGCCCTCCAGGGGCAACCCTCCGCCGCCACCGCGAGCGGCAGCGGCTCCGGCGGCGGCGCGGCGTCGCGCCGGCCGAACCAGGCCATCGGCTCGGGCCGCAGCCGGCGCGCGCCGGCCGGGAAAGGTGGCCCGCCGTCGGAGAGGATCGCCAGGTCGAGCTTGCCCGACTCGGCGAGCGCGAGGAGCTCCGACGAGAAGGCGACGGTGAGCTCCACGGCCACGTCCGGCGCCGCCTCGGCCGCCTGCGCCAAGGCCGCGGGCAGCCGCACGAGCCCCACGTCGTCGGCGACGCCGAGGCGCACGCGCGCGGACGCGAAGTCCGTCTCGAAGCGCTCGCCCACCTCGGCCACGAGGGCGAGGAAACGGCGCGCGTAGCTCGCCAGCGCCAGGCCCTCGCCGTTGGGCCGCACGCCGTCGCGGGTGCGCACGAACAGCGTGCGGCCGAGCTGGCGCTCGATGCGCACGAGCTGCTTGCTCACCGCCGACGGCGTCATCGACAGGGCCGCGGCCGCGCGCCGGACCGAGCCGAGCTCGACCACGGCGAGCGCGACGCGCATCGCGTCCGAGCGGAGGATCTGCCGAACGGCGGAGGAGGGCTCCGCATTTCCCATGCTCGCGTTTCCCCCCGGTGTACGCAGCGGTGACGAGGTTTCGCTACAGGAGTGGGGGGCGCGCGTATATCTGTCAAGAAAGGAACGGATGTTCGCGCGAGACGGGCCGACGTCGGCGCCTTGGGGCAACGAGTCGTCGGCGGCTGGCCCGAGCGGACGTCCGTTCCGGCGATCCCGGGGCCGACCGGGCCGGCCCCCTCCGGCTCGGCGCCCGGGATCGTGCGGAACCCCGCGGTGCGCCCGCCGGAGCGAGGAGGAGCCCATGGACACGATCCCGTCGGAGCTGGCGACGCCGCATCGATTCGTGCACGAGGGCCGGCCCGTCGCCTGGGGCAGCGCCGGAGACGGGGCGGATGCGCGGCCACCGCTCGTCCTCGTGCACGGCACGCCGTTCTCCTCCCAGGTCTGGCGGCGGATCGCGCCCTGGCTCGCGCGCGAACGGCGCGTGTACTGGTTCGACCTCCTGGGCTACGGCCGCTCGGCGATGGTGCCGGGCGCGGACGTGTCGCTCGGCGTCCAGAACGGGCTCCTCGCCGCGCTCGTGCGGCACTGGGGCCTGGAGCGGCCCGAGGTGCTGGCCCACGACTTCGGCGGGGCGACCGTGCTGCGGGCGATCCTGCTCGACGGCCTCCCCGTCTCGCGCCTGACGCTGGTCGACCCCGTGGCGATCGCGCCCTGGGGCTCGCCCTTCGTCCAGCACGTGCGTTCCCATGAAGCAGCCTTCTCGGGGTTGCCGGACTATGCGCACGAGGCCATGCTGGAGGCCTACATCGCGGGCGCTGCGCATCGGCCTCTGAGCGCGGAGGCGCGCACGGTGCACATGCGGCCCTGGCTCGGCGCGGCGGGGAAGGCGGGGTTCTACGCCCAGATCGCACAGATGGAACAGCGCTTCACGGACGCGATCGAGCCGCGTCTCGGCGGGCTCGACGTGCCGGTCACCCTGCTTTGGGGCGAGAAGGACGCGTGGATCCCCGTCTCGCAGGGCGAGCGGCTCGCGGCCATGATCCCCGGTGCGCGGCTCGTGCCGGTGCCGGAGGCCGGGCACCTCGTCCAGGAGGACGCGCCGGAGAGCATCGTCGCGGCCGTGCTCGGCGCGACGGACCGGCGGCGGGGACCCTGATCGGGACGACGACCATGAGCGCGGACGAGACGGGAGGAGAGGCGGCGGGCGCAGCGGCGGGGGCCGGCGGGCGGGTCGATCCGCTGCTTTCGCCGGTCGTCATCGGCCGGCTGCGGCTGCGCAACCGGATCCTCTCGACGGCACACGCTCCCTCCTTCGCCGAGGGCGGGCACCCGCGGGAGCGCTATGCGGCGTATCACGTCGAGAAGGCGAAGGGCGGCCTCGCGCTGACCATGATCGGCGGCTCGACCAACGTCTCCGTCGACAGCCCCTCGGTGTTCGGCCAGCTCTACGCGGGGGACGATTCGATCCTGCCGTGGTTCCGGGCGCTGACGGACGGCGTGAAGGCCCACGGCGCCGCGGTGATGTGCCAGCTCACCCACATGGGCCGCCGCACCCTGTGGGACGACGGCGCCTGGCTTCCCGTCGTCGCGCCGTCGCCGCTGCGCGAGCGGGCGCATCGAGCCATTCCGAAGGCGATCGAGCCCGCCGACCTGGGCCGCATCCGCCGCGACTTCGCCCGCGCCGCCCGGCGCTGCGTCGCGGCGGGCTTCGACGGGATCGAGCTCCTGGCCCACGGCCATCTCCTCGGCCAGCTGTTGACTCCGCACGCCAACCGCCGCGAGGACGCGCTCGGCGGCCCGCTGGAGCAGCGTCTCGCGGCGGTGCTCGACATCGTCCGCGGCGTGCGGGACGCGATCGGCCCGGAGCCGGCGCTCGGCCTGCGCATCGCGGGTGACGAGCGCCGCGGCGGTGGGCTCTCGGCGGAGGATTGCGTGGCGATCGCGCAGGCGCTCGCGGGGACGGGGGCGATCGATTTCCTGAACGTCGTGGCGGGCGCGCCCTACGACAATCTCGGCCTCGCCGAATGGGTGCCGCCGATGGGCATGGGCGAGGTCGGGCACCTCGCGGCCGCCGGGCGCATCCGCGCGGCCGCGGGCGTGCCGGTCCTCGCCGCGGGCGGCGTCGCCGACCTCGCCACGGCGCGATTCGGCCTCGCGGAGGGGCTCGTCGACATGGTCGGCATGACTCGCGCCCACATGGCCGATCCGCATCTCGTGGCGAAGCTCGAGCGCGGCGAGGAGGCACGCATCCGCCCCTGCGTCGGGCTCGGTTACTGTGTCGACCGGGTGAACCAGGGCAAGGCGGCGGTGTGCGGGCACAACGTCGCGACGGGGCGGGAGCTGACGCTTCCCCACGTCGTCCCGTCGACGCCGGGCGCGCGCAAGCGCGTTCTCGTCGTCGGCGGCGGCCCGGGCGGGCTCGAGGCGGCCCGGGTCGCGGCCCTGCGCGGTCACGCGGTGACCTTGCACGAGGCCGCACCACGTCTCGGCGGCCAGCTGCTGCTCGCGGGCGCGGGCACGGTGCGCCGCCAGACGCTCGGCGTCGTCGATTGGCTCGTCGACGAGGTGGCGCGTGCGGGCGTCGACGTGCGCTGTGATTCCTACCTGGAGGCGCAGGACGTGCTCGACGCGGACGCCGACGTCGTCGTCCTCGCCACCGGCGGGCTGCCGGCGATCCCGGACGTGCCCGGCGCCGAGCGGATCGCCAGCGTGCACGACCTCCTCGGCGGCGCCGTGCGGCCGGAGGGCTCGCTCGTCGTCTACGACGAGATCGGCAGCCACGCCGCCGCCGCGGCGGCGGAGGTCGCTGCGCGCAGGATCGCGTCGCGACCGGGGGCGCAGGCCGGCGCGCGGGTGATCTTCGTCACGCCCGACGAGATGCCGCTCCAGGATCTCGGCCCCACCACGCGTGCGGTCGCGCTGCGCGCGCTCTTCCGGCTCGGCGTGACGTTCGTGCCGAACCGTGCGCTCGTCGGGGTCGAGAGCCGCGGCAACGGGCTCGGCGTCCGGCTCGCGAACACGCTCACCGGGGAGCCGGACCTGATCGAGGCCGACTGGCTCGTCATCGAGAACGGCACCACGCCCGTCGACGAGATCTGGCAGGCGCTCGTGCCGCACGCGTCGAATGGCGGCGTGCTCGGCCTCGACCGCATCGGCGAGGACCGCTTCGACTTCCCGGTCACGAATCCGTCCGGGCGTTTCGTCCTCGCCCGGATCGGCGATGCGGTCGCCTCGCGCAACATGCACGCGGCCATGCTGGAGGGGATGCGTGTGGCGATGAGCCTGTGAGGCGCGCGGCGCCGCGCGGGACTCACCGGGCCGCGCGCGCCGGGGCGCCGGGCGGGATCAGCCCCTCGGCGGCGAGCAGGTCCGGTATCGCCTTGCGGAAGGCGAAGAAGCCGCGGGTGGCGTGCGGCCAGGCGCGCTCGTCGAGCGGGCGCCGCAGCCGCAGGAGCGCGACGCCGGCATCCGCCAGCGACGCCTCCGCCCGGGCGAGCGCCCGCGCCGCCGGCCCGACCGGCGCCCAGGCGGTCACCAGCGCGCCGACGCGCAGGGCCCGTGCCGCGTCGGTCAGCGCCTGCGGCGCGAGCGAGACCGCGTGCGCCGGGACGCCGTAATGGTCCGCCGCCCGCGCCGCGGCGTCGGCGACGGCGCCCTCGGCGAAGGCGCGTACCGGCCCGGACGGCGGCAGGATCGAGCGTGCGGCGGTGGCGTGGCCGACGAGCACCGCCCTCGGCCGCACCGGCCCGATCTCCCAGTGCTCGGGCGTCATGTCCTCCTCGGTGACGAGGAGCGCCGCCTCGACCGCCCGCGGCCTGTCCGCCGGCGGCACGCCCGCGGGCGCGGGCGGCGGCGGCTCTGAAAGCGGCTCGGCGCTGCGCGAGAGGCCGCCGGGCGCGAAGCGGCCGTTGGTGAAGCGGGCGATGTTGTCGGCCCGCGCGAGATAGGTCTTGCCCGGCGTCTGCAGCCCCGCCGTCCAGCGCCAGGAGAGCGTGTTCGAGGCGGGGTCGCCGTCGAGGAGGTGGCGCAGGAAGAAGTCCGCGCCGAGCGTCCAGGGCAGGCGCAGGGTGAAGATCCAGATCGACGAGAACCACATCCGCGCGTGGTTGTGCAGGTAGCCGGTCTCGACCAGCTCGCGGGCCCAGTCGTCGAAGCCGGCGATGCCGGTGCGCCCCGCCGTCGCCTCCTCGACCCGCCGGCGCAGCGAGAGATCGCTGTCCAGCGCCCGCAGGTCGGCGGCGAGGCGCTCGAGGTAGCGCTCCCAGATCGCGGGGCGCTGCTCCAGCCAGCCCTTCCAGTAGGTGCGCCAGAGCACCTCCTGCACGAACTTCTCGGCCTCCTCGAGGCCGTGCTCCGCGAGGACCGAGGCCAGCACCTCGCGCTCGCTCACGAGGCGATGGCGGACCCAGGGGGACAGCGTCGAGACGTTGGCGCGGTCGCGCGGCCCGCGGTCCTCGTTGCGGTTCGCGGCATAGGCGCTGCCCGCCCGCGGCACGAAGCGGGCGAGGCGGGCGAGACCCTCGGCGCGGGTCGGGGGCGCGAACATGCGTACCTCCTGCGTGCGCGAGCGCGCAGCTCCGGAGGATGATGATAGGTCGCCGACATGCCGGTGCGCGGCGCGGCGGATCGCCGCGATGTGGTGCACTGCAAGCCGTTCGCCTCCGCGCCGGCTCAGCCGCGCCCGACGAACGGCATCTTCGTCGCCATCACCGTCATGAACAGCACGTTCGCGTCGAGCGGCAGGCTCGCCATGTGGGCGACGGCGCGCGCGGCGTGGGCGACGTCCATGGTGGGCTGCGGCGGCGGCGCGCCGGGCGCGTCCGCGCGGGCGGCCTCGAGTGCGCGCACCATCTCCGTCTCGGCGTTGCCGATGTCGATCTGCCCGACCGCGATGTCGTGCGCCCGCCCGTCGAGGGCGAGCGCCTTGGTCAGGCCGGTGATCGCGTGCTTGGTGGCCGTGTAGGGCGCCGAGTTCGGCCGCGGCGTGTGGGCGGAGATCGAGCCGTTGTTGATGATCCGCCCGCCCTTCGGGTCCTGGCGCTTCATCAGCCCCCAGGCGGAGCGCGCGCACAGGAAGGCGCCGGTGAGGTTGACGTCGACGGAGCGACGCCACTCCTCCACCGAAAGCGCGTCGATCTCGACGCCCTTCGCGAACAGGCCGGCGTTGTTGAAGAGGAGGTCGAGCCGGCCGAAGCGGGCGACGATCGCCGCGAAGAGCGCTTCGACCGCGGCCTCGTCGGCGACGTCGGTGGGGACGCACAGCGCCTCGCGGCCGAGGGTCCGGACCTCGCCGGCGACGTCCTCCAGCGGCTGCGGCCGGCGCCCGGCGAGCACGAGGTCGAACCCGCCCCGCGCCAGCTCCACGGCCGCCGCCGCCCCGATCCCGGACCCCGCCCCCGTCACCAGCGCGATCTTCGCCATGCCCGTCGTCCTCCGGCATCTCGTCGTCGCCCGACCCTACCGGCGCGGCTCCCTCACCGCCAGCGGCGTTCGCGCAGGCGCGGGCTGTGCATCGTGCGCCATCGTCCAGCGAGGACCCACCGCATCCCGCCCCCGCGCCGCTCCCTCTTGCCCCCGTGGGCTCCCTCCGTCACAAGGCTCGCCAGCGCAATCACGAAGCGGACCTCACGCCATGGCGACGCACAAGCTCCTCCTCCTCCCCGGCGACGGGATCGGCCCCGAGGTGATGGGGGAGGTCGTCAAGATCGTCTCCTGGCTGACCAGGGCCGGCGTCGCCTCCTTCGAGACGGAGACGGATCTCGTCGGCGGCGCCGCGTACGACGCGCACGGCAAGGCGATCTCGGAGGACGCGATGCGCCTCGCCGACGCCGCCGACGCCGTGCTGTTCGGGGCGGTGGGCGGGCCGAAGTGGGCGGGCGTGCCCTACGAGCACCGTCCGGAGGCGGGTCTGCTGCGCCTGCGCAAGGATCTGGGGCTGTTCGCCAACCTGCGCCCGGCGATCTGCTACCCGGCGCTGGCGAGCGCCTCGTCGCTCAAGCCCGAGCTGGTCGAGGGGCTCGACATCGTCATCGTGCGCGAGCTCACCGGCGGCGTCTATTTCGGCGAGCCCAAGGAGATCGTCGGGCTCGAGAACGGCGAGAAGCGCGCCGTCGACACGCAGCTCTACACGACCGGCGAGATCGACCGCATCGCCCGTGTCGCCTTCGAGCTGGCGCGCAAGCGCCGCAACAAGGTCTCCTCGGCGGAGAAGCACAACGTGATGAAGTCGGGGGTGCTGTGGAAGGAGGTCGTCACCGGCGTCCACGCACGGGACTACGCCGACGTGACGCTGGAGCACGTGCTCGCCGACAATTGCGCCATGCAGCTCGTGCGCCGGCCCAAGCAGTACGACGTCATCGTCTGCGACAACCTCTTCGGCGACATCCTCTCCGACGTCGCGGCGATGCTGACGGGCTCGCTCGGCATGCTGCCGTCGGCCTCGCTCGGCGCCGAGGACCCGCAGACCGGCAAGCGCAAGGCGCTCTACGAGCCGGTCCACGGCTCGGCGCCGGACATCGCCGGCGCGGGCCTGGCCAACCCGATCGCGATGATCGGCTCGCTCGCCATGTGCCTGCGCTACTCCTTCGGCCTCGTCGAGGCGGCGGACCGGCTCGAGGCCGCGATCACCACGGCACTGGCCTCGGGCGCGCGCACCAAGGACATCGCGGGCGAGGGCGCGAACGCGGTCTCGACGACGGAGATGGGCGACGCGATCGTCGCCGCGCTGGAGCGCGGCTGACGCGCGCCGGATGCGCCCGCGGCGGGGGGCTCCTCCCCGCTGCGATCGCCCGTGGCGCGCCCGTGAACAGTGACGTCGATGTTCCCTCTTCGATCACGCCGTGCTAGGAACGAAGCATGACCGTGCTCGCGTCAGCCCCGCGCCAGTCCCCGGCACGCCCCGACGGGCGTCAGTCGCCGACGGCCCTCGCCATCCAGCGGGGCGTGCGCCGGCTGTTCGCGGCGCACGACTGCGTCACGCTGTGCGAGTTCACCCTGCGCTCCGGCCGGCGGGCCGACGTGATCGCGCTGGCGCGCGACGGCAGCGTCTCGATCGTCGAGATCAAGTCGAGCGTGCGGGACTTCCGCGCGGATCGGAAGTGGCCGGACTACCGCGACTTCTGCGATCGGCTCTACTTCGCCGTCGACGCGGGCACGCCCATCGACATCCTGCCGATCGAGACGGGCCTGATCCTCGCGGACGGCTTCGGCGCCGAGATCCTGCGCGAGCCGCCGCATCACCCGCTGGCGCCGGCGCGGCGCAAGGCGCTGACCCTGCGCTTCGCGCGCCAGGCGGCGGCGGGGCTGCACGCGGCGCACGACCCCGAGGCGCGGGCCTATCTCGGCGGGCTGTCGGAAGCCTGAGCGGCCGCGCCCTCCGCGAGCGCGGCGCGCAGCGCACGCAGGTCGCGCCAGGCGAGGCGCTTCACCACCGGATTGCGCAGGAGGTAGGCCGGGTGGAGCATCGGCATGGCGCGGATCGTGCGCCGGCCGGTGTCGTAGTCGAGCCAGCGCCCGCGCGCCCGGGTGATGCCCTCGCGCACCCCGAGCAGGTGCTGCGTCGCCGGCGCGCCCATGCACACGAGGATGTCGGGATCGCCGAGCGCGATCTGGCGGCGGGTGAAGGGCAGGCAGGCGGCGACCTCCTGGGGCGTCGGCGTGCGGTTGCCCGGTGGACGCCAGGGCACGACGTTGGCGATGTAGACGTCGGTGCGCGAAAGCCCGATGGCGGCGAGCATGCGGTCGAGGAGCTGCCCCGCGCGCCCGACGAAGGGGATGCCCGAGCGATCCTCCTCGGCGCCCGGCGCCTCGCCGACGATCATCACCCGCGCGCCGGGCCTGCCGTCGGCGAAGACGAGGCTGCGCGCCGAGGCCTTGAGCGCGCAGCCCTCGAAGGCCGCGAGCGCACGCTCGAGCGCGGGCAGGTCCTCGGCCGCCTCCGCGAGCGCGCGGGCGCTCGCCACCGCCCCCTCGGGATCGAGGGCGTCGGGGGAGACGGCGGGGCGGGCGGGGCTGCGCGCGTCGGCGGGCTGCGGGCGCTCCCGCGGCGGCCCGCGGCGCGCGTCGGCCGGGGCGGGCCGAGGGCGCGCTTCCTCCCGGCGCGCTTCCTCCCCGTGCGCCTCCTGCCGCTGCCGCGCCGTCTCGGCGAAGCGGTCGTGCGGCGTCTCGTCGAGCGCGCAGTCGACACCCGCGGCGACGTCGAGATCGAGGAGGGCGATCAGCGCATCGCGCAGCGCATCGGCGTCGGGCGGGGTCTCGTCGTCGAAGGCGGCCATGTGCGATCTGTAGAGCATCGCACCACGGAGGGAAATCCGGTCGGTCGCCCTCCCGGGTCGTCCCGCCCACGGCGGCGAGAGTTGACGCAAGGTTAATACCTCGGCGCGCATTCTCGCGATCGCATTCGCACGAATTGAAGACGCTGCTGGTAACGCTCCTCGCAGGGTGCGGCCGGGCAGCGGTAGCCCCTCGATCCACGGGATGGTCCGAGCGATGTTCTCGCGTATGCTCCAAAGGCTCCTCGCAGACCGCCGCGGCACGATCGCGGTCGCCTTCGCGCTCTCCATCCTGCCCCTCCTCGGCCTGGCGGGGGCGGCCGTCGACTATGGCCGCGCGACGTCGGTGCGCCCGCAGATTCTCACCGCCATGGACCGCACGGCGCTCGCCACCGTGACGCGTACGGAGCAGGTCGGCTCGGAAGACTACGCCCGCACCATGCTCGCCACCCTCGTCGGAAACCTCCACGAGGACGTGACGATCACCAGCGTCGATCCCGTCGTCTTCACGGATGCGGAGACCGGCGTGCGGCGCGTGCGCATCACCGTTCAGGGCAGCCTGCGCACCCGGATCGTGCGGGTGATCGGGTTCGACACGATCCCCTTCACGCTGGAGGCGGAGGCGCAGACCTCGAGCCGCCTCTACGAGGTCGTGCTCGTCGTCGACGTGACGGGCTCGATGAAGGGCGGGCGCATCAACGCGCTGCGCACCTCCGCGCGCACCTTCGTCGAGACGCTGCTGCCGGAGGGTGAGGCGTCGGACATCGTGCGCATCGCGATCGTGCCCTATTCGGCCACGGTCAACATCGGGCGGGGGAACGCCGGCTGGCTCGCACCCGCGCCGGGTGGCCTCGGAGCGATCGCACGCAACCGGTACGTCTGGCACGCAAGCGAGGTGCCGCAGAACCTGTGCAAGGGGACCGGCGTCAGCTGGACCCAGGGCCTGTGCCACATCGGCACCCTCTCCGAATGGGAGGGCGGCGGTCCGTGCCCGGGCGTCCAGCGCGGCAACACCTGCTGGGTGGCCGACGGCTGGGCGGGGTGCGTCATGGAGCGCGCCGGCTCGCCCGAGGAGCTGACCGACGCGCCGCCCGCGAGCGGCGCCTTCGCGCCCTACTACTGGCCCTCCTGGACCGGCGCCGGCGCACCGAGCAACCGCTTCAACTCGTACCTGCCCAACGACGTCGACGAGAGCTGGAACACCAACGCGCAGTCGAACGACGGCCGCGGCCCCAATCTCGGCTGCCCGAAGAACGCCATCGTCCCCTTCACGGACGACCGCGCACGGCTGCTCGGGGAGATCGACCGGTTCGAGGCATGGCACCGCGGGGGGACGTTCGGCCATGTCGGACTCCTGTGGGGCTGGCGCATGCTCTCTGCGCGCTGGGACGGGCTGTGGGGACCCGACCCCTGGCCGAATGCGCCGGTGGACGCGCAGTACCAGCGCATCGTCGTGTTCATGACCGACGGCGTGAACGGCTTCTACACGGGTCACGCGCCCTCGGGCGACAGCGACTACACCGCCTACGGCCGCCTCTCGGACAGCGCGGAGTTCGACTCCAGGAACCACACCGCGCTGCTCAACGATCGGATGCATACCATCTGCGCCAGCCTCCGCGGCGAAGGCGTCGAGGTCTTCACCGTCGGCTTCGCGGTCTCCGACGCGACGACGAGGACGCTGCTGGCCGATTGCGCGTCGTCGGCCCGCCACGCCTTCACCTCCGAGGTGACGACGCTGGTGACGCATTTCGAGGCGATCGCGCGGGACATCTACGAGCGGCGCGTGTCCCTCACGCGCTGACGGGCGACGACGCCCGCATCGTCCACGGCCGCTCGGAAGCGAAGGGGGAGGCGGAACTCGTGCTGGTACGCCTAGAGCGCCGATCCCGCCGCTCCGCCGGAACCGCCGCGCTCGCCGCCGCGTTCGCTCCCCACACCGCGAGCCGGGGGAGATCGAAGTGGAGCGCATCGCAGCGCTCGCCCGCGATGCGGGCGGCATGGTCGCGGGCCTGCCCGCCTGGGCGCAGGCGGCGATCGTCCTGTCCCTCTTCGCCCTGGCCGCGCTCGTCGTCCACGCCCTGATCGTGCGGGCGATACGCGCCACGGTCGGCCGCCGGGCCGGGGAGTTCGGCCGCGACATCCTCGATCGCATTCGGCGCCCGACCCGGCTCGCCCTGGTGCTCGTCGCCGTCGCGGGTGCGCTGCCGGCGGTGCCGCTCTCCGGCGAGACGCGGGGCTGGATCGCCTACCTCCTCCTGCTGGCCGTCATCGTCGTCCTCGGCTGGGCGATGATCATCGTCGTCGACGTCGCGGCTCGGATCTACCTGCGCCGCCTGCCGGGGGAGAGCGCGGACGCGAGCCTCGCGCGCAAGGCGGCGACGCAGGTGCGGCTCCTGCGCCGGATCGCGGTCATCCTGGTGGTCTTCCTCACGGTGGCGGCGCTGCTGACCACGAGCCCGGTGGCGCGGCAGTACGGCACGAGCCTGTTCGCCTCGGCGGGCGTCGCGGGGCTCGTGATCGGGCTCGCGGCGCAGCCGGTGCTCTCCAACATCATCGCCGGCCTGCAGATCGCCATCACCCAGCCGATGCGGCTCGAGGACGCGGTGATCGTCGAGGGCGAGTTCGGCTTCATCGAGGACATCCGCACGAGCTACGTCGTCGTGCGGCTCTGGGACCTGCGCCGGCTGATCGTGCCGCTCAAGCGCTTCATCGAGCAGCCCTTCCAGAACTGGACGCGGGAGGCGCCGCAGCTGATCGGCGCGGTGGTGCTGCACGTGGACTACGGCGCGCCGGTCGCGGCGATCCGCGCGCGCCTCGAGGCGCTGGTGCGCGAGAACCCGCTGTTCGACGGCGACGTCGTGGGGCTCCAGGTGATCGACGCGGGGCGCGACACGATGATCGTCCGCGGCCTGATGAGCGCCCGCACCCCCGCGGAGGCGTGGGACCTGCGGTGCGCCGTGCGCGAGGCGCTGATCGCCTGGCTCCAGGCGGAGCATCCGCGCGCCCTGCCGCAGGTGCGCTCCAGGCCGGTCGGCGGCGAGCGGGGCGACGCCGCCGTGGTGGCGGAGGCGGGGGACGCCCTCGACGACGCCGGCGACGTCGGCTGAGGAGGCGGCTCGCGGACGGGGGTCGGAGGTGATCGCCCGTCAGGTGACGACGCTCGGCTCGGCTCGGCCGGTTCGCGCCTCGATGCCGGCGATCTCCCGCGCCGCGGCGACCACCTCCGCCAGCGCCGCGCCCACGTCGAGGTCGTGGTCGCCGTCCGCGGGCTCGAAGCGCTCGAGGTAGACCCGCAGCGTCGCCCCCGCCGTGCCGGTGCCCGACAGGCGGTAGACCGCGCGGCCGCCGTCGGCGAAATAGACCCGCACGCCCTGCGCGGCGGTGACGGAGCCGTCCACGGGATCGGTATAGGCGAAATCGTCCGCCGCCTCGACGCGCAGCCCCGCGACCACCGTGCCCGGGAGCGCAGGCAGGCGCGCGCGCAGGTCGTCCATGAGCGCCGCGGCCGCCTCGGCGTCGACCTCCTCGTAGTCGTGGCGCTGGTAGTAGTCGCGCCCGAACCGTTTCCAGTGCGCGCGTACCAGCGCGTCGGCGCTCTCGCCGGTCTTCGCCAGGATGTCGAGCCACAGGAGCACCGCCCACAGGCCGTCCTTCTCACGCACGTGGAACGAGCCGGTTCCGGCGCTCTCCTCGCCGCACAGCGAGATCAGCCCGGCGTCGAGGAGGTTGGCGAAGAACTTCCAGCCGGTGGGCGTCTCGTAGGCCGTGACGCCGAGCGCCTCCGCGACGCGGTCGACGGCGCGGCTCGTGGGCATCGAGCGGGCGACGCCGGCGATGCCGTTCGCGTAGCCCGGCGCCAGATGCGCGTGCGCCGCGAGGATCGCGAGCGAATCGCTGGGCGTGACGAACATGCCCGGCGCGACGATCATGTTGCGGTCGCCGTCGCCGTCGGAGGCCGCCGCGAAGTCGAGTCGGTCGGGGCCGGTCATGAGCGCCACGAGCCCGGCGTTGTGGACGGGGTTCGGGTCGGGATGGTGCCCGCCGAAATCGGGGAGCGGCGTGCCGTTGACGACGGTGCCCGCCGGCGCGCCGAGCCGCTCCTCCAGGATCGCCGTCGCGTAGGGGCCGGTGACGGCGCTCATCGCGTCGAAGCGCATGCGGAAGCCGCGGGCGAACAAGCCGGCGATGGCGTCGAGATCGACGAACCGCGCCATCAGCTCCGCGTAGTCCGCGACGGGGTCGACGATCTCGACGATCGTGTCGCCGAGCCGGGTTTCGCCGAGGGAGCCGAGGTCGAGGTCCGGCGCGCGGGCGATCCGGTAGGCGGTCATGGCGCTCGCCCGCTCGTGGATCGCGCGCGTGGCGCTCTCCGGCGCCGGGCCCCCGTGGGAGACGTTGAACTTGATGCCGAAGTCGCCGTCCGGGCCGCCGGGATTGTGGCTCGCCGAGAGCACGATTCCGCCTGCGGCGCCGCGCGCGCGGATCAGGCCCGAGGCGGCGGGGGTCGAGAGCAGCCCCTCGGCGCCGACGACGAGCCGGCCGATCCCGTTCGCCGCGGCCATGCGCACGATCACCTGCACGACCTCGCGCACGAGGTAGCGCCCGTCCCCGCCCACCACGAGCGTCGCGCCCGCCTTGTCGGGCACGCCGTCGAGGATCGCCTGGACGAAGGTCTCGACGTAGTGCGGCTGACGGAACACCGCGGTCTTCTTGCGCAGGCCGGACGTGCCGGGCTTCTGGTCCGGGAAGGGTGTCGTCTCGACGGTCTCGACGGCGATGGTCATGCGATCTCCCGTGGCGGATGCGGTCGTCGGGGCGGCAGCATAGCGATCGGGGCGCGCCGATCCATCCCCCGCCTACGCCCCGCCTACGCCCCCTCTCGGGCTCCTCCCCCGTCCGGCGCGGGGCGTCGCGCCAGGAGACGCTGCCAGACGAGGCCGATCCCCACCAGCGCGAGACCGAGACCGATGAAGGAGACCGCCCGCAGCACGCCCTCGAGGTTGGCGAGATCGACGAGGAAGACCTTGACGACCGCCGCCGCCAGGAACGCCATCGCGACGAGGCGTGCGCGGCGCGAGTCCCGCAGGAAGCCGACGGCGAGCGCGGCGAGCGCGAGCGCGATCAGCGCCGCGGAGTACGCCCACGTCTCGGCCTCCGTCGCCGGCCGCTCGAGCCCGACCCGCGCCCCGAGCGCCGCGTGACGGATCGCGAGGCCGATCCATGCGACGCCGAGCGCCAGCGAGAGCCAGCCGGCGGCGGCGACGAACCAGGGCGGGCGCACCCCGCGCGCCGCGCGCGCCAGCACGGCGGCGAGGAGAGCCGGGAGCGCGTAGGCGAGGAGGAGGTCGTTGAGGACCGCGGCGCCGGCGATCGGCTCGTCCGTCAGGAGCGGGTTCGCGCCGACCGCGAGGCCGAGCACCACGAGCGCGAGCGAGACCACCGCGAAGGCGAGGCTCGCGATTCCGGTGACGGGGTCGCGGCGGGCGATGTCGAGACGCGTCGCCAGGACCGAGAAGGCGAGGGAGGCGGTGGCGAGCAGGCCGATCTCGACGTGATCCGTCGCCTGCGCCAGCGGGTCGCCGCCGTGGAGCGCGTGGCGGATCTGGAAGAAGACGAGGAAGGCGCCGAGCACGAAGGCGAGGCTCTCGGCGAAGCGCGAGACGCCGTCCCGGCGAGTGCGGGCGAGGAGCCGCGCCGCCAGCGCGAAGGCGACCGCGGGCACGCCGTAGCCGACGAGGAGCCAGTTGAGGAGGATCGTGCGGCCCGGATCGTCGGCGAGCACGGGATCGGCGACGAGCCGCGCCAGCACGACGACTCCCAGCACGCCCACCGCCAGCCTGAGCGTGGCGATGCCGGTCCGATCGGCGACCCACGCGCTGCCCAGCGCCGAGAGCGCCAGCGCCACCGTCAGCGAGCCGCGGTCGAGGGTGAAGACGAGGCCGGCGGAGAGCGCCGCGAGCGCCGCCGCCGCGCTGCCGGCCAGGAGGAGGCGCCCCGCCGTCTCCCCGTCCTCCCCCGCGAGCCGCGGCCGGAGCCATGCGGCGATCCCGGCATAGGCGAAAGCGAGACCGGCGGCGACCGCCGCGAACGGCACCACGGGGGCGGCGTCGAGGCTCCGGAAGGCGTCGGTGAGCACCCAGTAGACGGTGACCAGCACGAGGAGCGGCGCGCCCGAGGCGGCGGCGGCGAGCGCCGCGGCGGGCAGGCGCGGCAGGGCCGCGCCGCGCAGGAGCCGCAGGCCGGACGCCGCCGCGATCGCCGACCCCGCCAGGACCGCGAAGGCGAGGAAGGTCCCCAGCGCCTCCGGCCAGGGCGTGCGCGCGACGCCGCCGGGGACGAGGCGCTGCGGCTCGGCGGCCATCTCCCAGGCCAACGGCCAGGTCGCGAGCGCGCCCGCCACGACGATCGCAGCGAGGAGCGCTCCCGCGGCGGCGGGGGCGAAGCGCAGGGCGGTCGCGGTCAGGACGGCCGCGACGGCGCCGGCGAAGGCGACCCGGGCCGCGGGCCCGACGTCCCCGCTCTGGAGGGCGAGCAGCGCGAGGGCGGCGAAGCCCGCAAGGACCGCGGTCGCGACGAGGTCGAGAACGGGCCGCGGCGCGCGATCCCGTCCGTAGGGCAGGACGACGAAGGCGCCGGCGGCGAGCGCCGTCTGGAGCGCGATGTGGACGAGGCCGGGCGCATGGTCGCCGAAGGCGAGCAGCGTCAGCACCAGCGCCCACAGCGCGGCGCCGGCCGCGGCGCACAGCGCGAGCCAGCGCCAGCGCCGCAGCCGCGCGACGCCGTAGGCGGCGATCGCGACGAACGTGAGGTAGGGCGGCAGCGGCCAGAGGCTCGGCGTTTCGCTCTCGACCAGCAGCGGGGCGGCGAAGGCGCCCACGAGGCCGATCGCCGCGAGGGCGGGTCCGTGCAGGGCCGCCGCCAGCATCGTGGCGAGCGCGACCGCGGCGAGGAGCGCGAAGGCGAGGGCGGGTCCGATGAAGCCATAGAGCGCGAACGCCGCGTAGACCACGGCGAAGGCCGTCGTCGCCCCCGCCGCCGTGAGCGCGCCGGGCGCGTAGGCGCTGCCGAAGGCGGGGAGCGGCGCCGTGCGCCGCCGCAGCACCTCGCCGCCGGCGATCAGCGCCGCCGCGAACAGCGCGCCGAGCACGATCCGCGCGCCGGGGCCGAGCAGGCCGGCCTCGATCGAGGCGCGCACCAGGAAGACGCCGCCGAGCGCCAGCGCGATGCCGCCGATCCACACCGCCCAGCGCGTGCCGAAGCGCTCCTCCAGGCCCGGCCGCGGCGGCGGCATTGCGGGCGGAGGCGGCGGGGGAGGGATTTCCGGCGGCGGCGCGGGCTCGGGGGCGGGGTCCGAAGGCTGCTCCGGCTCCGCGCGCGGCGGCGCCTCGTCCCGGATCTCGTCCTCGCGGATCGCCTCGGGGATGTCCTCCACGCTCCGCGTCGCCTCGCCGGAGGCGGCCGGTGGGGGAGGCGTCGTCGCGCGCAGCGCGACGAGCGCGCCCTCGGCGGCGAGGAGGCGGCTCTCGAGCCCGCGCACCCGCTGGCGGGCGTCGTAGGCGATCACGAAGGCGGCGATCGCCAGGATCGGCAGCGACAGGACCGCGAGCGCGATCAGCAGGAAGAAGATCTCGTCGCCCACGGCCGCGCGCCCCCGGATGCGGCCCGAACCGAGCCACTGCGAGGCTTAGCTCGAGTCGTGCGCCTGCGCCATCAGGTCGCGGGCACCCCGTAGTGCTCGCGGTACCACGCGACGAAGCGCCGGACGCCCTCCTCGACGGGCGTCGCGGGCACGTAGCCGGTGAGCGCCTCGAGCAACTCCGCGCGGGCGAAGGTGGCGGGGACGTCGCCCTTCTGCAGGGGCAGCAGGATCTTCTTCGCGCCGACCCCCAGCGCCGCCTCGATCGTCTCGACGAAGGGCACGAGCCCGACCGGGCGCCCGCCGGCGATGTTCACCGCCCGCCAGGGCGCCGCCGGCGAGAGCGAATCGCACGGCGCGACCGGCGCGCCCTCCACCGGCGGCGCCTCGATCAGGCGCGCGATCGCCTCGACGAGATCGTCGACGTAGGTGAAGTCGCGCTGCATCGCGCCCTCGCCGTAGATCTCGATCGGCTCGCCCGCGAGGATCGCGCGCACGAACTTGAACAGCGCCATGTCGGGCCGGCCCCAGGGGCCGTAGACCGTGAAGAAGCGGAACGCCGTCGTCGGCAGCTTCCACAGGTGGGCGTAGGAATGCGCCATCGTCTCCGTCGCCTTCTTGGTGGCGGCGTAGACCGTCAGCGGATGGTCGGTGCGGTCGGTCTCGGCGAAGGGCATGTCCGTGTTGGCGCCGTAGACCGAACTCGTCGAGGCGAGGAGGAAATGGGCGGGCGCGTGCCGGCGCACGCCCTCCAGCACGTTGAAGGTGCCGACGAGGTTGGCGTCGACGTAGGCGCGCGGGTTCTCGAGCGAGTAGCGCACGCCGGCCTGGGCGGCGAGGTGGACGACGACGTCGGGCTTCGCCGCGTCGAAGGCGTCCGGGAGCGCGGCGTCGTCCTCGAGCATGATCTCGTGGGCGTGGAAGGCGTTGGAGCGCCGCAGGCGGGCGTGGCGCGCCTGCTTCAGGGAGACGTCGTAGTAGGGCGTCATCCCGTCGACGCCGGTGACGAGCCACCCGTCCGCGAGCAGGCGCCGCGCGAGGTGGAAGCCGATGAAGCCGGCCGTGCCGGTGACGAGGGCCCTGCGCGGCCGGTGAACCATGGGGAGACGCTCCTTCGCCCGGGGTCGATAGCCCGACCGGCCGCGGGTCGCAACGGCACGCGTCGACCGGCGGGTGATTCACGGGTGACGCCCCTTCCGACGGCCGCCGCCGCATCCGAACGCCGGCTGCGGCGTTGTCGCGGGGATCGCGGATTCGCGCGCGCCGTCACAAGTTTTCCACACCGTGGCGCGAAAGCGATACGGTGCCTCGCATTCGCCGGGCGTCAACCTGGACGTAACGGATGTTAGGGTGCAAATGAGAATCGCAGCGGCTCGCGTGTGCGCGTTCGGGCGAAGCGCCGACTAGTTCCTTCCTGGAGAAACGCCGAATCATGTCCGACGCGTTCACCGCCCTCGCCGCGCTCGTCGCTCTCGGCGCCCCCATCGTCGCGGGGCCGGTGGGCGTCGTGGACGCCAAGCCCGTACTGGCGCTGCACGGGACGGAAGCGGCGGGCGCCTCCCGCTCGATTGCGATCGCCTACCGGGGTGGCGAGATCGCGGGCCGACTCGGCGTCGACCGCGCCACGATGCGCTACGCGGATCTGCCGGATCCGTTCGTCGAGGCGCTCGTCGCCGTCGAGGACGCGAGCTTCGAGCGGCACATGGGGCTCGATCCCGCCGGCCTCGGCCGCGCCGTGATCGGCGCACTCGGCGGCCGCTCCGACGCCGGCGGCGGATCGACGCTGACCCAGCAGCTCGCCAAGAACGCGCTCGTCGGCGATTCGGCGACGCTCGAGCGCAAGGTCGCCGAGGCGATCGTCGCGGTGATGACCGAGAGCGTCGCCACCAAGGACGAGATCATCGAGAGCTACGCCAACGCGGTCTATTTCGGCCGACGCTCGGACGGCGCCGCCAATGCCGCGCGCAACTGGTTCGGCCGCGACTGGGACGCCCTGACGCTGCCCGAGCACGCCTTCCTCGCCGGCGTGCTGCGCGCGCCCTCGGGGCTCGACCCGCTGCGCAGCGCCGATCGGGCGAAGGCCCGGCGCGACCACGTCCTCTCCCGCATGGCCGAGGTCGGATTCATCGACGCGGCCGCGCGCGACGCGGCGCAGGCCACCGCGATCGCGGTGGCACCGCCGCCGCCGCCGCCCCGCGCCGGCCCCGCGCCCGCGGATCCCGACTACTGGGCGCTGTCGGAAGCCCGCCGCTTCCTGGGCACGGGAACCTATCTCGACCAGCCGGCCGACCGGCCCTTCGTCACCACGATCGAGGCCGACGCGCAGGCGATGGCGCAGCGCGCGCTCGACGCGGTGCTGGAGCCGGCGAACCGCCGCCTGCCCGATGCGCCGCTCGGCCGCGTGCCGGAGCGCGTGCTCGAGCGCGCCGCGGCGAACCCCGACGCGCTCTGGCTCGCCGCGGACCGCGTCGTCGCCCGCCTGCCGGACGGCTTCCTGAGGGTGATCGCGGGCCCGAACGGCCCGATCGTCGAGCCGCGCGACCCCGTCGACACGACCGGCGCCACCGCGGCCGACGCCCCCGCCCCCGCCGTGCCGGAGCTCCCCCGCGGGGCGCAGCTCGGCGACGTCTTCGTCCTCCTCCCCGACGGCGAGGTGCAGGGCCGTCCGCGGGTCCAGGGCGCGCTCGTCGCGATCGACCTCGCCACCAACGAGGTGATCGCCTCGGTGGGCGGGAGCCGCAGCTGGGCGAGCGGCTTCGACCGCACCCGCGCCCAGCGCCAGCCCGGCTCCGCCTTCAAGCCCTTCGTCTGGCTCGCCGCCCTGGATGGCGGCGTGCGGCCGCAGGACTGGGTGCTCAACGGCCCGATCACGGTCGCGGTGGGCAACGAGGTCTGGTCGCCCGGCAACTACGACGGCGGCGGCGGCAGCTACACGCCGGTCTTCACGGCGCTCGAGCGCAGCTACAACCAGGTCGCCGCCCGCCTCGCGATGCATGTCGGCATGGAGGAGGTGCGCCGCGTCGCCGTCTCCGCGAGCCTCTACCCGCCCGACGAGCGCGGCCTGCTCTTCCCCTCGGCCTCGATCGGCGCGGTCGAGACCTCACCCTACCGGATGGCGCTCGGCATGGCGGCGCTCGACCCGCGCAGCAGCGACATCACGAGCCGCGAGAACCTCGAGGATCTCGAGCGCATGATGCGCGGCGTCGTCCTGCGCGGCACGGCGGCGGGCGCCTTCTCCAACGGGCCCGACGGCGTCATCGGCAAGACCGGCACCTCGCAGGAGCACCGCGACAACTGGTTCGTCGGCCGCACCGGCGATCTCGCCTTCGCCGTCTGGATCGGGCGCGACGACGATCGTCCGCTGCCCTCGATCAACGGCCGGCGGGCGACCGGCGGCTCCTTCGCGGCGCCCGTCGCCGCCTCCTTCCTGCGCGAGGCCCGCGCCGCGGGCATCACCACGGCGACGATCGACGCGCCGCTCTTCGCCGCCGAGGCGATGCCCTACTGGCTCGCCCCCGAGCCCGAGCCCCAGCCGGAGCCCGAGCCCCGCGGCGGAGGGGGCTGGTGGGCCGGCCGCTTCGACGGCCAGCGCGGCGACCCCTATGCCGGCGCCGCGCCGGCGGATGCATGGAGGCCGGGTTGGGCCCAATGACCGGTTCGTCGTCGTCCACCCGCGCCGCGCGCCTCGCGGGCGTGGCCCTGATCGCGCTCGCGCTCGGTGCGGGGCTCGCGCCGCGCTCCGCCGCCGCGCAGGCGGTCGCCCCGCAGATCGTCCAGCAACCTCCGCCGCAGGTGCTTCCCCCCGAGCGCGTCGAGGTGCCGGAGGTGGTGCTCGGTCGCTTCCTCTCCCGGGCCCATCCCCTGCTCGAGCGCGCGACCTGGTCGAGCGTGGCCTGGGACGGCGGGCCCCTCGCCGTGCGCCTGCCCTCCGACCACCCGCTCGGCGACGGCACCGGCGGCGACGTGCAGCGGATCGCGCCGGACCTCACCGCCAGCGGCCTCTCCCTCTCGATCGGCTGGCGCGGCACGCGGCTCGCCGCGGCGAACGCCGCGCTCGTGGGCGAGCACCTCGTGCTCGAGGGCTTCACGCTGGAGAACGAGGCCGGCACGCTCGGCGCCGATCTCGTCGTCCTCTCCGACGAGGCGCTGCGCTCGCTCGGCGCCGCCGCCACCGGCGTGCTGCCCGAGGCCCCGGCGCCGTCGGACGTCGTGATCGAGGACGTCGCCATCGAGATTCGCCGCGGCGTCGACGATCCGGCGCGCGGCAGCTTCGCCTCGCGATTCTCCGCCGAGCACCTCGTGCTCGACGGCCTCGTCGCCCGCACCGTCGAGGCGGGTGAGGACGCGCCCGGCATCCCGACGCTCGACATCGCCGGTTTCGGCGCGCGGGGCGTCTCGGGCAGCGCACGTTTCGCCGGCGCGGCCGAGTTCACCCTCGGCAGCCTGGCGCTCGAAGGCTCGCCGCGCAACCTCACCCGGGTCGCGCAAGCCGCTCTCGGCCTCGCCGACGCGCCCGAGGACGCCGCGCGGCTGTTCTCGCTCGCCTTCGAGGATCTGCTCTTCCGCGCCCGGCGGCCGGGGGCCGAGCCGGCGGTGTTCGTCGCCGAGTCGGGCGGCGTCTACGTCAACCTCGGCTCGTCCGCCTCGCGGGCGCGGCTCGACCTGCGCGGCGCGCGGGCCTCCGCCACGCTCCTCGCCGGGACGCCGATCGAGGAGCAGGCGCGCACCATCGCCGCCTCCGCCTCCGCGCAGGGGCTCGACGCGGCGGGGCTCGAGGGCGGCCCGCATCTGGGCCTCGACGTCGCCGCCGACGCGGTGCTGCGCCCCGGGCGCCTGCGCCTGCGTCTCGTCTGCCTCGACGCGCCGGGCCTCGCCGACGCGACGGCCGAGCTCGATCTCGACGTCGCCGAGGATCTCGACCTCTCCGCGCTCGGATCGCGCGATCTCGCCCGGGCCAGAGCACGCACGATGTCGCTCGCCGTCGTCGATCACGGCCTCGCGGATCTGGTGCGCACGCTCGCGGGCCGGTCGATGTCCGAGATCGCGGGAGACGTCGCGGCGTCGGTCGTCGCGGAGGTCGCGGGCCTGCCGGAGGCGGTCGCACGGCTGACCACCGCGCCGCTCGTCGGCGCGGTGCGCACCCTCGAGGAGGAGGGCTCGCTCGCCGCGAGCTCCCCAACGGCAGCCCCCGTCCCGCTCGCCGCGGCCGGGCTGCTCGCCTCCGCCGGCACGGCCGAGCCCGACGATCTCGGCGTCTGCGGCCGCTGAGGCGGTCCCGCCGCCGGGACGGTCGATCCCGCGCCTCAGTCGAGCGCCAGCCCGAACGGGACGCCTTCCCAGGCGTCCGCCCCGCGGCCGATGGCCGCGACGGCGTCGACCATGCGTCCGCGCCGCCCGAGCAGGTCGTCGGCGACGGCGACGATCCGACGGTTGGGCGTCGCCATCGGCGAGGCCGCCCGCAGAGCCCGCGCGATCGCCGCCTCGTCGCGCTCCGGCGCGAGGGCGCAGGCGGCGACGAAGGCGCTCGCGGTCGAGCGGCTGATCCCCGCCCAGCAATGGATCACCATCGGCGCCGCGCGATCCCATGCGCGCACGAAGTCGAGGAAGGGCGCGACGTGCTCGACGCCTGGCAGCACGTGCCCGTCCATCGGCTCGACGATGTCGCTCATGAACAGCGTGAGGTGGCGATCCGCGGCGATCGCCGCGGGGCGCGACGGCGGCGTCCCCACGCCGACGAGCGTGACGAGGTGCGACGCGCGCGTCGCGTCGACGGTCTCGTCGAGGCGGGAGAGGGGGCAGACCTGCAGGTACGGCATGGCCGAGAGGGATCGCAGCGGCGCGCGCGGCTGTCAACGGCCCGAGGCCGAGGCGAGGCCGAGCCGAGGCAGAGCCATGGCCGAGCGCGAATGTGGCGGAATGGTGAACGGTCCGTAAAGAAACCGGGGCCGAGGAGCCGGCGTATTCGTCGTTGCCTTCTTTTCGACACGAAGTCGCCGGCAAGACGGCGCGAGTATGTTTAACCGATGATTAAGTTGCATAAATACAACGTGCTGCATCAATGCTTCGGTAACCGGTCCGCGCGACTTTCGCGGCACGGGACTTCGCGCTATGTGTCCGTCATCCCATCAAGAGGACCAACATCATGTATCGCCTGCTCATCGCCTCCACCGCGCTCGTCGCGTTCTCGGCGGTCGCCGTCGCGGCCGACCTGCCGTCCCGGACGCAGCCGGCCCCCTTCGTTCCCTCCGCGCCCCCCTCCTTCACCTGGTCCGGCTTCTATGCCGGCGTGAACCTCGGCTATGCCTGGGGCGACTTCACCGGCCGGACCGGCGGCGCGCTCTACGACGAGGGTGACGGCTTCGTGGGCGGCGGCCAGCTCGGCTTCAACGCCCAGTTCGGCCAGTTCGTCGCCGGTCTCGAGACCGACCTGCAGTGGACGAACTTCGAGGGCGGCCCCGTCGTCCCGGGCGCGCTCGCCGGCACCATCAGCGAGGCCCACCTCGACTACTTCGGCACCGTGCGCGCGCGCGCCGGTATCGCCCTCGACCGCACGCTCGTCTTCGCCACCGGCGGCTTCGCCTACGGCAGCGCCGACGTGACCGCGATCGTGGGCGGCCGCACCTTCTCCGACGACCAGACCCATTGGGGCTGGACGCTCGGCGGCGGCGTCGAGCACGCCTTCACCAACAACCTGACCGCCAAGGTCGAGTACCTCTACACGGACCTGGACAACGAGACCTACAACCTCGACGTCCAGCGCAAGGCCGGCGTCGAGTTCTCCACCGTCCGCGCGGGCCTGAACTACAAGTTCTGATCCCGCGTCCCGGTCCGGGACGCACGACGCCCCGCCCTCCCGACGGAGGGCGGGGCGTTCTCGTTCGCGTTCTCGTGGGGGTTCTCGCGGGGCGCCGGCGCTCAGGCGCTCGCGAGCGATCCGTCCCGGGCGAGCGCGATGTAGACCTCGCGCAGGCGCCGCGCGACGGGACCCGGCGTGCCGGCCCCGACCGTCCGGTCGTCGATCTTCACGATCGGCATCACGAAGGCGGAAGCCGAGGTGTAGAAGGCCTCCTTCGCCCTATGCGCCTCCTCGACGCTGAACAGCCGCTCCTCGACGACGAGCCGCATCTCGCGGGCGAGGTGCATCACCGCCGTGCGCGTGATCCCCGGCAGGATCGCGTTCGACAGAGGCCGTGTGACGAGCCGGTCGTCGGCGGTGAGGATGAAGGCGGAGGAGGAGGAACCCTCCGTCACCATGCCGTCCTCCACCATCCACGCCTCGGCGACGCCGGCGCGGGCGGCCTCCTGCTTGGCGAGCACCTGGGCGAGGAGCGCCACCGACTTGATGTCGCGGCGCTTCCAGCGCAGGTCCGGCACGGTGACGACGGCGACGCCCGTCTCCGCCGCGGGTGCGCCGAGGATGCGCTTGGCCTGCGTGAACATCACCACGGTCGGGGTGGTGCCGGCGGGCGGGAAGGCGAAGTCGCGCTCGGCCACGCCGCGGGTCACCTCGATGTAGACGAGTCCCTCGCCGAGGTCGTTGCGGCGGGCGAGCTCCCGCATCAGCGCCATCCACTCGTCGGAAGAGTAGGGGTTCGCGATCTCGATCTCCCGCAGCGACCGGTCGAGCCGCGCGAGATGCGCGGGCGCGTCGACCAGCTTGCCGTCGACGAGGGCGGCCACCTCGTAGATGCCGTCCGCGAACAGGAAGCCGCGGTCCATGATCGGGACGCGCGCCTCCTCGTAGGGGACGAAATCGCCGTTGAGGAAGACGGTACGGGACATCGGGGCTGGGCCTCTTCTCGTCTGTGGGGTCGGTCGCGACCACACCACGGGGCGGGCGCCTCCTGCAAGCGGGCCGAAACGCGCATGGGTGTGGGTGCGCTTGCGCGCCCGTCTCCCGCGCCCTAGCGTGCGCGCCCGATCCCACACGCCGAGGCGTGCGCGCCGGAGCCTCGACCCCGCCACCAGGAGCCGCCCCCCATGCTCGACGCGTCCGCGAAAGGCGTCTACGTCATCGCCCCGACCCCCTTCCACGCGGACGGTCGCGTCGACGAGGCCTCGATCGACCGGATGACCGACTTCTTCGTCGGGGCGGGCGCCACGGGCATCACGGTGCTCGGCATGATGGGCGAGGCGCCCAAGCTCGACGCCCAGGAGGCGCTCGCGGTCGCGGCGCGGGTGATCGCGCGTGCGCGCGTGCCGGTCGTCGTCGGCGTCTCGGCGCCCGGCTTCGCCGCGATGCGCGGCCTGACGAGGGCCGTGATGGACCAGGGGGCCGCCGGCGTGATGATCGCCCCGCCCTCCGCGCTCAAGACCGACGACCAGATCGTCGGCTACTACGCCAACGCCGCCGAGGCGATCGGCACGGACGTGCCGTTCGTGATCCAGGACTATCCGCTGTCCACGGGCGTCGTGATGACGCCGGGCGTGATCCGCCGGATCGTCTCGGACAATCCCGGCGCGGTGATGCTCAAGCACGAGGACTGGCCCGGTCTCGACAAGATCTCGACGCTGCGCGGATTCGAGCGCGACGGGTCGATGCGCCGGATCTCGGTCCTGTGCGGCAACGGCGGCATGTTCCTCGACTTCGAGATGGCGCGCGGGGCCGACGGCGCCATGACCGGCTACGCCTTCCCGGACATGCTGGCCGACGTGGTGCGGCTGTCCGCGGCGGGCGAGCGCGACGCCGCGCACGATCTGTTCGACGCCCACCTGCCCTACCTGCGCTACGAGCAGCAGCCGGGCGCGGGGCTCGCGGTGCGCAAGTACGTGCTGATGCGCCGCGGCATCATCGCCGACGCGACGCTGCGCAAGCCCGGCGGCGGCGTCTCGGCGCAGGCGAAGGTGGAGGTCGATCTCCTGCTCGCCCGCCTCGCGCGGCACGACCCGCGCGCCGGGGACCTGCGCCCGGCCTGATCCCCGCCCGCGCGGGAACCGCGCCCGCGGGATCTGGGTCCGCCGGCCGCCGACGTGCCTCTCGCGACGGCGTCAGTGCCGCGGCAGAGCGGCGAGGATCGCGGCCTCGTGGTAGGGCTTGGCGACGAAGCGCGCGCCGCGCAGGCTTTCCGGCAGGTCGCTCGGACGCGCGGCCGAGACGAAGGCGAAGGGCACGCCGCGCTCGTCCAGCGCCTCGGCGACGCCGAAGCTCTTGCCGTCGGTGAGGTCGATGTCCAGCAGCGCGAAGTCGACCGGCGCGACGTCGACCTGCGTCGCGAGCATGCGGCGCGCCGCGGCGGCGCTGTCGCAGACGCCGACGACCTCGTGCCCCTCGTTCTCGACGATCGCCTGGAGATCCAGGGCGATCAGCGGATTGTCTTCGCAGATCAGGATACGCACGCTCACATCGCTCACATCGCTCACCTCGTCCCGCCCCTCGTCGCCGGCGGCGGGACGCCTCTCCATGGAACCGTCATGCGGGCCCAACCGGCGGCGCGGATCGCGGTTCCCGATCGTTCGAGCTTTAGGCGAAGTCGAACGATCGTAGTTAACCATCTCTTACTGCACAGATCGCTCACGACCGAGGATCGTCGGCAGATGTTCAGGACGATATGCCGCTCTAATGGGAAAGCACCACGTCTCCGGTCGGTCCGACGCCGTCGGGAACCGGGATGTCCGTGGCATGGTAGTCGGTGTTGAGCTGCAGCACCGGACCCTCCGAGAGTTCGAGGCGCCGGGCCACGATCACCGTGAAGGCGGAGCGGTCGGCGACCGATCTCTCCGAGCTCACGCGCAGATCGCCGCGCGGCAGGTAGATCGTGCCCAGCAGGTTCCGGGCGTCGTCGCTGGTGATCTCGAAGTCGCGCGCTTCTTCCGCATTCCGGTCCTGGAAGAACAGGATACCGGCCAGCGTGCCGTCGCGCATCGCCGTGAGGTCGACGCTCGACTCCTTGCGGAAGTCGATCACGGCGTCCTTCCCGGTGAAGTAGAAGCTGGTGTAGCGGCCCACGAGCATTCCGTCGTCGACGCGCAGCTCGCCGTCCTTGATGACGTAGAGGTCGGAGCCGAGGTCGACCCGCGCCCCGTCGCGAATGCGAATACCGCCGCAATAGACGCCGGGCAGCAGGTACCTGTCGCTGCGGATGTCGACGTCCCGGTGGTCGCAGGCACCGACCGGCGGGGTTGCGCGCCCGGCGAGCGGGTCGGGGATCGGTGGGCACTCGGTGCGCGGGGTGGGCACGTAGGCGGTACCGCGCCCGAAATGACCGCCGGCCGAGCAGATCAGCGCGGCGTGCAGGCTCGCCTGGTCGTCGATCCGCAGGGCCTGCATGTGCGTCGAGTTGGAGAAGACGCCGCAGCGTTGCGCCTCCATCTTCGCACGCTTCTCGAGATGGAGCGCCTTCGGACCAGAGCCGTCGAGTGCCACGACGCAAACCGGCGCGCTGCCGCTGAGCTTCGCGGTGGCCGTCACGGCGACCTGCGCGAAGGCGTCGGTGACGACGCGGCTGAAGACGCGCGCGAGCGGGCTCTCGATGTCGATGCGCACCGAATGGGTGCGGGGATCGACCGTCGCGTCCACCCGCGCCGCGTCGGGATCGAAGCCCCGCGCGGCGATGGCGGCGCGCGCCGCCGTCTCGGCGCCGGCCTCGAGCCGGTCGGCGGGCGTGTTGGCGAGCCGCATCTCGCGCGCGGCGGCGATCGCGGCGGTGTCCGCTGCCGCCTGCAGCGAGGCGCGGGCGCCGTACCAGCTCGTCGCGTCCACCGCGAGCCCGGCGGCGCCGAGCATCGGCACGACGGCGAGGCTGAAGACGATGACCACGCTGCCGGCGTCGTCGGCAAGCCGCCGACGCAGCGCCGCGAGGCGGCTCGAGATGCGTTCGCCCGTCATTCGGCGGCCTCCCTGGACAGGCCGGGCGCGTCGCGACGCGCGGCCGGCAGGACGATGCGTGCGGCGAGCCCCCGGCCGGGCGCCGATTCGAGGAGGAGGCGCCCGCCGTTGAGTTCGGCGATGCGCCGCGCCGTCGGCAGGCCGAGCCCCAGCCCACCGGCGCGCCGGACGAGGACGTTCTCCGCCTGGAGGAAGGCCTGCGTGCAGCGCGCCAGCGTCTCGGGGTCGAGGCCGGGGCCGTCGTCGGCGACGCCCAGCACGACGTCGTCGCCTTCGGCGTGCGCCGTCAGCCGAATCCGTCCGCCGCGGGGCACGTGCGCCAGGGCGTTGCCGACGAGCTCGCCGAGCGCCTTGGCGAGGAGGTGGGGGTCCGCCGTGACGACGAGTGCGCGATCGGCGTCGGCCTGCAGCACGACGCCGCCGGCCTCCGCCGCCCGGCGACGGCGGTGGACCTCGTCCTCGACGAGATCGGCCGCGTGCAGCCGCTCGGGCACGACGGGGACGGTGCCGGCCGACATCTGCGCGAAGGCGAAGACGCGCTGGAGCGTGTCGTTGAGGCCGCGCGCCGCGGTGATCACGCCGTCGAGATAGTCGCGCGGGTCGGCGTCGGGGTCGAGCGAGGCCTGGAGCAGCTCGGAATAGCCGATGATGGCGTTGAGCGGCGTGCGGGTCTCGTGCTGGAGGAGGGCGAGCAGGCTCTCCTTGAGCCGGTCCGCCTCCTCCGCCCGCCCCCGCGCCTCGCGGGTGATCGCCTCCATGCGCGCCCCGCGCAGAACGTAGCGCAGCTGGTAGCCGAGGAGACGCCAGTTGACCGGCTTGGCGACGAAGGACGTGGCGCCGACCTCGTAGGCGCGGTCGATGGCGAACATGTCGTCGCGGCTCGTGATCACGACGACCGGCAGGTTCTGCATCCGCGGGTCGCGCCGCATCTCCGCGAGAAGGCCGAAGCCGTTCATCTTCGGCATTTCGAGGTCGCACAGCACGATGTCGAAGCGCGCGTCGCGCCGGAGGATCGCGAGCGCCTCCTCGCCGTCGCCGGCGGTGACGATCTCGCCGCCCGGATGGTCGAGATGCCCGACCGCGATCTCGCGCAGGATCGGATCGTCGTCCACCACGAGGAGGCGCGTCGGGCTGTCGAACACGTACAGAAAGCCCGCATTGGTCTTGCCGAGAAGCATCGGTTCCGCCCTTCCTGAAGAACGACGTGTAGGCGCAATCCCTGAATGCCCGATTAAATCGTTTAGTTAAGCCGACACTTACTCATTCGTGGCCACATTCGTTCATGATCACCGGCGTGCAGACGCTCGAGCGGCGGGAGTGGTGACTTGCAACCCAAGAGATCGGTCGTCGGAAAGCTTGGCCGTTTGGTCGTGATCTCCGTCCTGATCGCGCTCACGCTCGGCTCGACGGCGAGCCTCTGGCTCGAAATCCGCCGCTACGGCGAGCAGAAGCGCGAGAGCCTGCTCGCGGTCGCCCACGCCTTCGCGGCGGCGAGCGCCGAGGCCGTCGTCGAGCACGATCGCGACGCGATCTTCGAGGCGGTCCGCGCCATCGGGCGCCTGCCGGGCATCACGCACGTGACGGTCGCGGCCCGCGACGGGACGGTGCTCGAGGAGGTGGGCACCGGCGTGCAGCTCCTCGGCCACCTCGTCCTCGACGAGGCCACGCCGCCGTCGGTCGGGGCGATCCTCTTCTCGCGCACCGCCGTCGTCGGCGTGCCCGTGCGCCATCGCGGCGTCGAGGTCGGCCGGCTCGAGCTGATCTCGGAGACCGGCGACCTGCGGGGGCGCCTCCTCGTCGTGCTCGCCTTCGCGCTCGGGGCGGCCATGGTGGCGAGCGCGATCGGCCTCGCCATCGCCTGGCGGCTCCAGCGCGCGATCACGCGGCCGCTGCTCACCCTGTCGGCGACGATGAGCCGCGTGCGCGAGTCGCACGACTACGACGAGGCCTGCCCCGTCGAGAGCGACGACGAGATCGGCCAGCTCGCGCTCGGCTTCAACGCCATGCTCGGCGAGATCCGCCGGCGCGACGCGCGCCTCGCGCAGCATCGCGAGCGGCTGGAGAGCGAGGTCGAGGAGCGCACCCGCGACCTGGCGACCGCCAAGGACGCCGCCGAGCGGGCGAGCAGCGCCAAGTCCGACTTCCTCGCCACGATGAGCCACGAGATCCGCACGCCGATGAACGGCATGCTGGTGATGGCGGAACTGCTCGCCGCCGGCGACCTGCCCGAGCGCCAGCGGCGCTACGCGGAGGTGATCGCCCGCTCCGGCCAGTCGCTGCTCGCGATCATCAACGACATCCTCGACTTCGCCAAGGTCGAGGCCGGCAAGCTCGAACTCGAGGCGGTGCCGGTGGACCTCGGCGAGGCGGCGGAGACGGTGGTGACGCTCTTCGGCGAGCGCGCCGCCGGCAAGGGGCTCGACCTCGCCGCCGCGATCGACCCGGTGCTGCCGCGGATCGTCGGCGACCCGGTGCGGCTGACGCAGGTGTTGGCGAACCTCGTCAACAACGCGCTGAAGTTCACGGAGACGGGCCACGTGCTGGTGCGGATCGCCGCCGCGGACGGGCGAGTGACGATCCGCGTGGAGGACACCGGCATCGGCATCCCCGAGGAGAAGCGCGCGACGATCTTCTCGGCGTTCTCCCAGGCCGACCAGTCGACCACGCGGCGCTACGGCGGGACGGGGCTCGGCCTGTCCATCGTCCAGCGCCTCGTCGCCGCGATGGGCGGCGCGATCCGGGTCGAAAGCGTCGTCGGCGAGGGCTCCTGCTTCATCGTGGAGCTGCCCTGCATCGCCGCGGCGGACGGCGCGCCGGCGCCGCCGCGACTCGACGCGCCCCGCGTCGCGATCGTCGCCGCGGAGGGCGCGGCGACCCGCACGGCGCTGTCGCTCCGGCTCGCGGCCGCGGGGTTCGACGTCGCGGGGCCGGAGGCGGACGGCGCGGACGCCGACTGGATCGTCGACGCGGACGCGCTGCTCCGCGACGGCCGGCCGACCGGCGCGCGTCGGGTGCTCGCGCTGGCGCCGATCGGCGAGCGGGCCGGCGAGGAGGCCCGCGCGCGGGGCCTCGCGGACGCGCTGCTGCGCCGGCCGCTGGCGCCGAGCGAGTGGGCGCTCGCCCTCGCGCGCCTGGTGGACGGCTCGCCCTTCCCGCGGGAGGATGGGGCGCCGGATCGCGCCGCGTCGAGCCTGCCGCGCTTCGCGGGCGCGCGGGTCCTCGTCGCCGACGACAGCGCGGTCAACCGCGAGGTGGCCTGCGAGGCGCTGTCGCGGCTCGGGATCGCGGCGCGCACGGTGGCGAACGGGCGCGAGGCGCTCGACGCGATCCTGGCGGGCGGCATCGACCTCGTGCTGATGGACGGCTCCATGCCCGAGCTCGACGGCTTCGAGGCGACGCGCCTCGTGCGCGTGCACGAGGCGCAGAGCGGCACCGCCCGCACGCCGATCGTCGCGCTCACGGCCCACGTGGTGGGGGCCGGCGCGGACGCCTGGCGCGAGGCCGGCATGGACGGCGTGCTGCACAAGCCCTTCACACTCGCCGCGCTCGCGCAGACGCTCGGCGCGCACCTCCCGGTGTCCGAGCCCGCCGCGCCCGCCGACGCGTCTCGCGCGTCGATGCCGGCGATGCCCGGCCCCGATGCGGCGCTCGACGCCGAGGCGCACCGGGACGCCGAGGCACTGCTCGACGAGGAGGTCGTCGCCGGCATCGCCGAGATGGCGCACACCACCGGCGCCGGCTTCCTGCGGCGCATCCTCGGCCTCTACCTGGAGCACGCCCCACCGGCGCTGGCCCAGCTCGTCGCGTCGGTCGCCGAGGGTGCCGAGCCGGCACTGGTCGCGAGCGCGGCGCACGCGCTCAAGTCGATGAGCCTCAACGTCGGCGCGGCGGCGCTGGCGGTGCGCCTCGCCGCGATCGAGACGGCGGCGCGGGAGACCGGCACGCTCCCGGACGAGGCGACCGTCGCGGCGCTCGCGCCGCTCCTCGCCGAGACGATCGCGGCCCTGCGCGCGCGCCTCGGCGAGGAGGAGCCGGAGGTCGACGCCGCGGCCGTCGGCTGAACCGCCCTCAAGCCTTCGCGCCGGTCTCCTCTGGCGCGGACGTGACGTTGCCGGCGATGCTCTCGACGGCCTCGTCCGCCGTCGCGACCTGGTGCACGGCGGCGGGCGCGGCGCTCGTCGTCGCGCGTTCGGCCAGGATGTGGAGCGGCGGCGCCGTCCCGGTCTTGCCTTCGCCGGCGTAGAGCGTGAGGTGCGGGAACGGGATCTCGATCCCGCGCTCGTCGAAGACCTGCTTCACCACCTCCAGGTAGGCACGCCCCGTGCCCCATTGCTTGCCGGGAGCGGTCTTGATCCGCCCGCGGACGACGACCGCGGAGTCCGCCAGCGCCTCCACCCCCATGAGCTCGAACGGGCCGAGGATGTTCGCGCCGTGATCCTCCGAGCGCGTCAGCAGGTCGAAGGCGTCCTGCATGGCCTGCTTCACCTCGGCGACGTTCTCCCGGTAGGCGACGCCGATGTCCGCGACGTAGTAGGCGAAGTGGCGCATCATGTTGGAGACGCTGTCGACGCTCGAGAACGGCACCACGTGGTAGGTCCCCTGCAGGTCCCGGATCGACACCGAGCGGATGGTCAGCCGCTCGACCACGCCCGAGATGCCGCCCGCGGAGACGACGTCGCCCTCGTTCATGGCGTTCTCGAGCTGGATGAACACGCCGGTGATGACGTCCTGCACGAGCTTCTGCGCGCCGAAGCCCACCGCGAGGCCGATGACGCCGGCACCGGCCAGCAGCGGCCCCACGTTCACCCCGAGCTCGGCGAGCACCATGATCGCGATGACGACGACGAGCGTCACCGTGAAGGCGTTGCGGAAAAGCGCCAGCAGCGTGCGCTCGCGCGCCGTCGGCTGGGTGCCGTAGTCCGGGTTGAGACGATACTCGATCCAGGACGAAACGAGGATGTAGAGCGCGATCCCGAAGAGCACGAGCAGGAAGGCCGAGATCAGCGAGGTCGTCACCGCCAGCCCGACGCCGCTCGACGCCCAGGCGAGGAAGTCGAACAGCTCCCAGGCCTGCGCCACCGCGACGAGGATGCCGACGAGCACGACGAGCCGGATCACGTGCAGGATCTTCGGCACGAAGGCGTTGAGGCGCGACTCGAGCAGCGGCAGGCGCTGCTTCACGTCCGGCGACAGGCGCATGCCGCCCGTCATGAAGCGGGACAGGACCATCGCGATGCCGACGCCCACGCCGACGGCGATCGCGCTCTCGACCGTCGCCGAGAGCATGTAGGTCAACGCCTCGCGCGGGCGCGTCGTCCAGATGAAGAAGAGGGCGACGAAGTAGACGATCGCGAGCACGTGCCACACCCGCGCGAGCGCGGCCATGAAGCGCGCGGTGGCGTCGTTCCGGCCGCCGACCGCCCGGCGCAGCATGACCCGGCGCACGGCGTCGCGGTTCTGCAGCGTCACGAGCACGCCGACGAGGCAGGCGGCGAGGACGGCGAGCGTGCGGATCGCCTGTCCCGCCGCGAAGGAGACGCTCCAGGAGGCGATCGGGGCGACGAACAGGAAGGCGTAGACCACGATCGAGGTGGTACGTCCGATCCAGAAGTACCAGTAGGCGGCCGCCGTGTCCGAGATCGCCTGCACGATCCGCAGGCTCCCCCGGTTCGGCCGCAGCACCGCGCGCACGCCGAGCTTGATCACCTCGGCCAGCACGAAGGCGTTGAGGAAGAGCTGCTGGTTCAGCGCGTTCATGCCCGTCGGGCCCCAGTTCACCGCGACGAACGTGCCGATCGCCCACGCGGCGGCGAGCGCCAGCGCCTCGACGAGGAAGGTCGCCACCGACAGCACGATGCGCCCGATCACGTTGCCCGTCTGCCGATGGCGGGCGAAGCGGTCGCCCAGCCGGCTCGCGAACCAGCGCAGCGCGAGATAGCTGCCGACCGTCACGGCGATGACGAGGCCGAGGCCGGTGACGATCCGCCCGAGCCGCTCGAGATCGGCGCCGTCGACGTCGCGCCACAGGGCGCTCACGGTGTCGAGCGCGCGGCCGGTGACGGCGAAGATGCCGGCGACCTGCTCGGCGACGGCGCGGGTCTGCTCGGCGATCAGCGTCGCGAAGGGCAGCGGCGCCTCCTCCTGTGCCGCCGCGGCGGCCGCGACCGCGTCCCCGGCGGGCGCGGTCGCGGCGAGCGCCTCGAGCAGGCGCGCCCGCGCCGCGTCGTCGGCGATCACCGCGCGCAGCGCCTCGAGCTCGGGGGGCAGAGCCGCGTCCGTCGGCTCGCCGGCCGCCGCCTCGTCCGCGGGTGCCTCCTGCTGCGCCGCGACGCCGGGGAGGGGGAGGCCCGGAACCTGCGCCCGCGCCGCGGCGCCCAGCAGCACCACGATGGCGAGCGCGAGCGAGATCACGAGAGCGATGGTCGCCAGGCGCGTATGCGAGCGAATGAAGACGATGAGCGACGAGTGCTGGCGCATGATCCAGGGGAAGGCTTCGGACGGGGGACGGGTGCCGCGAAGGGCCGATGCGCCGCCGAATCCCGGCGCCACGCGCCGCACTATAGGGAAATCGACCCCGGGGGAAACCGTCCGCGGGTCGGGTGCCCGACGGCCCGCCCGCCGGGCCGGCGGCGGCGCCGCGATTTCGCTCGTCCTCTCAAGGACTCCCGTCGCGCCGTGCGGGTGATCACGGACCCGTGAACGCGATGGCGATCCCGTCCGGCGTGTGCCGCACGACCCGCGCCGGCAGCCCGCCGAGGCGCACCGGCGCGCCGAGGCCGGGCCGCAGCGGCGAGACCAGCCGGGCGCCGCCGAAGGAGAGATCGGCGACCGCGACCGGGGCGATCTCCGGCGGCTCGTCGAGGACGGTCAGCGTCGCGGTGGCGGGCGGCGGCAGCCCGCGGGGATGCGCGCGCAGCTCCGCGCGTCGTCCGTCGAGCCGCTCCTCGAGCCAGACGAGGGCCGCGATGCGCTCCTCGCGCCCATCCCGCTCGAACGCGACGGCGAAGCCGTCTTCGACGAAGCGGGCCACGCGCCCGCGCGCGACGCCGATCTCGGCGATGGCGAGTGTCAGAATCTCCCCCTCGAGCACCGGCGCCGCGGACGCGACCGACACGCCGTCCGGCGAGACGCAGCGGGTCTCGCCCGCGAAGGGCGCGCCGTCGCCGAGCACGATGCGGCACGGCAGGGCCAGAGCCAGCCTCTCGTCGCGGCGGCGGTCGACGTGGAAGGGGGAGTAGGCCTGATCGAGCCGCATCGGGGCGCCCTCGTCGCGGGAACGGCAGGTCCGCGCCCTGCCGACGAACGGTGCGCGCCGACGCTTGCGCGCGGCTTGCGATCGCGGCGGGTCTCGACGCTCGCCGTCGGCTCAGGACGCCGGCGTCTCCCCCCGGCCGCCGACGACCACGATGTGCAGTCGCCGCGGCCCGTGCGCGCCGAGGAACATCGTCTGCTCGATGTCGGCGGAGCGCGATGGGCCGGTGACCCAGTTCACCGTGCGCGGCATCACGCCCTTGCCGAAACGTTCGCGCAGCCACGACCAGACGCTCTCGTAGTCGCCCGCGACGTCCGCCGCCTGGACGACGATCACGTGATTGTCCGGCAGGAAGTTGAGCGTGGACGGATTGTGCGGCCCCGAGACGAGCACGCAGGTGCCCGTCTCCGCCACGCCCGCCTCGGCGTGGCTGACCGCGTTGAGGTCGCTCCCGTCACTCGGTCCCTCGTCGATGGCGAGCGGCGTGTCGCCCCAGGGCATCGCCGAGAGTCGCGGGTCGGCGCCCATGCGCAACGTCGCGGCGAGATTGTGGGCGCGCAGCCACTGCGCGATCGCGGCGGGAACCGCGTCGGGCGCGTCGACCTCGCTGACGGTCGCGAGCGCGGCCTCCGCCTGGGCGATGAAGAGGTCGATGCGGGTGCGCCCGGTCACCGCCCCGCGGGCGGGGACGACGCCGGCGGGGGCGCGGGCGATGCGCTCCGTGACCACGTCGCGGCGCGGGCGCTCGCGCCCGGTGACGCCGAGCGAGCGGCGGATGGAGGCGAAGATCTCGTCGCGGGCGGTGCTCATGGGTGCGCTCCTCACGCCGCCGTCGTCGCGGCGGGCTCCGCGTCCGCCTTCGGCGGCCTGCCCGCCCGCTCGCGGGCGAAGCGCTCCTGGAAGGTGCCGCCCTGGGGAGCGGGGAAGTCGCGGTGCTCCGTCCAGCCGCCGGCGAAGGGCAGCCAGCGGAATCGGCCCTTCGTCCCGCCCTTCTTGCGCCCCGCGAAGGCCAGCAGGTTCATGCCCACGCGGGTCGCCAGCCGGTAGAGCGCCGGGCGCCTGGCGAAGAAGGCCCAGGCCGCGATGCCGGAACGCACGGTGGCGGGCGAGAGGTGGCGCTCGAACTCGCGCTCGCGCCAATGGCGCATCAGCTTCGGCAGCGGGATGCGCACGGGGCAGACGCTCTCGCAGCGCCCGCAGAAGGTCGAAGCATTCGGAAGATGTCCGCCCTTGTCGACGCCGATGAGCGAAGGTGTCAGCACTGCGCCCATGGGTCCCGGATAGACCCAGCCATAAGCATGACCTCCGACAGCATGGTAAACCGGGCAGTGATTCATGCAAGCGCCGCATCGAATGCAGCGCAGCATGTCCTCGAACTCGGTACCCAGCATGGACGAGCGGCCGTTGTCGATCAGCACGACGTGGTAGCTCTCCGGCCCGTCGAGGTCCTCGGGGCGGCGGGGGCCGGTGGAGAACGTCGTGTAGACGGACAGCTCCTGCCCGGTGGCGGAGCGGGCCAGCACGCGCAGGAGCTGGGCGGCGTCCTCGAGGGTGGGCACCAGCTTCTCGATCGAGGCCAGCACGACGTGGGTCTTCGGCAGGATCTGGGTGAGGTCGCCGTTGCCCTCGTTGGTCACGATGATCGAGGTGCCGGTCTCGGCGACGAGGAAGTTCGCCCCCGTGATGCCGACGTCGGCGGCGAGGAAGCGCTCGCGCAGCACGCCGCGCGCCTCGGTCAGCAGGTTCACCGGCTCGGAGAGGTCGCGCGTCGCGTCGAGGTGGGTGTGGGCGCGGCGGAAGTCCTCCTCCACCTGGGAGGCGTTGACGTGAACGGCGGGCGCGATGATGTGCGAGGGCGTCTCGTGGCGCAGCTGGATGATGTACTCGCCGAGATCCGTCTCCACCGGCTCGATGCCCGCCGCGGCGAGGTGGTCGTTGAGCCCGATCTCCTCGGAGATCATCGACTTGCCCTTGGTGACGGTGCGCGCGCCCTTCTCCCGGCAGATGGCGGTGACGATGGCCCGCGCCTCCGCCGCGTCCCGCGCGAAATGCACCACCCCGCCCGACGCCTCCACCTCGGCGACGTAGGCCTCGAGGTAGAGGTCGAGATGGGCGAGGACGTGGTCCTTGATGTCGCGCGCGGAATCCCGCAGCGCCTCGAACTCCGGCAGCTTCCCCGCCGCCTTCGCCCGCTTCTCGATGAACCCCACCCGCACGTTCGAGAGCGCCCGCTGCAGCTGCACGTCGTGGAGCGCCGCGTGGGCGTTGTCCTTGAACCGGGGGGAGGTGGAATGGTGGGACATCGGGCGGCGCTCCCGGGGCGGGCGGGTGGTGGGGGGAGTTGTAGCGGGGGAACGGGGGGATGGCGAGGGGGTGGGGAGTCGCGGGGGTCTCGGTGGGGTGCTCGCGTCGGCGTAGGAATGTTCGCGATCTTGACAGTTGCGTACCGGATGCGCTTGCTCGTGGAACGGGGGTGGTCATGAGTTTCGGCACGAATCCGGTCGTCAACACGCCGTTCGCGGCGCCGCGGCAGCACTACCAGCTGGGCGAGGACGGACAACCCACGGGCGTGCTCGTCGACGGGCGGCGGCCGAGCGTGCAGATCGTGCCGGTGCCGCAGGCGCGCAGACAGAAGAAGGAGCCCGAGCTCGATCTCGGGGATCTCGCGCAACGCGTCGAGGAGAACCGGCTCGTCAACCGCATCCGCGAGCGCGTCGACGCGTGGCGCAAGTCGCCGGACCGGCTGAGCCGCGTCACACCCGAGACGCGCCGCCTGATCGAGCACTGGACCGACCCGGACCGCACGCGCAAGCTCTTCTTCTGCCAGATCGAGGCGCTGGAGACGCTGATCTACCTCACCGAGGTCGATCCCGGACGCTTCCGCGGAGAGATCGAGGAGGCGAACGAGGAGGCCAATCCCGGCCTCACCCGCCTCGCCTCGAAGATGGCGACCGGGTCCGGCAAGACCACCGTCATGGCGATGATCATCGCCTGGCACGCGGTGAACAAGGCGCGCCACCGCAACTCCAGCCGGTTCACCGACGCCTTCCTCGTGGTCTGCCCCGGCATCACCATCAAGGACCGGCTGCGGGTGCTGATGCCGAGCGACCCGGAGAACGTCTATGCCGCGCTCGACCTCGTGCCCACCGACCTGCGCGACGGGCTCGGCAAGGCGCGCATCGTCATCACCAATTACCACGCCTTCATGCCGCGCGAGACCTTGCAGGTCTCGAAGCTCAACCGGCAGGTGCTCGGCGGGCTCGAGGGCGAGAAGCGTTTCGTCGAGACCGACGGCCAGATGGTCAGGCGCGTCGCCAAGGACCTGATGGGCCGCAAGGGCATCCTCGTCCTCAACGACGAGGCGCATCATTGCTATCGCCATCGCGAGCTGACCGCGCAGGAGAAGCTCGACGCGGAGGAAAAGGACGAGGCCAAGAGGGCGGAGGAAGCGGCGCGTGTCTGGATCACCGGCATCGAGGCGTTCGACCGCGTGCTCGGCATCAAGACCGTGCACGATCTCTCGGCGACGCCGTTCAACCTGAAGGGCTCCGGCTACCCGGAAGGTTCGCTGTTCAAGTGGGTCGTCTCCGATTTCTCGCTGCTCGACGCGATCGAGAGCGGCATCGTCAAGGTGCCGCGCATTCCCGTTCTCGACGACCGCGTCGCCGGCGAGATGCCGCTCTTCCGCAATCTCTACCGCAACATCCAGGCGGGCGACCGGCCGCTGCCGCGCAAGGGGCGCGCCAAGCAGTCGAAGATCGCCATGGACCCGCAGGATCTGCCCGGCCTTCTGGAGAGCGCGCTCGGCGCGCTCTACGGCCACTATGCCGAGATCCACGAAGCCTGGGAGCGGGAGCCGCTGCTGGGGCGCCCGCCGGTCTTCATCGTGGTCTGCAACAACACGACCACGTCGAAGCTCGTCTACGACCACATCGCCGGCTACGAGATCGAGGACCCCGAGGGCGGGCCGTCCCGCTTCGTCCCCGGTCGGCTGAAGCTCTTCCAGAACATCGACGATAACGGCCGCGAGGCGCGGCCCATGCGCACGCTGCTGATCGATTCCGAGCAGCTCGATTCGGGCGAGGCGCTCTCGGACGAGTTCCTGCGCGCCGCCGGCCCGGAGATCGCGCGGTTCAAGGAGGAGATGCGCCGCCGCGGGCAAGGCGACCCGGAGAAGCTGTCGCCACAGGACATCCTGCGCGAGGTGATGAACACGGTCGGGCGCCCCGGCAAGCTCGGCGGCGACATCCGCTGCGTCGTCTCCGTGTCGATGCTCACCGAGGGGTGGGACGCCAACACCGTGACGCACATTCTCGGCGTGCGCGCCTTCGGCACGCAGCTGCTCTGCGAGCAGGTGGTGGGCCGCGGCTTGCGGCGCATGTCCTACGAGGTGGACAGGGCCACGGGGCTCTTCCCCGTGGAATATGCCGACGTGCTCGGCATCCCCTTCACCTTCGCCAACGCCTCGAAGACGAAGACCGCGCCCAAGCCCCCGCCGCCAGTGACGCATGTGCGCACGCGCCGCGACCGGCCGGACCTCGAGATCCGCTTCCCGCGGGTGCAGGGCTACCGCGTGGTGTTCCCGCGCCGGCCGCTCACCGCGACCTTCACCGAGAACAGCCGCTACGAGCTGACGCCGGACATGATCCCGACCCAGGTCGAGAACGAGCCCTTCATCGGCGAGGGCATCACCTTCGATCTGCGCGAGGACGCCGAGCGGCTGCGGCTCAAATCGGTGATCTTCGACGTCGCCGGCCACACGCTGCGCAAGTATTTCCGCGACGACGAAGGCGCGGTGGAAGTGTGGCGCTTCCCCGAACTGGTGCGCATCACCGAGCGCTGGTTCGACACGTGCCTCGTCACCCGCGGCGAGGTGCCCAAGCAGTTCATGAAGTTCCGGCAGTTCGCCGATGAGGCCGCGAACCGCATCTACACCGCCTGCGCTCGCGGGCAGGCCGCGGGCGGCGGCACCGAGCGCACGCTGCCGATCCTCGACCCGTTCACGCCGGAAGGCTCGACCAACCACGTCGACTTCACCACGACGAAGACGCTGCTGTTCAAGACACGGCTCTCGCCCGTCGACCACGTGGTGGCCGACAGCGAATGGGAGCTCGCCTTCGCCGAGACGCTGGAGCGGATGAAGGACGTGGTGGTGTCTTACGTCAAGAACCACGCCCTCCAGTTCGAGATCCCCTACCACTATGCCGGCGCGGAGCGCCGCTACCGCCCGGACTACGTCGTGCGCCTGCGCGACGGCGGGGCGAAGCCGCTAAACCTCGTCGTCGAGATCAAGGGGCTGAAGGACAACAAGGACGCGGCGAAGGCGGACGTCGCGACTGGGATCTGGGTTCCTGCCGTGAACGCGGCGGGGCGCTTCGGGCGCTGGGCGTTCGTGGAGATTGGGCAGGATATTTTCGAGGCGGAGCGGGTGCTGCGGGGGATCGCGGCGGGGAAGAGGGAGGCAGCATAAATGTTAAAAGGATTTCAGCTCGGAATCAACGCTGCAGTTCAAAGAATAGCTACTGACGCAAGGCAGATATGCGGAGAATGGGACGAAATCATCGATGAAGATGATTTTACATCACAGTTTGTGAGGAAGATAAAAGATTCACTGAACAATGAAAATTTGCATGGGCTTCAGTTCAAGGCCAGGGTGTCAAGACTCAAGTGGCGGGGGGCGCGGTCGCAAGAGCGCGTCTTGGGAGCTGATCTATTCTTGAGCGTGGACGTGAAGGCACGAAATTACGCAGCCTGCAAGGGTTATTTTGTACAGGCTAAAGCTTCTAATGTTTCGAAGTACGACCCGGATTTCAAATTCGATGATCATCTGCGTCGTCAGGTCAGACGCATGCTGGCCGTCACGCCCGAATCCTATGTGTGGATCTATGCTCCGGACGGTGTGTCGGTACTGCGAGCTGGGGCGGTGGGCGCCGCTGGGAGCGCTGGAAGACTGAAAGATTCTTTGCCCTTCACCATCAGCGGCTTCTTTAGATCCTGTTTCAGTTCTCGAAGTGGTGACTTCCGGCTCGGCAGCAAAGGCAAGTATGGGATGCAGCTTGAAATCGAAAAACTTCGAGCAACAAGGATCCTGGAAATCGTTGCGACTGGAGAGGACATTTAACCCATGGAGCGAATGTGAGAACCCGCACCACCACCGCCGACGTCGACGCCTACGAGCACGGCGAGGCGAAGCGCACCAACATCCCCACCGCCGAACTCCAGGCCTTCGCGCCGGACGACGGGGCGAAGACGTTGCTGTATCCGCGCAACCCGGATCTCGACCCGCAATTGGTCTGGCGGGGGAAGGATGCGGAGGATGCGGAGCCGCTCGCGGTGGACGCGGCACCGATCTACATTCAGGAGAAGATCCGGCCCGAGGCGATCGTCGCCGATCTGCAGCGGCGCTCGAAGGCGCGGCGGGAGGAGGCGGCGGAGCAGGTGGACCTGTTCGCCGATTTCGACGGCATCGACGATCCCGAGGCGAAGACCGAATTTTACACGCACGATGCCAATTGGGCGAACCGGATGATCCTGGGCGATTCGCTCCTCGTTATGGCGAGCCTCGCCGAACGGGAGAATCTGCGCGGGCGTGTGCAGGCGATCTATTTCGATCCGCCCTACGGGATCAAGTTCAACTCGAATTGGCAGCCCTCGACCCGGACGCGAGACGTCAAGGACGGCAAGCTCGAGAGCATGTCGCGCGAGCCGGAGGTAGTGCGGGCATTTCGCGATACATGGAAAGACGGGATCCACTCGTATCTGAGTTACCTCCGAGATCGGCTGACGGCTGCCAGGGACTTGTTGACCGAGAGTGGTAGCGTCTTCGTTCAAATCGGGGACGAGAACGTCCACTTGGTGCGCAGTCTTCTGGACGAAGTCTTCGGTGCTGATAATCACTGCGCTCAAATTATCTTCAGAAAGACGACAGGAAAGGGTAGTGATCTTCTCGATGTGACAGTGGACTTCATTGTTTGGTACGCAAAAGATCGTAGTGTTGTGAAGTACCGACCGCTCTTCGAGGAGCGCGACCCAACCTCGGAGGTGAATCTACGTCTGGTCCAAATGCCAGACGGCCAGAGAAGGACGCTCACGCGTGCCGAGTTCGAGGGGTCTGCCGAGTTGCCGAAAGGTGCTCGAATATACCGTCCGAACCCACTGACGAGTTCTCGTGTGCCCCAAGGGGCAGACCTAAGGTCGTACCTCTTCAACGGCCAGCAGTTTACGCCGGGCAAGGGTACCTTCAAGACGAATCTCGTCGGCTTGAGCAGAGTTCAGAAAGCCGATCGTTTGATGGCCGTCGGTAGATCACTAAGCTACATCAGATTTCTCGATGATTTTCGATTCCGCCCGCGAGCGGATGTGTGGGACGACACAAGGACCGGCGGTTTCGCAGACGAGAAGATCTACGTTGTACAGACCACAGCGAAAGCCGTCGAACGCTGCCTTCTCATGACCACCGACCCCGGCGACCTCGTGCTCGATCCCACCTGCGGGTCCGGCACGACGGCCTATGTCGCCGAGCAATGGGGTCGGCGCTGGATCACCATCGACACGAGCCGCGTCGCGCTGGCGCTGGCGCGCACGCGGCTGATGGCGGCGAAGTTCGACTACTACATCCCGCGCGATTGCGAGGAGGGCGCGGCCAAGGAGAGCGAGATCCTCGGCCGGCCCGTGCCGGGGCCGGACCACGGCGGCAAGCCCGACCTGCGCCAGGGCTTCGTCTACGAGCGCGTGCCGCGGGTGACGCTCAAGGCCATCGCCAACAACACCGAGATCGACGAAATTCACGCCGCCTACGAGCCCCGGCTCGAGGAGGCGCGCGGGATGCTCAATACGGTCCTCGACGAGACGTGGGAGGAGTGGCAGGTCCCGCGTGAGACGAAGCCGAGCTGGCCCGCGGCCGCCTGCGAGGCGCATGCGGCCTTCTGGTCCCTGCGCCGGGAGCGGCAGGCGGAGATCGACGCCTCGATCGCGCGCAATGCCGAGGTGGAGCTGCTCTACGACAGGCCGTACAAGGCAAGGGGCGTGGTGCGCGTCTCCGGGCCCTTCACCGTCGAGAGCCTGTCGCCGCACCGCGTGCTGCCGCTCGCCGAGGACCCGGTGCTGCTCGACGCGCTCGGCGAAGGCGGGGGCGACGCGGCGGCGGACGGGGCGACGCAGCCGCAGACGGACTTCGCGACCGTCGTGCTCGAGAACCTCAAGGCCGCGGGGGTGCAGAACACCAAGAAGGGCGAGACGCTCCGGTTCGAGTGGATCAAGCCCTTCGCGTCGAAACGCGGCTACATCGCCTTCGAGGCGCAATACAGCGAGGGCGGGGCGGTGAAGCGCGCGGCCATCGCCATCGGGCCGGAATACGACACGGTGGGGTTCGACCTCGTGAAGAACGCCGCGCGCGAGGCGATGCACGCCTTCGACACGCTGATCGTCTGCGGTTTCGCCTTCGCGCCGGAGGTGGACGACTCGCGCCTCCATTTCGGCGAGCTGACCGTGCTGAAGGCGCGCATGAACCAGGACCTGCGCATGGGTGACAAGCTGAAGGCGGGGACGGGCAACCTCTTCGTCGTCTTCGGCGAGCCGGACATCGCGGTGGAGCACCTGCCCGACGGGATGGTGCGCGTGGAGATCCGCGGCGTCGACATCTTCGACCCGACGACGGGGGAGGTGCGCTCCTCGCAGGACCCCGCCGAGGACATCGCCTGCTGGTTCATCGACGACGCGTACGACGAGGAGAGCTTCTTCGTGCGCCAGGCCTACTTCCTGGGGCGCGACCCCTACGAGAGCCTGAAGCGGGCGCTGAAGGCGGAGATCGACGAGGCGGCGTGGGGGGAGCTGCACTCCACGGTGTCGCGGCCGTTCCGCCCGCCGGCGAACGGGCTGATCTGCGTGAAGGTGATCAACCATTTCGGCGACGAGGTGCAGAAGGTGTTCCGTGTGACGTGATCCCCCTCACCGCCCCAGCCGCCCCTTGCGCGGTGGCGGGGGCGGGCGGAGCTGGTCGGCGAGCTCGCGCTCGATCGTGTCGCCGGGGCGCAGGCCCTGCATGGTGCGCAGCGCCGCGCGGAGCGCGCGGCTGGAGCGGCGGGTGATGGGCGGGTCTCCCGGCTGCCGCTTGGGCTTGCGCTTGCGCGGCGGCGGGTTCGCGGGCGGGTTCAGGCGCCGGCCGCGGCGGATCTTGTTCTCGGCCCGCGCGCGGGCGAGGAGGTCGAGCGCCTCGGCGAGCGCCGCGGGATCGGGCCGCGGATCGGCCACGATGGCGTCGACGAGCCGGTTGCAGGCGGCGAGCAGCTCCTGCGCCAGCGCTCGGCCGATGCGGTTGGGCGTGTAGCGCGCCTCCGGCGGCCGCAGCGCTGAGCGGCAGGCGCCGGGCGGGCGCGTCCAGCCCCGGCGGGCGCTCCAGCGCGAGATCGTGCCCTTGTCCACCCCGGTCCGCTCGGAGATCTCGCGAAGCGGGATGATCGTGCCCTCGACCAGAGACCGCACCCGCTCGACCGTCTCCGGCGCATGAGCCTGGCGCTTGTGCACCCGCGGCGGCCGCGCCGGCACGTCGGAGGCGCTGAGCCGGACGATCACCGGTTCCCGCCGGGTGAAGAGAGGTACCCTCATGGCGCGTTCCTCGGCGCGAGCCTCGCGGTCGCAACAGAACAAATAATGAACGAATCATCGTCCGAGTCAAGCACACGGGACGCCGCCCCGCCCCGAGCCTTCCCCCTCCCCGAGCCGCCCCCGCCCGCTTTCCCGTTGAACCCGCTCGCGTGCGGCGCTAGAGCACTCCCCCGTGAGCAAGCCCGTACCCCTCCCCGATCCGAAGCGTCCCGTGTCGCGGGCCTACGAGGCGCGCGTGGCGGCCGGCGCGATCGAGCGGGATCCGGCGCAGGTGGGGCTGCTGCGACGCTTCGATGCGCTCTCGGCGGCGCTCGCCGAGCGGCGGCTGGCCCGCAAGGGGAGCGCGCTCGGCTGGCTGTTCGGGCGCCGCGCGGGGGCGCGCGAGCCGATCGAGGGGCTCTACGTCTGGGGCTCCGTCGGGCGCGGCAAGACCATGCTGATGGATCTCTTCTTCGAGACCCTGCAGGTGCGCCGCAAGCGCCGGGCGCATTTCCACGCCTTCATGGCCGACGTCCACGGGCGCATCCACGCCTTCCGGCAGGAGCTGAAGGCCGGGCGCGTGAAGGGCGACGACCCGATCGCCCCGGTGGCGAAGGCCATCGCCGAGGAGAGCTGGGTGCTCTGCTTCGACGAATTCACCGTCACCGACATCGCGGACGCGATGATCCTCGGGCGGCTGTTCCGGGCGCTGTTCGCGGAGGGCGTCACGGTGGTGGCGACCTCGAACGTCGAGCCGCGGCGGCTCTACGAGGGCGGGCTCAACCGCGCCCTGTTCGAGCCGTTCATCGGCATGATCGAGGCGCGCATGGGCGTGGTTCGGCTCGACGCACGCACCGACTTCCGGCTGGAGAAGCTCACGGGGACCGAGACCTGGCACGTGCCCGCCGACGCGGCGGGGCGGGCCGCGCTCGACCGCGCCTTCGAGGCGCTCACCGGGCGCGCGCGCGGCGAGCCGATCTCGCTGGCGGTGAAGGGGCGTGCGGTCGCCGTGCCGCAGGCGGCGGCGGGGGTGGCGCGCTTCGGCTTCGCCGACCTGTGCGAGCGCCCGCTCGGCGCCTCCGACTACCTCGCCATCGCGCGCGACTTCCACACGGTGATGATCGAGGGCGTCCCGGTGATGGACCTGGCGAAGCGCAACGAGGCCAAGCGCTTCATCACCCTGATCGACGCGCTCTACGACGAGCGGGTGAAGCTGCTCGCCACCGCCGAGGCCCCGCCGCAGGGGCTCTACACCGCCACCCACGGGCGCGAGGCCTTCGAGTTCGACCGCACGGTCTCGCGGCTCGTCGAGATGGCCTCGCAGGACTACCTCGGCCTCCCCCACGGCCGCGCGGATTCCCGCGCCTCGGGGGACACGACCGGGCTCGTGGAGACCTGAGGCGGCGCGGGAGCCGCCCCGGGTCCCCGCGAGAAGGGTGCGGGATCAGGCGGCGGCCACGGACCTGAGGAAGGCGTCGATCTCGCGCTCGAGGTCGCTCGTCGCCGCGTTGACGGTGCGCGAGACCTCCAGCACGCGGCCGGCGGTGGTGCTGGTCTCGCCGACGGCGGCGCCGAGGCGGCCGATGTCGTCGGCGACGACGCCGGTCTGCGCGGCCGCGCTCTCGACGTTGCCGCTGATCTCGCCCGTCGCCGCGCCCTGCTCCTCGATCGCCGAGGCGATGGCGGTGGCGTAGCCGCGCACGTCCTCCATGGTCGTGGTGATGCCGGCGATGGAGTCCACCGTCTCGCCGGTGGCCTCCTGGATGGCGGAGACCTGGCTCGCGATCTCCTCGGTCGCCTTGGCGGTCTGCTCGGCGAGGTTCTTCACCTCGGCGGCGACGACGGCGAAGCCGCGCCCGGCCTCGCCGGCGCGGGCGGCCTCGATCGTGGCGTTGAGGGCGAGCAGGTTGGTCTGCTCGGCGATCGCCTGGATGAGCCCGATCACCTCGCCGATGCGGCTCGCGGCGGTGGCGAGCTCGCCCACCTTGACGTTGGAGCGCTGCGCGCGCTCGGAGGCGACCGCGACGATCTCCGTCGTGCGGCCGACCTGCGAGGCGATCTCCCCGATCGAGGCGGAGAGCTCCTCGGCCGCCGTCGCCACGGCGCGTACGTCCTCGGAGGCACGCCCCGCCGCCCGGCTGGCGCTCTCCGCGCGCGCGGCGCTGCCGTCGGCGAGCGCCCCGAGCTCCGTCGAGACGCGGTCGAGGTCGCTCGCGGAGGCGGCGGCGCGCCGCACCAGCGCCTCGGCGGTGGCGCGGAAGCCCTCGACGAGGCCCTCGATCCGGGCCTGGCGGGCGCGGTCGCGCTCCTGCGCCCGCGCCTGCTCGGCGGACAGCGTCTCGCGCTCGAGGGCGCCGTCGCGGAACACCGCGACCGCGCGGGCCATCTCGCCGATCTCGTCGCCGCGCTCCGTGCCGGCGATCGCGGTGCCGGTGTCGCCCTCGGCCAGCGCCCGCATGCGCGCCGTCATGGCGAGGATCGGCCGTGCCAGGGAATGGGCGGTGAGCCACACCACGACGAGGACGATCGCGAGGGCGGCGAGCGCGGCGAGGATCATGGAGTTGCGCGCCGAGACCGCATCGGCGACGAGGGCCTCCATCGGCACGGTGACGACGAGGCGCCAGGTCTCGTCGAGTCCCTCGAAGGCGACCGGCGTGGCGAGGGCGAACTGCTCGACGCCGGCGGCGTCGACGAGCGCGCGGCCCACGCCGGCGGGCGCGGCGAGCATCGCGCGGATCGCGGGATCGGCGACCGGCTGGCCGAGGCGCGTGGGATCGGGATGGGCGACGTAGAGGTCGTCGGTCGCCACCAGCTTCACCGAGCCGACGCCGAAGGGCCGCAGCTCGCCGATGGCGGCGGAGACGTCGGTGAGCGGCAGGTCGGCGGTGAAGATGCCGATGGCGCGGCCCTCGCGGCGCACGACGGTGCTCACGGTGGTCATCAGCACGTCGACGCCCTCGACCGGGTAGACGTAGGGCGGCGTGATCAGGTCGCGGTTCTCGCGCATCGGCCGGTCGTACCAGCCCCCGGTGCCGGCCTCCGGCGTCATGATCAGCTTCTCGACGCCGACGGAGCCGTCCCCGGCACGGAAGAAGTAGGGGACGAAGCGGCCCGCCTCGTCGGAATAGGGGTGGCCGACGTGGTCCGCGTCGCGGCCGTCGAGCGCGTTCGGGTCGAAGGCCAGCGTCATGCCGACGAGCGCGGGCTGGGCCTCGACGTTGGCGGCCACGTAGGCGCCGAGCGCGTCGCGATCGACCGCCCCGTCCGCCAGCATGCCCGACACGCCGCGCGCGCCCATGCGGGCGGCGAGCACGGCGCGGCCGATGTCCTCGGACACCGTCGCCGCGGTGCGCTCGAGTTCGGCGGCGGCGGTGCGCTCGGACTGCGCGCGCACGGAGGCGGTCATGATCGCCGAGCCGATGAAGGTCACCGCCGCCATCGCCACGACGAAGAGCAGGCCCGACAACACGATGAGCTTCGAGCGGATGGAGAGATTGGTGAACTGCACGTCGACCCCCTCGCAGGCGTGCCGGAGACGCCGTATGGACGATGCAATTCGAATAGATGATCCGGGTTTCGCTTTAGTAAAATCGACTGAACACTCGAAGTTGTTTTCTGCGACGCCCCCCGCGGATCCGTCCCCGCCGCGCCGTCCCGCTTCGTCGCGTCGTTCTTCCCGCGGCCGGCCTCCCTTCGCCGGCACGATGCTCTAGGATGGGGCGAACGCCCGAGGAGCCCGTGACCGTGCCGCCGCGCCCGCCCGCCGAGACCGCCACCGACGTGCGCCTGCTGCGCATCGCCACCGACCACCTCGCGCGCTTCGGGCCGCGGCGGCTCACCGTCACCGGCGTGGCGGAGGAGGCGGGGATGACGCACGCCAACGTCTACCGCTACTACCCGTCCAAGGCGGATCTCATCGACGCGATCGCCGGGCGATGGCTGCGGGAGGTGGAGGACGCGCTCGCCGACATCGTCGACGGGCCGGACCCGGTCGCCGACAAGCTCGAGCGCTTCGTGCTCGCCATCGCCCGCGCCTACCGGGACTGCGCGGTGGAGAACCCCGCCGTGTTCGATGTCTACGTCTCGGCGGTGGAGGCCTCGCGCGGGATCGCCCGCAAGCACCGCGGCCGCCAGCTGCGGCTGCTCGAGCGCATCCTCGAGGAGGGGATCGCCACCGACGCCTTCGCGCCGCGCGACCGCGACCGCGCGATGGCCTTCGTCATCGACGCCGTGCAGCGCTTCGTGAACCCGGTGATGGTGCGCATCGACGTGCGCGTGCCGGCCGCCGTGCTCGACCAGCGGCTCTCGACCATGCTCGACGTCGTGCTGCGGGCGTTGCATGCGGGCTGGGTTTGAACGCTCGGCGGGCGGCGGGAAAACATCAACCATGACGAATGTCGAAAATTGTAATCCGTCATTTCGCCCTCGCGGACGTTCCCGCAGCCCGGCCGGCTTCTCCGCCCGCGCGCCAAGTCGTTGAGCAGACGGGCCTTTTCCCGACGCCTGCGACGTCCGTCGGGGGCGCTCCCGCCGCGGACCGGACCAAGAGCCCAAGGTTTGCAACGGGTTGAACGCGAACGGCTCTTGGGGTTTAAGCACGCGGAAACCCGCGCCCGGCGTCCGCGACGCGAGAGGGCCGCGGCTCGACGGTCAAATCCTGGAAGAGGCGTTTCCCTCATGGCACGCAAGAAGATCGCGCTCATCGGCGCCGGCCAGATCGGCGGCACGCTCGCCCATCTCGTCGGCCTCAAGGAGCTTGGCGACGTGGTCCTGTTCGACATCGCCGAGGGCGTGCCGCAGGGCAAGGGCCTCGACATCGCCGAGAGCGCCCCGGTGGACGGCTTCGACGCGGCCTACACGGGCACGCAGGACTACGCCGACATCGCCGGCGCCGACGTCGTGATCGTCACCGCCGGCGTGCCGCGCAAGCCCGGCATGAGCCGCGACGACCTGCTCGGCATCAATCTCAAGGTGATGAAGGCGGTGGGCGAGGGCATCAGGGCGCATTGCCCGAACGCCTTCGTGATCTGCATCACCAACCCGCTCGACGCGATGGTCTGGGCGCTGCAGAAGTTCTCGGGGCTCCCCGCGAACAAGATCGTCGGCATGGCCGGCGTGCTCGACTCGGCGCGCTTCCGCCACTTCCTCGCCGAGGAGTTCGACGTCTCGGTGGAGGACGTCACCGCCTTCGTGCTCGGCGGCCACGGCGACGACATGTGCCCGCTCGTGCGCTACTCGACGGTGGCCGGCATCCCGCTGCCCGACCTCGTGGCGATGGGCTGGACCACGCAGGAGAAGCTCGACGCCATGGTCGAGCGCACCCGCAAGGGCGGCGGCGAGATCGTCAACCTGCTCAAGACCGGCTCGGCCTACTACGCGCCGGCGGCCTCCGCCATCGCCATGGCCGAGAGCTACCTCAAGGACAAGCGCCGCGTCCTGCCCTGCGCCGCCCATCTCGACGGCCAGTACGGCGTCTCAGACATGTTCGTGGGCGTGCCGATCGTGATCGGCGCGAACGGCGTCGAGAAGGTCGTCGAGGTCTCGTTCACGGCCGACGAGAAGGCGATGTTCGAGAAGTCGGTGGCCGCCGTGAAGTCTCTGGTCGACGCCTGCAAGGGCATCGATCCGTCGCTGGCCTGACGCGTCTCCAGCGGCGCTCCCGAGCAGGGCGCCGCCGACCATTTCCGATCCCGAGAGAGGGTGGACCGATCTCATGAACATCCACGAATACCAGGGCAAGGCGCTTCTGAAGGAGTTCGGCGCGCCCGTCTCCCGCGGCGTCGCGATCTTCGAGGCCGGCGAGGCCGAGGCGGCGGCGCGCGAGCTCGGCGGCCCGCTCTGGGTCGTCAAGAGCCAGATCCACGCGGGTGGCCGCGGCAAGGGCAGGTTCGAGGAGGCCGCCGCCGGCGAGAAGGGCGGCGTGCGCCTGGCCAAGTCCATCGAGGAGGTGAAGCAGTTCGCCGCCGAGATGCTCGGCAACACCCTGGTGACGGCCCAGACCGGGCCCGAGGGCAAGCAGGTGAACCGCCTCTACATCGAGGACGGCTCGGACATCGAGAAGGAGTTCTACCTCTCCGCCCTCGTCGACCGCTCGACCGGCTTCGTCGCCTTCGTGGTCTCGACGGAAGGCGGCATGGACATCGAGGAGGTCGCACACGCGACCCCCGAGAAGATCCTCACGCTCACGGTCGACCCCGTCACCGGCCCGATGCCGCACCACGGCCGCTCGGTGGCGAAGGCGCTCGGCCTCTCCGGCGACCTCGCCAAGCAGGCGGGCGCCCTCGTGGGGAAGATCTACACGCTCTTCGTCGAGAAGGACGTGGAGATGCTCGAGATCAACCCGCTGATCGTCACCAAGGACGGCCAGCTGCGCTGCCTCGACGCCAAGGTGTCGTTCGATTCGAACGCGATGTTCCGCCATCCCGAGATCGCCGCGCTGCGCGACCTCACGGAGGAGGACGCCAAGGAGATCGAGGCCTCCAAGTACGACCTCGCCTATATCGCGCTCGACGGCACGATCGGCTGCATGGTCAACGGCGCCGGCCTCGCCATGGCGACGCTGGACATCATCAAGCTCTACGGCGAGGAGCCGGCGAACTTCCTCGACGTCGGCGGCGGCGCCAGCGAGGAGAAGGTCACCGCGGCCTTCAAGATCATCACCGCCGATCCGCAGGTGAAGGGCATCCTCGTCAACATCTTCGGCGGCATCATGAAATGCGACGTCATCGCGCGGGGCGTGATCGCGGCGGTGAAGGCGGTCGGGCTGCAGGTCCCGCTCGTCGTGCGCCTCGAGGGCACGAACGTCGAGGAAGGCAAGGAGATCATCCGCTCGTCCGGGCTCAACGTCATCCCCGCCGACGACCTCGACGACGCGGCGCAGAAGATCGTCGCCGCCGTGCGCGGGGGCTGAGGGGCGGGGAGCGACGTCATGGCGTTCATCACGGTCGAGATCGATGACGAGGTGCTCGAGAAGGTCGCGGCCTACGCCGCGGCTCGCGGCACGGCTCCGGAAGGGTTGCTGAAGGCCCATCTCGAGCATCTCGCGCTGATCCCGCCCGCGGTGAGGACCGATCTCGACGAAGCTCGTCGCAAGATCCGCGAGCTCGCCGAGACGTCGCCTCTCGACGTTGGTCCGATCACCTGGACGCGGGAGTCGCTCTACGACCGCGACGAGCAGCGCGACGAACGTCGTCGCGCCGAGGAATCCAAATCCATTCTGGAGCTGCGCCCGAGCGCAGACCGACAGACCTGAGGCTGCCCGGCCCGGAGGCTCACTTGTCCATTCTCATCGACGCGAACACCAAGGTCGTCTGCCAGGGCTTCACCGGCAAGAACGGGACCTTCCATTCCGAGCAGGCCATCGCCTACGGCACGAAGATGGTCGGCGGCACCTCGCCCGGGAAGGGCGGCTCGACGCATCTGGGGCTGCCCGTCTTCGACACCGTGCGCGAGGCGCGCGAGGCGACCGGCGCCGACGCCTCCGTCATCTACGTGCCGCCTCCGGGCGCCGCGGACGCGATCCTCGAGGCGGTCGACGCCGAGATACCGCTCATCGTCTGCATCACCGAGGGCATCCCGGTCCTCGACATGGTGAAGGTGAAGCGCGCGCTGTCGGGCTCGAAGTCGCGGCTCGTGGGGCCGAACTGCCCCGGCGTCGTCACGGCGGGCGAATGCAAGATCGGCATCATGCCGGGCAACATCTTCAAGAAGGGCTCGGTGGGCATCGTCTCGCGCTCGGGCACGCTGACCTACGAGGCCGTGTTCCAGACCTCGAACGAGGGCCTCGGCCAGACGACCGCCGTCGGCATCGGCGGCGACCCGGTCAAGGGCACCGAGTTCATCGATGTGCTGGAGCACTTCCTCGCCGACGACGCCACGCAGTCGATCGTCATGATCGGCGAGATCGGCGGCTCGGCGGAGGAGGACGCGGCGCAGTTCCTGGCCGACGAGGCGAAGCGCGGGCGCAAGAAGCCCATGGTCGGCTTCATCGCCGGCCGCACGGCGCCTCCGGGCCGCCGCATGGGCCATGCCGGGGCGATCATCTCGGGCGGCAAGGGCGGCGCCGAGGACAAGATCGCGGCGATGGAGGCGGCGGGCATCACGGTGTCGCCGTCGCCAGCGCGCATCGGCAAGACGCTCGTCGAGGTCCTGAAGGGCTGAGACGAGGCGCGTGGTTAACGCGAAGGAAGGGAGGCCGCGGTAGGATCCGCGTCCTCCACTCGAAGGACCCGGCCGGGGCGCGCGCCCCGGGGGGAGGCCGGGTGAGGCAGCCGGGGGCGAGGCATCGCCCCCAAACGATCCCGGCGCGGAGCGCACCGCGCTGAACCGGACGAACGAAAACGCCATGGCACGCCAGAACGACGCCAACGAAGGTTTTCTCCAGACCTCCTTCCTCTCGGGGACGAACGCCGCCTGGATCGAGGAGCTCTACGCCGCCTACACGCGCGACCCGCACGCGGTCGACGCGGAATGGCAGGCCTTCTTCGGCGCGATGAAGGAGGAGAGCGCCACCGTCGCCAAGAACGCCGAAGGCGCGTCCTGGAAGCGGCCGAACTGGCCGATCCCGATGAACGGCGAGCTCGTCTCGGCGCTCGACGGCAACTGGATCGAGGTCGAGAAGCACGTCGGCGACAAGCTGAAGTCGAAGGCGCAGGCCAAGGGCGTCGAGATCAGCCAGGCCGAGGTGCAGCAGGCCACGCGCGACAGCTTGCGCGCGCTGATGATGATCCGCGCCTTCCGCATGCGCGGCCACCTGCACGCCAACCTCGATCCGCTCGGCTTCGAGAAGCGCGTCTCCGACGAGGAGCTCTCGCCGGCGCATTACGGCTTCGGGCCGGAGGACTACGACCGCAAGATCTTCCTCGACATGGTGCTCGGCCTCGAGTTCGGCACCGTGCGCGAGATCCTGGCGATCCTCGAGCGCACCTACTGCCAGACGCTCGGCGTCGAGTTCATGCACATCTCCGATCCGGTGGAGAAGGCCTGGATCCAGGAGCGCATCGAGGGGCCCGACAAGGAGATCGCCTTCACCCGCGAGGGCAAGCGCGCGATCCTCAACAAGCTCGTGGAGGCCGAGGGCTTCGAGACCTTCCTCGACCGCAAGTACACCGGCACCAAGCGCTTCGGGCTGGACGGCGGCGAGTCGCTGATCCCGGCGCTCGAGCAGATCATCAAGCGCGGCGGCAACCTCGGCGTGAAGGAGATCGTGCTGGGCATGGCCCATCGCGGGCGCCTCAACGTGCTCACCCAGGTGATGGGCAAGCCGCACCGCGCGCTGTTCCACGAGTTCAAGGGCGGCTCCTTCGCCCCCGACGAAGTCGAGGGCTCGGGCGACGTCAAGTACCACCTCGGCGCCTCGTCGGACCGCAGCTTCGACGGCAACAACGTCCACCTGTCGCTGACCGCCAACCCGTCGCACCTCGAGATCGTCGATCCCGTGGTGCTCGGCAAGGTCCGCGCCAAGCAGGACCAGCACAAGTGCCCGCCGGACCTGCGCACGGCGGTGCTGCCGCTGCTCCTGCACGGCGACGCGGCCTTCGCCGGCCAGGGCGTCGTGGCCGAGTGCCTGGGCCTGTCCGGGCTGAAGGGGCATCGCACCGGCGGCTCGATCCACTTCATCATCAACAACCAGATCGGCTTCACCACGAACCCGCGCTACTCGCGCTCCTCGCCCTATCCGTCGGACGTGGCGAAGATGGTCGAGGCGCCGATCCTTCACTGCAACGGCGACGACCCGGAATCGGTCGTCTTCGCCGCGAAGGTCGCGACCGAGTACCGGCAGCGCTTCCAGAAGCCGGTCGTCATCGACATGTTCTGCTACCGGCGCTACGGCCACAACGAGGGCGACGAGCCGTCCTTCACCCAGCCGCGGATGTACAAGATCATCCGCGAGCATCCTTCCACGCTCGAACTCTACGGCAGGAAGCTCGTCGGCGAGGGCGTGGTGACCGAGGCCGAGATCGAGGAGATGAAGACCTCGTTCCGCAAGCGCCTCGACGACGAGTTCGACACCGCCACCGCCTTCAAGCCCAACAAGGCCGACTGGCTCGACGGGCGCTGGGCCGGCCTCAAGGCCGTGAAGGAGGACGTCGACGACCCCCGCCGCGGCCGCACCGGCATCGAGCCCGAGATGCTGCAGCAGATCGGCGCCGCGCTGACCACGGTGCCCGAGGGCTTCGCGGTCCACCGCACGATCAAGCGCTTCCTCGACAACCGCAAGAAGATGCTCGAGAGCGGCGAGGGCATCGACTGGGCGACCGCCGAGGCGCTCGCCTTCGGCTCGCTGCTGCTCGACGGCCACCGCGTGCGCCTCTCCGGCCAGGATTGCGAGCGCGGCACGTTCTCGCAGCGCCATTCCGTGCTCCTCGACCAGGAGACGGAGGAGCGCTACACGCCCTTGAACCACATCGCCGAGGACCAGGCGCACTACGAGGTCATCAACTCGATGCTCTCGGAGGAGGCGGTGCTCGGCTTCGAGTACGGCTACTCGCTGGCCGAGCCGAACGCGCTCACCCTCTGGGAGGCGCAGTTCGGCGACTTCGCCAACGGCGCGCAGGTGGTGTTCGACCAGTTCGTGTCGTCGGGCGAGCGCAAGTGGCTGCGCATGTCCGGCCTCGTCTGCCTGCTGCCGCACGGCTACGAGGGCCAGGGGCCGGAGCACTCCTCGGCGCGGCTCGAGCGCTTCCTGCAGATGTGCGCGGAAGACAACATGCAGGTCGCCAACGTCTCGACGCCGGCGAACTACTTCCACATCCTGCGCCGGCAGCTCAAGCGCGAGTTCCGCAAGCCGCTCATCCTGATGACGCCCAAGAGCCTGCTGCGCCACAAGCGCTGCGTCTCGACGGCGGAGTATTTCGGGCCGGATTCGGCCTTCCACCGCATCCTGCACGACGACGCGCACTACGGCGTCGGCGACCTCCAGCTCGTGCGCGACGACAAGATCCGCCGCGTCGTCCTGTGCTCGGGCAAGGTCTACTACGACCTGTTCGAGGAGCGCGAGAAGCGTGGGGTCAACGACGTCTACCTGCTTCGCGTGGAGCAGCTCTACCCGTTCCCGCTCAAGTCGCTGCAGCAGGAGCTCTCGCGCTTCAAGAACGCCGACGTGGTCTGGTGCCAGGAGGAGCCCAAGAACATGGGCTCGTGGACCTTCGTCGAGCCCTACCTCGAGTGGGTGCTGCGGCATGCCGGCTCCAAGGTCTCGCGCCCGCGCTACGCCGGGCGGCCGGCCTCCGCCGCCACGGCGACGGGCCTGATGTCGAAGCATCTCCACCAGCTCCAGGCCTTCCTCGACGAGGTCTACGCCGGCTGACGCCGGCGCCTTCGCCCGCCGCCGCGCCGCGCGGCGGGCGCCCCCGCCCCTCCTCTCCCGTCCGATGAAGCGACCCGAACCGATGGCCACAGAGATCCGCGTCCCCACCCTCGGCGAATCCGTCAGCGAGGCGACGATCGCCCGCTGGTACAAGAAGCCCGGCGAGGCCGTCACCGCCGACGAGCCGCTCGTGGAGCTGGAGACCGACAAGGTCACGCTCGAGGTGCCCGCGCCCGCGTCGGGCGTGATCGCCGAGATCGCCCAGGCCGAAGGCGCGACGGTGGAGCCGGGCGCCGTCCTGGGCACGATCGACGAGGGCGGGTCCGCTGCGCCGACGAAGAAGGCGGAGGAGAAGCCCGCCGAGAAGCCGGCGGAGAAGCCGGCTTCCGCGCCGGCGGCGTCCGCGCAGGGCTACGGCAACGCGCCGAAGACCGGGCTCGCCACCGAGGACCACGGCCCGGCGGTCGGCCGCCTCGCCCGCGAGAGCGGCGTCGACCCCGCCGGGGTCGCCGCGTCCGGCAAGGACGGGCGCGTCACCAAGGGCGACATGCTCGCCGCGATCGCCCAAGGCGGCTCATCCGGCGGCGCGCAGGCGCCGGCCGCGCCGGCCCCCGCGCCCGCCCAGATGCGCGCGCCCTCGGCGCCCGACGACGCCTCGCGCGAGGAGCGCGTGCGCATGACGAAGCTGCGCCAGACCATCGCGCGCCGCCTCAAGGACGCGCAGAACACCGCCGCCATGCTCACGACGTTCAACGACGTCGACATGACGGCCGTGATGGAGATGCGCAAGACCTACAAGGACGTGTTCGAGAAGAAGCACGGCGTGAAGCTCGGCTTCATGGGCTTCTTCACGAAGGCCTGCGTGCAGGCGTTGAAGGAGCTCCCTGCCGTCAACGCCGAGATCGACGGGCAGGACATCGTCTACAAGAACTACTACCACGTCGGCATCGCGGTCGGCACCGAGAAGGGCCTCGTCGTGCCCGTGGTGCGCGACGCCGACACGATGTCGATCGCCGAGATCGAGAAGCAGATCGGCGTCTACGGCAAGAAGGCGCGCGACGGCAAGCTCTCCATCGACGAGATGCAGGGCGGCACCTTCACCATCACCAACGGCGGCATCTACGGGTCGCTGATGTCGACGCCGATCCTCAACGCGCCGCAGTCCGGCATCCTCGGCATGCACCGCATCGAGGAGCGCCCCGTGGTGCGCGCAGGCCAGGTCGTGGTGCGCCCGATGATGTATCTCGCGCTCTCCTACGACCACCGCATCGTCGACGGCAAGGAGGCGGTGACCTTCCTCGTGCGGGTGAAGGAGGCCCTGGAGGACCCGGCGCGACTCGTGCTAGATCTTTGACGAGGGGGCCGGGAGGATGCCGACCGTCGCCGTCGTGGACGGCATTCAGATTCGGTTCTACTTGAGGGAGCATCCTCCGCCGCATTTCCACGCGATCTTCGGCGAGCATCGCTTGGCTGTCGAGATCGAGACCCTTCGGAGTCTCAAGGGCACCTTTCCGGTGCACAAGCTCAAGGCTTTACTGGCTTGGGCCGAGCCGCGGCGTGAGAAACTCTTCGCGGCTTGGTATACTGCCCAGAAGATGCAAAAGCCGGGGAGAATCGAATGAGCGGCTTTCTCCATATCGAAGCAGCGGAAGCCGTCTTGCCCGGCGTCGTCAAGCTCCGCTGGACCGATGGTTACGAGGGCTTCGTCGACCTTAGGCCGCTCATCAAGGACGGGGAGATTTTCGCGTCGATCCGCGATTCCGACCGCTTCAGAAATGTACAGGTCCAGGAATACGGGCACGGCATCTTCTGGCTGGACGACGACGGCGACGAAATCGACTTTGAGTGCGACTTCTTGCGCGATCTCGCCGTGCGCCAGGCCGCGCTCCTCGATCTGGCGGGCTGACGCAGCATGTTGTTTACGACGGTCCGCGCTGTCCGGGATCTCGGCCGAGAGCCGCTCGGGCGCGTACGCTCGACGCCCCGGCTCGACCTACACGGCGCATTCCTTCGCCGCCTCGACTTCAGCGAATTCTCCATGCGGGGTGCCAATCTCGCGGGAGCCGACCTTTCCAACGCATCGCTGCAGCGAGCGGATCTCAAGGGTGCGGATCTGCGCGGAACGGTTCTGCGCGGGACAGATTTGACGGAAGTTGCGAATCTCACAGTGGAGCAGCTCATGTCGGCCGTCGTAGACGATCGAACCCGCCTTCCGACTTACATCGACGCCGCAAGCCTCAAGGACGGCCTTCGCGGCGCCACCGACACGGGGGCCGAAAGCTAAATGTCCACCTACGATCTCGTCATCATCGGCACCGGCCCGGGCGGTTACGTCTGCGCCATTCGCGCGGCGCAGCTCGGGCTGAAGACCGCCGTCGTCGAGAAGCGCAAGGCGCATGGCGGCACCTGCCTCAACGTGGGCTGCATCCCGTCCAAGGCGCTGCTCCACGCCTCTCACCTGTTCGAGGAGGCCGCGCATCATTTCGGCGCCTTCGGCATCGAGGTGGGCACGCCGAATCTCGACCTGAAGAAGATGCTCGCCTTCAAGGACCAGGCGATCGAGGGCAACACCAAGGGCGTCGAGTTCCTGCTCAAGAAGAACAAGATCGACGCCCACCACGGCACCGGCCGGATCGTCGCGCCGGGCAAGGTCGAGGTGACCGCCGAGGACGGCGCGACCACCACGCTCGAGGCGAAGAACATCGTCATCGCCACCGGCTCCGAGGTGACGGCGCTCCCGGGCATCGCCATCGACGAGAAGCGGATCGTCTCCTCCACCGGCGCGCTCGATCTCGAGGCGGTGCCGGAGCACCTCGTGCTGATCGGCGGCGGCGTGATCGGGCTCGAGCTCGGCTCGGTCTGGCGCCGGCTGGGCGCCAAGGTGACGGTCATCGAGTATCTCGACCGCATCCTCGCCGGCATCGATGCGGACACCGCCAAGCAGTTCCAGAAGATCCTCGCCAAGCAGGGCATGAGCTTCAAGCTCTCGTCCAAGGTCACCAAGGCCGAGGCGACGGATGCGGGCGTCACCCTCACCGTGGAGCCCGCGGCGGGCGGCGAGGCCACGACGCTGGACGCCGACGTCGTCCTCGTCGCGGTGGGCCGGCGACCCTACACCGACGGGCTCGGCCTCGACGAGGTCGGCGTGGCCCGCGACGAGAAGGGTCGCGTCGTCACCGACGGGCACTACGCCACCAACGTGCCGGGCATCTGGGCCATCGGCGACGTGATCGCCGGCCCGATGCTCGCCCACAAGGCGGAGGACGAGGGCGTGGCCCTCGCCGAACTGCTCGCCGGCAAGGGCGGGCACGTGAACTACGGCGTCATTCCCAACGTGGTCTACACCTATCCGGAAGTCGCCGCCGTCGGCGCGACCGAGGAGGACCTGAAGGCGCAGGGCGTCGCCTACAACGTCGGCAAGTTCCCCTTCACGGCCAACGGCCGCGCCAAGGCGAACCTGATGACGGACGGCTTCGTCAAGATCCTCGCCGACGCCAAGACCGACCGGGTCCTCGGCGCCCACATCGTCGGGCCCGAAGCCGGCAACCTGATCCACGAGATCGCCGTGGCGATGGAGTTCGGCGCCTCCTCCGAGGACGTCGCCCGCACCTGCCACGCCCACCCGACGCTGGCCGAGGCGGTGAAGGAAGCCGCGCTCGCCGTGGAGAAGCGCGCGCTCCACATGTGAGCGCGCCGGACCGGCGTCGCGGTCGTGCCGCACGGACCCACACGACCTGTGCTGGGGAGGTGGTCGGTTCGACGTCGGACACGTCGGCTTCCGCTTCGCGGAACGCGTCGCTCGCGCGCCGCGCCCCATCCGTCACCGGCTTCGCCGGTGCCACCTTCCCCTACAGGGAAGGAGAAGGCCTGCATCTGCCTCGCGGAGTTCGTCGTTCGACCCGACGTGCCGCATACGTGTGAGTCGACGAGCCACGAGGGAGAGGGGAGCGCGTCGGCGGATGTTCCGCGACGCTGCGCCTACCTTCGCGCCTCACCCCACCCGGATGTGCCCCACGTCCCCCGTCGCCGCCGCGTCGAGCGCGTCCTCGTAGCCGGCGTCGGCGTAGCGGATGACGCCGAGCGCGGTGTCGTTCGTCAGCGCGCGGTCGAGGCGGCGGTCGGCGGCGTCGCTCCCGTCGGCGATCACGGTGACGCCCGCCGACGTCATGAAGCCGGCATAGCCGCCCCCGCCCGAGTGGATCGCGACGAGATCGGCGCCGGAGGCGCACAGCGCCATCGCGTCGAGCAGCGGCCAGTCGGCGATGGCGTCCGAGCCGTCCTTCAGGTTCTCCGTCATGATCCGCGGATGCGCCATCGATCCCGCGTCGAGGTGGTCGCGCGAGAAGGCGATCGGCCCTGCGAGCCGCCCCTCCGCCACGAGCCGGTTCACCGCGCGGGCGAGGCGGGTGCGCTCGCCGTGACCGAGCCAGGCGATGCGCGCCGGCAGGCCCTCGAAGGGGACGTGTGCGCGGGCGAGCGCGATCCAGTTCGTGACGATGCGGTCGTCGGGGAACATCGCGAGCACCAGATCGTCGATCACCCGGATGTCCTCGGGCGCGCCAGAGAGCGCCATCCAGCGGAACGGGCCGATGGCGCGGCAGAACAGCGGGCGCAGGTAGGCTTCCGTGAAGATCGGGATGTCGTAGGCGTTCGCCACGCCGCCGTCGACGGCGTGGGAGCGGATCAGGTTGCCGTTGTCGAACACCTCCGCCCCGCGCGCCTGGAAGGCGAGCATCGCCCGCACGTGCTCGACGATGGAGGCGCGGCTCTCGCGCATCAGCCGGTCGGGATCGCACTCGCGCAGACGGCGGACCTCGTCGAGGGGGATGCCGCGGGGCACGTAGCCGAAGACGAGGTCGTGCGCCGCGGTCTGGTCGGTGACCACGTCGGGGGTGATGCCGCGCCGGGCGATCTCCGGGTAGACGTCGGCGGCGTTGCCGACGAGGCCCACCGACAGCGGGCGCTTCTCGGCGACCGCCGCGTCGATCATGGCGAGCGCCGTGTCGAGGTCGGGCGCGATCTCCTCGAGATAGCCGATCCGCTTGCGGGTCTCGGCGCGAGCCGGGTCGACCTCGACGCACAGGATCGCGGCCTTCGCCATGCGCCCGGCCAGCGGCTGCGAGCCGCCCATGCCGCCGAGCCCGGCGGTGAGCACGAAGCGGCCGGCGAGATCGCCGGAGAAGCGCCTCTGCGCGATGCGCATGAAGATCTCGTAGGTGCCCTGGATCACCCCCTGCGAGCCGATGTACTGCCAACAGCCCGCGGTGAGCCCGCCCCAGGCGACGAGGCCCTTCCGCTCCAGCTCGTAGAAGATCTCCGCCTTCGCCCATTGGCCGACGATGTTGCAGTTCGCCATGATCACGAGCGGCGCGTCGGCGTGGGTCTTCAGCAGGCCGACCGGCTTGCCCGATTGCACGACGAGCGTCTGGTCCTCGTCCATGGAAAGCAGCGTCTCGACGATGGCGCGGTGCGCCGGCCAGGAGCGCGCCGCCTTGCCGAGCGCGGCGTAGACGACGAGCGCGTCCGGGTTCTCGCCCACCGCCAGCACGTTCTCGAGGAGCCGCAGCAGGGCCTCCTGCCGCCAGCCCTTGGCGCGCAACTCGGGGCCTCCGGGGATCGGGAAACCGGGGTGGCGGGGGTTCTCGCTGGGCATAGGATCGCTCCCGGAGGACGCGGGCGGCGGGCGCGCCCTCTTCTTCCCCCCTCAGAGGTTGAGCCGGATCGCCACGGAGCGGGCGTGGCCGTCGAGGCGCTCGGCGCGGCCGAGCGCGATCGCGGCGGGACCGAGCGCGCGCAGGGCGTCGGGCGTCAAGGACAGGATCGAGGTGCGCTTCATGAAGTCGAGCACCGAGAGGCCCGAGGAGAAGCGCGCCGAGCGCGCCGTCGGCAGCACGTGGTTGGGGCCGCCGACGTAGTCGCCGATGGCCTCCGGCGTATGGGCACCGAGGAAGATCGAGCCGGCGTTGCGCACCCGCGCGGCGAGCCGCTCGGGATCGGCGGTCTCGATCTCGAGATGCTCGGGCGCGAGCCGGTCGACGAGGGGGATCGCGCCCTCGAGATCGGGCACGACGATCACGGCGCCGAAGTCGCGCCAGGAAGCGCCGGCGATCTCGGCCCGGGACATCGTCGCCAGCGCCCGCTCCACCGCCGCCTCGACGGCGTCGGCGAGCGCCGGGCTGTCGGTGATCAGGATGGACTGCGCGGCGGCGTCGTGCTCCGCCTGGGCGAGCAGGTCGGCGGCGACCCAGTCCGGGTTCGCCTCGCCGTCGGCGAGGATCAGCACCTCGGAGGGGCCGGCGATCATGTCGATGCCCACCCGCCCGAACACCCGGCGTTTGGCGGCGGCCACATAGGCGTTGCCCGGCCCGACGATCTTCGCCACCGGCGCGATCGTCGCGGTGCCGTAGGCGAGCGCCGCGATCGCCTGCGCGCCGCCCACCCGATAGACCTCGTCGACCCCCGCGATGCGGGCGGCGGCGAGCACCAGCGGATCGACCGCGCCGTCGGGGGTGGGCACGCACATGACGATGCGCTCGACGCCCGCGACGCGGGCGGGGACGGCGTTCATCAGCACGGACGAGGGGTAGCTCGCGGTGCCGCCGGGCACGTAGAGGCCCGCGGCCTCCACCGCCGTCCAGCGCCAGCCGCGGGTGACGCCGAGCGCGTCCGTCTCGCGCATGTCCTGCGGCTTCTGCGCCGCGTGGTAGCTCGCGATGCGCTCGCGAGCGAGGTGCAGCGCGTCGAGCGCGGTGCGGTCGCAGGCCGCCTCCGCGGCCTCCAGCTCGTCTCCCGTGATGCGCAGGCCGTCGGCGGCGAGGCTCAGGCGATCGAAGCGGGCGGTGTAGTCGACGAGCGCGGCGTCGCCCCGCGCGATCACGTCGGCGATGACGGCGCGCACCACGCCGTCGACCTCCTCGGACGCCTCGCGCTTCATCCCCAGCAGGGCCTCGAAGGCCTGCGCGAAGGCGGGATCGCGCGCGTCGAGACGGATCGGCATCAGCCCCGCGCCCCGCGGGGCTCGGGCGCGGCGTCCAGGATCGCCGGCGCCGCACGGGCCGGATCGTGCGCCGGGCGGCTCTCCACCTCCCAGACGGGGCCCATGTCCTTCATCTGCGCCTCGAGGCACTCGACCTCGACGCGGATGGCGCGGTCGTCGGAGAAGATCAGCGTGACGCAGCCGGCCGGAGCGGTCATCGGCTCGAAGGTGACGGCGAGGAGGTTGAGCACCTCGTCCTTGCGGCGCGGGTCCATGTTCCGGCAGCGCACGGCGAGCACGCGCTCGAAATGCAGGCCCGTGAGGCGCCGGCGGGGGGACTCGCCGGGGTCGCTCTCCCAGTCGAAGCGGCGGGCGCACAGGGCGAAGCGGCCCTCCTTGGGGAGATAGGCGACGTCCTCCACGCGCACGGCGGCATCCTGGAGGTGGGCCGACACCACGGCGAGGTCTTCCTCGTCGAACGCGACCAGCTTGAGGAGATCCATCGGTTCACACCTCGGCAGCACGGGGTTTTCCCTGAGATAGAGAGGGGGTCCCCGCCGCGCAACCGCCCGCCCGCGCATGAGGCGGTTTCGCGCGCCGCGCCGTGGCGCGACGTCTCACCGATCGCGGCTCACGGGTCGAGCCGGCCCGCCGGCGGGTCGGCCAGCGGGCGCATGGCGGGGGAGACCGCCATGGGGATGCGCCGGCCGCTTCCGGGCGCCGCGGCGAGCGCGCCGTCCGCGACGACGACCTCGCCCCGGCGCAGCACGGTGACCGGCCAGCCGGTCACCGTGCGCCCGGCGAAGGGATTGTAGCCCGTGCCGTCGTGGAGGTCGTCCACGCCGAAGGTGCGGGTCGCCGAGGGATCCCAGATCGCCACGTCGGCGTCGCAGCCCGGCAGCAGCCGGCCCTTGGCCGGGAGCCCGAAGACGTCGGCGGGTGTCGTGGCGGTGAGCGCCACGAACCGGTCGAGGCCCAGCCGCCCCTTCGTCACCATGGCGTCGAAGAGGAGCGGCAGGCGCGTCTCGAGGCCGGGCATGCCGTTCGCCATGCGGGTGAAGGGCGCGTCGCGGCCGTGCGCGTACTTGCCGCGCGCGTCGAGGCGGTAGGGCGCGTGGTCGGAGGAGACGAGGTCGAGATCGCCCCGCGCGAGCCCGGCCCAGAGCGCCTCCTGGTCCGCGCTCTCGCGCTGGGGCGGCGAGCACATCAGGCCGGCGGGCTCGACCGGCGGGTTCGCGAAGTCGGCCGCCGTCATGAAGAGGTAGTGCGGGCAGGTCTCCGCCACGACCGGCGCGCCGCGCCCGCGCGCCTCCCGCACCACGCCGACGCCCTCCGCGCAGGAGACGTGGAACAGCATCACCGGCTGGCCGGTGAACTCCGCGAAGCGGCACATGCGCGAGAGCGCCTCGATCTCGGCCGCGCGCGGATGCGAGATCGGGTGGTGGTGGGGTGCCGTACGCCCGCTCTCGACGAGCCGGCGCACCATCCAGCGGACGAGCCCGTCGTTCTCCGCGTGGACGCAGACGATCCCGCCGCTGTCCCGCGCGGTCCACAGAACGTCGAGGATCTCGGCGTCGCCGACGCGCACCTTGTCGTAGACCGTGAAGAGCTTGATCGAGCGATGCCCCGCCGCCATCAGCGCCGGCAGATCCTCCGTGAGGGTCGTGCCCGAGACGTCCGAGACGATCATGTGGAAGGCGTGGTCCGTCATGGCGCCGCGGGCGGCGAGCGCCTCGTAGTCGGCGACCACGCGCGAGAGCCGCATGCCGGGGTGCTGGGCGGCGAAGGAGATCGTGGTCGTCGTTCCGCCCATCAGCGCGGAGCGGGTCGCGGTCTCGAACGTGTCGGCGTTCATCAGGCCGGCGCCGGAGAGCTGCTCGATGTGGCAGTGGGAATCGACGCCGCCCGGCAGCACGAGCCGGCCCGTGGCGTCGATCTCGCGCCGGGCCGGGCCGAGGTCGGCGCCGAGCGCGGCGACCCTGCCGTCGCGGATCGCGAGATCGGCCCGGACGCTCCCCCCGCCGGTGGCGACGAGGCCGCCCCTGATCACGACGTCGTGCATCCCGCGCTCCCCCCGATTTCCGTTCCGGCTCTCGCTTGCATCAGGATACGGTGTGTATACACTCATGACAAGCGGCCGCGATCCACGACGGCCGGGCGCGCGGGAGCGCGCGGGGAGGGCCGGCTCGTGCGCCAGGACGGAACCACGGGGGAGCCGAGCCCCAAGCTCGGCGACGCGACGCACGAGCGGCTGCGCGCCATGATCCTGTCGGGCGAGCTGCCGGCGGGCACGCGCCTCCAGGAGAAGCCGCTGGCCGAGCGGCTCGGCGTCTCGCGCACGCCGTGGCGCGAGGCGATCGCGCGGCTCTCGTCGGAGGGGCTCGTGTCGCGGGTCGCCGGCAACGCGCCGACGGTGAGTACGGTCTCGATCACCGAGATCATGGAGATCCTGCACGTGCGCCGCCTGCTCGAATGCGAGGCGGCGCGCCAGGCGGCGACGGTGGTGATCTCGCCCGAGCCCTTCCTGGAGATGCGCGCACGGGTCGAGCGCTTCCTCGGCCCGACGCGCCCCGACCCCGCGACCCACATGCGCCTCGACGAGGACCTGCACGGGGGCATCGCCCGCGCGTCGGGCTCGCGGCTCCTGCACGACATGATCCTCGGACTCAAGCTCAAGACCCGGATGTACGACAAGGGCTCGATCCCCGAGCGCTTCGAGCCCGGCTGCCACGAGCACATCGCCATCCTCGACGCCATCCTCGCCCGCGACCCGGAGCGCGCCGAGGCGGCGATGCGCACGCATCTGGAGAACGTGCGCGCCGGCATCCTCGGCCATCTGTCGCGCCTCTTCTGAAGGCTGCCCGAAAAAGCGCCAGGCTGCCCGCAGCGGATCGTTGACAGAGGACACACTGTGTATACCATCCCCATACGTAACGGGATCGGAGACAGAGGCATGACGGACGAGGCCCCGACAGCAGCGCGCCCGGAGGCGCCCGTCGAGCTGGCGATCACGTTCCTCTACTATCGCGACCTGCCCCGGGCGATCGCCTTCTACGAGGGGGTGATGGGGTTCGCGCTCGCCATCGATCAGGGATGGTCGAAGATCTACCGCATGGCGGGCAGCGCCCATGTGGGTCTCGTCGACGAGACCCGGGGCATGCACCGCGCGGCGGACACCAAGCCGGTGCAACTGTGCATCCGCGTGCCCGACGTCGACGCCTGGCACGCCTGGGCCGCGTCGCAGGGCGTCGCCAAGCTCACCGCGCCGAAGGACTCGGCGTCCCTCGGCATCCGCGCCTTCGTCTTCGACGACCCGGAAGGCTACCAGATCGAGGTGCAGAGCGCGCTCGCCCGAGCCTCGGACCCGGCTCCTCCGACGAGGGCCGCTCGCAATTCCACATGAAGAGGGCGGGGAACGCCCCTCGGCAAGACCCAGAGAGGACCCGATCACCATGCATGCCCGCACGCCCCTCCGGCACCTCCTCGCCGGCGCCGCCCTCGCCGCCGTCCTCGCCACGCCCGCGCTGGCGCAGGACGAGACGAAGACCCTCACCGTCGGCCTCACGGCGGACGCCGTGCACCTCGACCCGCAGGCGGGCGAGGAGCTGTCGTCGAACATCATGTTCTACCACATCTACGACCCGCTGATCCGGCGCGACGCCGACCTGAACTTCGGGCCCGGACTCGCGGAGAGCTGGGAGCTCGTCGACGACACGACCTGGCGCTTCCGGCTTCGCGACGACGTCGTCTTCCACAACGGCGAGCCCTTCGGCGCCGACGACGTCGTCTTCACGCTCGAGCGCCTCAAGGCCTCTCTGATGGCGAACCTCGCCAAGAACATCGAGCGCTTCTCGGCGATCGACGACCACACGGTCGAGATCGTGACCTTCCAGCCCTACGCGGCGCTGCCCAACGACCTCGCCGCGATCCTGATCCTCAACCGCGAGCACGTCACCAGCGTCGGCGAGGAGCAGGTCGACCTCCAGCCGGTGGGCACCGGCCCCTACGAGCTGGCCGAGTGGGTCAAGGAGGACCGGCTCGTCCTCGAGGCGAACGCGGACTACTGGGCGGGTGCGCCGGAGATCGACCGCGTCGTCTTCCGCCCGATCACCAACCCGGCGACGCGCACCGCCGCGCTCCTGACCGGCGAGCTCGACATCGTGCAGGACCTCTCGGTGCGCGACGTCGAGCGCGTGCGCCGCGAGGACGGCTTCGAGGTCATCATCCGCCCGAGCCTGCTCAACGTCGTGCTGGCGCTCGACGTGCGCGACACGTCGCCGACGATCCCGCTCGACACGAACCCGATGCAGGACAAGCGCGTGCGCGAGGCGATCGCCCGGGCGATCGACGTCGACACGATCTCGAAGATCATCATGAACGGGCTCTCGACCCCGTCCGATCAGTACGTCCCCTCGACCCACGTGGGCTACGTCGAGGGCGCGAGCTTCCGCGAGATGTACCCCTTCGACATCGAGGCCGCGCGTGCGCTGATGGCCGAGGCGGGCTGGGCCGACGGCTTCCAGATGACGCTCGACGCCACCAACAACCGCTACGTCAACGATGCGCAGATCGCGCAGGCGCTGGCCTCCATGCTCTCCCAGATCGGCATCGATCTCGAGCTCAACCTGATGCCGCGGGCGAACTTCTTCGGCTACATCCGCGTCCCGTCCGAGCAGTCGAGCTTCATCATGTCCGGCTGGGACGTGCCCTCGGGCGACGCCGGCTCGATGTACGCGGTGATGTTCTACACCCGCGGCGTGAAGGAGGGCTACGGCCAGGTCAACCGCGGCTCCTACTCGAATCCCGAGGTGGACCGGCTGATCGACCTCGCGGACTCGACGCCGCGCATCGAGGAGCGCGACGTGCATCTCCAGGAGGCGACGAAGATCCTGCTCGAGGACATCCCGATGATCCCCGTCCACTACGAGCAGGACATCTACGCGGCGCGCGACGGCGTCGTGTTCGAGCCGCGCACGGACAAGTTCCTGTGGGCCTACGAGATGGACGTCGGGGACTGAACCTCCCGATCGTCACCGCGCGGCGCCGGGTCGACCCGGCGCCGCGCGCCGTCCCAGGTGCCGAGGAACCGCGATGCTGGCCTATGCGATCAAGCGGCTCGTCCAGATGGCCATCGTCCTGTGGGCGGTGTCCGTCATCGTCTTCCTGATGATGAGCTTCACCGGCGATCCCGTCTTCATGGTGATCCCCATCGATTCGACCGACGCAGAGATCGAGCAGGCGCGGCGCATCCTCGGCCTCGATCGCTCGATGCCGGAGCAGTACCTCGTCTTCCTGCAGAACCTCGTGCAGGGCGATTTCGGCCGCTCCTACGTCTTCCGCCAGCCGGCGATGGACCTCATCCTCGAGCGCCTGCCGGCGACGCTGGAACTCGTGATCGTCGCCATGCTGATCGCCGCCGTCGTCGCGATCCCGCTCGGCGTCTATGCCGGCGCGAACCCGGGCAAGCCGTTGAGCCGCCTCATCATGTCGGGCTCGCTGGTGGGCATCTCGCTGCCGGGTTTCTGGGTCGGCATGATGCTGATCTTCCTGTTCGCCGTGGAATGGCGGCTCCTGCCCTCGTCGGGGCGCGGGGACACGGTGGAGGTCTTCGGCATCCAGACCACGCTCCTGACCCGGGACGGCTGGACGCACGTCGTCCTGCCCGCCGTGACGCTCTCGCTCGGCACGCTCGCCATCATCCTGCGCATGACCCGCGCGGGCATGATGGAGGTGATGCGCCAGGACTACATCAAGTTCGCCCGCGCCAAGGGCGCCTCGCGCAAGGACGTGCTCTACGGCCACGGGCTGCGCAACGCGCTGATCCCGGTCGTGACCATCTTCGGCCTGCAGATCGGCGACCTGATCGCCTTCGCCACCATCACCGAGACGATCTTCGCCTGGCCCGGCATGGGCAAGCTGCTCGTCGACTCGATCTACCGCGCCGACCGGCCGGTCATCGTCGTCTACCTGATGCTCGTGGCGCTGATCTTCGTCGTCATCAACCTCGTCGTCGACCTCGTCTACACGGCGATCGACCCGCGCATCACCGTGAAGTGAGGAGGACGGGACGATGAACCAGCTCCTCGCCTCGCAATTCGTCTACAATTATCGCCGCAACGTCTCGGCCATCGCCGGCAGCGCGATCATCCTCGTCTGCGTGCTGATCGTGCTCTTCGGTCCTCTCGTCGCGCCGCAGAACCCCTACGACCTCACGCAGCTGAACCTGCTCGACAGCTACAAGCCGCCCGCCTGGATCGACGGCGGCGACCCGCGCTTCCCGCTCGGCACCGACGGGCAGGGTCGCGACGTGCTCTCCGCGATCCTCTACGGCACCCGCGTCTCGGCGCTGATCGGCATCGCCGCGATGTTGACGGCCTGCGCGATAGGCACCACGCTGGGGCTTCTCGCCGGCTTCTACGGCGGGCGGCTCGACGCCTTCATCATGCGCGTCGCCGACATCCAGCTGTCGTTCCCCTCGATGCTGATCGCGCTCTTCCTGATGAGCGCCTTCGGCACGGGGATCGACAAGGTGCTGATCGCGCTGACGCTCGTGGGCTGGGTCGTCTACGCGCGCACGGTGCGCGGCTCGACGCTGGGCGAGATCCAGAAGGAATACGTGCAGGCCGCCCGCGTCGCGGGGCTTCGCGACGGCAAGATCATCCGCCGTCACGTGCTGCCCAACGTGCTCACGCCCCTCATCGTGATCGCCACCGTGCAGGTGGGCACCTTCATCCTCATCGAGGCCTCGCTCTCCTTCCTGGGCGTCGGCGTGCCGATCACGCAGCCCTCGCTGGGGCTGCTCATCAAGAACGGCTTCGACGTCCTGTTCTCGGGCCTGTGGTGGACCTCCGTGTTCCCGGGCCTGATGATCATGGCGATGGTCTTCGGCATCAACCTGTTCGGCGACTTCCTGCGGGACGAGCTGAACCCCCGGCTGAAGTGAGGCGCGGGATGGATCACGCGAAGGCCACCGCGCCGCTCCTCGACGTCCGCGATCTGCGCACGTATTTCCACACCTTCTCCGGCCCGGTGAAGGCGGTCGACGGGGTCAGCTTCACGCTGGCGCCGGGGGAAGTGATGGGCCTCGTCGGCGAATCCGGCGGCGGCAAGTCGGTGGTCGGCTTCTCGCTGCTCGGGCTGATCGATCCGCCCGGGAAGATCGAGGGCGGCGCGATCCGGCTCGGCGGGGAGGACATCGCCCGCGCCTCCGAGGAGCGGCTGCGCCGCATCCGGGGCCGGGAGATCGCGATGATCTTCCAGGACCCGATGACCTCGCTCAACCCGGTGCGGACCATCGGCGCGCAGATGGACGAGATGCTGCGTCTCCACACCGATCTCGACGAGGGCGCGCGCAAGGCGCGCTGCATCGCCATGCTGGAGAGCGTCGGCATCTCGCGCGCCGCCGAGCGGCTGAAGGCCTACCCGCACCAGTTCTCGGGCGGGATGCGCCAGCGCGTCGTCATCGCCATCGCGCTCCTGGCCTCCCCGCGGCTGATCGTGGCGGACGAGCCGACGACGGCGCTCGACGTGACGATCCAGTCGCAGATCCTCAAGCTGATGCGCAAGCGCATCGCGGAGACCGGGGCGGCGATGATCCTCGTCACGCACGATCTCGCGGTGGTCTCCGAGATGGTCGACAAGATCGTCGTCCTCTATTGCGGCAAGGTCGTCGAGACCGGTCCGGCGCGGGAGGTGATCGCCGACCCCTCGCACCCCTACACGCGCGGCCTCGTCGATTCGATCCCCAACCCGAAGGACCGCAAGCCGCGGCTCGCGCAGATCCCCGGCGCGGTGCCCGACATCCGCGACCTCCCCTCCGGCTGCAGCTTCCGCCCGCGCTGCCCTCGGGCGAAGGCGCGATGCGCCGAGGTCTCCCCGACGCTCGCCCCGACCCGCGGGGCGCTCCAGGCCGCCTGCCACTTCCCGCTCGTCGAGGACGTCGCCCTGACCGGTGGAGCACGCGCATGACGGCCTCCCCGGTGACCGCGTCTTCCGTCGAGGCCGTCGCCGAAGCCCCGATGCTCGAGGTGGAGAACCTCGAGCAGCGCTTCACCCTGCGCTCGGGCCTCATCGATCGGCTCGGCTTCGAGGGCTGGCGCCCGCGCCTCGTCGACAGCGTCGTGCACGCGGTCAACGGGGTGAGCTTCTCCATCGCCAAGGGCGAGGTGCTGGCGCTCGTCGGCGAATCCGGCTGCGGCAAGTCCACCGTCGCGAAGTCCATCGCGCGCATCTACACGCCGAGCGGCGGGCACATCCGCATCGACGGCGAGGAGATCGGCGGCTACGGCCACCGCGAGATGCTGCCGGTCCGCGCGAAGATGCAGATGATCTTCCAAGACCCGTTCGCCTCGCTCGATCCGCGCCAGAAGGTCCGCGACATCGTCGCCGAGCCGCTGCTCGAGCAGCTCGAGCGCCGCGGCGAGCCCGAGGCGAAGAAGAAGGCGCGGGAGGCGGCGATCGCGCTGCTCGAGCGCGTCGGACTCAACGCCGAGCATGCCGGGCGCTACCCGCACCAGTTCTCCGGCGGCCAGCGCCAGCGCATCGGCATCGCCCGGGCGCTCTCGGTCAACCCGGGGCTGATCATCGCCGACGAGCCGGTCTCCGCGCTCGACGTCTCGATCCAGGCGCAGATCCTCAACCTGATGATGGACCTGCGAGACGAGTACGGCCTCGCCTACCTGTTCATCAGCCACGACCTTTCGGTGGTGAACCACATCGCCGACCGCATCGGCGTGATGTATCTCGGCTTCCTCGTCGAGACGGCTCCGCGCGAGCGGCTGTTCGCGGCCCCGCGCCACCCCTATACCCGCGCGCTGCTCTCGGCGGCGCCGACCATCGACCCCGCGGACCGTGCGGTCGAGATGGAGCTCGAGGGCGAGGTGCCGAGCGCGCTCTCGCTGCCGTCGGGCTGCTGCTTCCGCACGCGCTGTCCCTTCGCCTTCGACCGCTGCGCCGCCGAGCGCCCGCGACTCCAGGACGTCGGCGGCGGCCAGGGTGTCGCCTGCCATCTCGTCGACGACCCGGAAAGGAACCGCCCGTGAACCAGGACCCGACGAGGGAAGAGGTCGTCGTCGCGCAGGCCCGCCTGCCGCTGGCCGACCCGCACGACTGCACGGACGCCGCCGACGAGCTCTCCCTCTACGAGGCGCTGTACGACACGCTGGTGCGGCGCGCGGGCGGGGGCGGGGGCGCGGGCTACGTGCCGCGGCTCGCCACGGCGTGGGCGGTGTCGGACGACGCGCGCACCTGGACCTTCCGCCTGCGCGCGGGCGTCGCCTTCCACGACGGGACGCCCTGCGATGCGCAGGCCGTCGCGCTCTCGCTCCGGCGCATGGCGCGCGAGGACAAGGGCTACACGCTCGGCGCGCCCGCCGTCTGGCGGCAGTACCTCGGCGACGCGATCGTCGAGGCGCCGGACGCCGGGACGCTCGTGATCCGCCTCGACGCGCCGATGGCGGACCTGCTCGACGTCCTCGTCCAGGGCTATGTGGTGGCACCGTCCGCGCTCCCCGCCTACGACGCGGGCGACACGCGCCGGCCCTGCGGCACGGGGCCGTATCGGCTCGTCGAGGAGTCGGACGCAGCCGTCTCGATGGCCCGCGTTCCCGGCCACTTCGACGGCGAGCCGGCGAACGAACGCATCCGCTTCGTGCGCGAGCCCGATCGCGCGGCGCGCCTCGCCATGGTGCGCGCCGGCGACGCGCAGGTCGCGACCAATCTCGACGTCGCGGCGAGCGCGGACCTGGCGAAGGACGGCGCCACGCGGGTGGTCTCGCTCGCCCCCGTCGCCATCATCTACCTGCTCAACGCCGCCCGCGGCCCCCTCGCCGACGCGCGCTTGCGGCGGGCGCTGGCGCTGGCGCTCGATCGCGAGGCGCTCATCGCCGAGGTCGTGCCCGGCGCCGCGCGCCCGCTCCACGGCTTCGTCAGCCCGCTCCATTTCGGCGCGGGCACGGCGCCCGCCCGCGAGCGCGATCCGCAGGCGGCGCGCGCGCTGCTCGCCGAAGCGGGCTTCGCCGAGGGCCTGACGCTCGGCCTCGACTGCCCGACGCGGCTGCCGGACGAGGCGGAACGGCTCACCGCCGCGCTCGGCCGCCAGCTCGCGGCGATCGGGGTGACGCTGGACGTCCATGTCCACGAGGACCGGGAGGCCTACGCGCACATGGTGCGGCGCAAGGAGATCCGGGACCTGTGCGTCTTCGACTCGAGCCCGATGTCGACCTACCGCGTGCTCGTCGAGAAGCTCGACGCGCGGGTGCGCGGCTCCTGGTGGCAGGGCTATCGCAACGCGGAGGTGGAGGCGCTGATCGACCGCGCGCGCGTCACCGTCGATGCGAACGCGAGGTCTGCGCTCTACGCGGGGGCCTATGCCCTGCTGCAGGACGACCCCGCCTGGCTGTGCCTCTACAATCCACTCAAGGCGACCGGGATTTCGGGGCGGCACCCCGATCTCGCGCTGCCCGTCGACACCGTCCTCGACGTCGCGCGCCTGCCGGCGCTGCGCTGAGCCGAGCCTCGGGAGAGCGCAATGATGGAAGACATCCTCGTCACCGGGGCCACCATCGTCACCATGGACGCCGCGCGGCGGGTGATCGCCGACGGCGCCATGGCGGTGAGCGGCGGGCGCATCGTCGCGGTCGGCCCGCGCGAGGAGGTCGAGGCGGCCCACTCCGTCGCGCGCATCGTCGACGGGCGCGGCAAGATCCTGATGCCGGGGCTCATCGACGTCCACGCCCATGCCGGGCACGGGCTGATCAAGTCCATGGGCATGACCGACGGCGATCGCTGGGAGGCGATCTGCGGGGAGGTCTACACGACGGGCTCGACGCCGGAGTTCTGGCACGCCGAGGCGCGGCTCGCGGCGCTGGAGCGGCTGCGCTTCGGCGTCACCTGCGGCGTCTCGCTGCTCGGCGGCGGCGACACGGTGATGCGCACGGACGACCCCGTCCACGGCGAGGCGCACGCCCGCGGTGTCGCCGAGGTCGGCACCCGCGCGATCGTCGCCGTGGGTCCGACCCGCGCGCCCCATCCCCGGACCTACGCCACGATCGGCGAGGAGGGCGAGACCACGCGCTACCCGGTCGACTTCGATCGGCAGATGCGCACCTGCGAGACGCTGATCGCGCGCCTCCACGGCTCGGCCGGGGGGCGGGTTCGGATCGCCCTCGTCTACCCCGTGCTGCGCGACGAGCACGAGGCGGGCATGGCGCCCGACGACTACGCCGAAGCCGTGCGCCAGGTGCGCGCCGTGCGGGCGCTCTCGCGCGCGACCGCCGTCCTGTTCACGCAGGACGGCCATTGGCGCGGCTCCGTGCGCCGCGCCCATGCGCTGGGCCTGCTCGGGCCGGACGCGCTGCTGTCCCACGCGATCGATCTCCACGAGGACGAGATCGCGCTCTGCGCGCAGACCGGCACGCGCATCGCCCACAACCCGTCGGCGGTCGCCTCGATCAAGGGCCGCTGCCCGGCGATCGAGCTGATGGAGGCCGGCGTCGTCGTGGCGCTGGGCTCGGACGCCACCGCGCCGGACCGGTCCGGGGACATGTTCCGCCACATGCAGCAGGCGATGCACTACCATCGCCGGCACTACCGCGACGCCTCCGTGCTCCCCGTCGGCAAGGCGCTGGAGATGGCGACGATCGACGCGGCGACGGCGCTGGGCCTCGCGGGCGAGATCGGCTCGCTGGAGCCCGGCAAGCGCGCGGACGCGATCCTCGTCGACGGGCGCCGCGCGCACCTCGCGCCCGCCAACATGCCGGTCCACCGCGTCGTCGCCTTCGCCAACGGCAACGACGTCGAGACGGTGATGGTCGACGGCGAGATCCTGCTCGAGGCCGGGCGGCCCACCCGCGTCGACCCGCTGGCGATCGCGCTGGAGGCGGAGCGGCAGGCCGACCTGATGATCGCTCGGATCGGGGCCCAGGACGCGCTCGACGTCGCGCCGGGGTGGGGGCGCCCGCGGGGGTGAGCCGCGGCGCTCAGACCCGCCCGAAGCGCTCCTCGGTCCGCCGCCGCACCAGCTCGAAGAGCTCGTAGAGCGCCCAGCCGATGAAGGACAGGAGCAGCACCATGCCGATCACGGTCGCCGTGTCGGCGCTCTCCTGGCCGGCGGCGAGCAGGTAGCCGATGCCCCGGTTCGCCCCCATCAGCTCGCCGATGACGACGGCGGTGACGGCGAGCGTGCTCGCCACCGTCATGCCCGCGAGCAGCGTGGGAAGCGTCGCCGGCAGCTCGATGTGCACGAAGCGCTGCCAGGGCGACAACCGCAGCACCCTCGCGAGGTCGCCGTAGGTGCGCGGCAGGAAGCGCAGGCCCGAGAGCACGCCGGTCATGATCGGAAAGAAGGTCACGATGGCGACCAGCACGATCTTCGGCGCCGGCCCGAGCCCCAGCCAGAGCAGCAGCAGCGGCGCGATGGCGATCTTCGGCGCCGTCTGCAGGAGCAGCACGAGCGGCATCGAGAGCCGCTCGAGGATCGGCGCGCGGGCGAAGGCGAGGGCCGCCGCGATCCCGGCGAGGAGCCCGAGCAGGTAGCCCCAGGCGAGCTGGGTCAGCGTCACGGCCACGTGGTCGAGGAGGCGGGCGTTCTCGTGGAGGAAGACCATGCGGCGCGCGACGTCGAGGGGTGCCGGAAGCAGGTAGTCCGGCACCCCGAAGAGGTGCACCGCGGCCAGCCAGGCCAGCAGGATGGCGGCGAGGCCCGCCAGGCCGCGGATCGGCACGGCTCAGTTCCCGATCGTCTTCGGGTCCGCGACGACGAACGTGCTGGCGTCGGGGGCCTCTTCGATCACGTCGTACTGCGCGAGGATGTCGGCGTTGGCCTGCCAGGCCGCGAGGTCCGCGACGCCGAGCCCGCGCTCGTCGGTGAGCGCGCTGCGCCACACCGAGGCGGCGAAGGTCTGCTCGAAGGCCGTGACGAGGGCGGGCTTCTGCTCGGCCCACGTGGGGGTGTACTTCTCCATGGCGATGTCGAGCGCCGCCTCGATGTTGCCGTCCATGGTCCACTCGTAGGAGCGGGTCACGGCGTTGGTGAGACGGCGCACGAGGTCCGGGTTCTCCTCGAGCAGGCGTGCGCCGGTCACGACCACGTTGCCGAAGGACGGCAGGAAGTCGTTCGACAGGATCATGTCGACCTCGACGCCGGCGCCCTCGAGCACGTACTTGCGCAGCTCCGAGAACACGATCGCGTCGACCTGGCCCGATTGCAGCGCCTGGACGATGGCGCCGGTGTCGATCAGCTCGACCGTCACGTCGTCGAGGCCGAGCCCGGCCTGGGCGAGGCCGACCTGGAGCTGGAGGTAGTTCGGGCTGCCGTAGCTCGTCACCGCGACCGTCTTGCCGGCGAGGTCGGCGTAGCTGTCGATGCCGGTCTCCGCCTTGGCGAGCAGCGCGCCGATGCCCCGCTGGTAGGTGGTGTGGACGACGCGCACCGGCAGCCCGTTCGCCGCCGCCGCGATCACGGCGTCGCCGTTGGGAAAGCCGAACTGGACGTTGCCGGCGGCGATGTTCGTCAGGATGTCGGAGGCGCCGGCGTAGATGAACTCGACCTCGATGCCCTCGTCGGAGAAGAAGCCGTTCTCGACGCCGGCGTAGAGCGGCGCGTAGAACGGCACCGCCGCGCCGTCGATCTGGAACAGGACCTCGTCCTGCGCGAGCACCGGCGTGGCCAGCAGCAGGCCGAAGCCCAGGAGTGCGGACAGATGCTTCATGATCGTTCCCCTCTGTGTGTCGTCGCCAGGGCGCGCCCGGCGATGTGCAGCAGGTTCTCCTGCGTGCTCCGGTAGTCGTCGAGCCAAGCGTCGGTGGCGCGGTTGCCGTGCACGCCGAGCAGCGCGCAGGCCGCCACGCCGAGCCGTGCGCAGACGGTCAGCACAGTGTGGGCCTCCATCTCCACGCCGAGCGCGCCGGCCGCGCGCAGCGCGTCGAGCCGGTCCGGCGCGGGCGCCGCCTCGCCGCGGCGGATCGGGCGGCCCTGGCCGAGGTAGTAGCTGTCGGTGGAGGCGACCGGCCCGAGATGCGCCGCGAGCCCGAGCTCGGACGCGGCGGCCGCGAGCGCCTCCGGAAGCCCCGGCGCCGCCCCGCCGTCACCCCCGTAGAGCGCCGGCACGCCGCCGTCCCCCAGGGCGCGGGTCACGCAGAGGTAGTCGCCCGGCGCGATCTCGGGCACGAGGGCCGACATGCCCCCGATCCGCACGATCCGCCGCGCGCCGAGCATCGCGAGCTCGACGAGGGCGATCTCGGTGGACGGCCCGCCGATGCCCGACGAGCAGATCGTCAGCCGCCGTCCGCGGTACGACCCGGTGACGACCGCGAACTCGCGGCGGCGGCCGAAATCCGAGACGTCCTCCATCAGCGCGGCCAGCATCGGCACGCGATCGGGATCTCCCGGCACGAGCACGTCCGGGGCGACGTCGCCGGCGCGGGCCGGCAGGTGCGGCGGCATGTCCCCGCGCCAGGGCATGAGGGCGGAGGTGCTAGCGCTCATCGGCGTCGTTCCAGGCGAGCAGGCGGCGCTCGGCGAGCCCGAGCGCGACGTGCAGCGCGACGCCGAGCAGCGCGGTCAGCAGCACGGCGCCGAACAGGAGCGGCGCCCGGTAGGTCGCCGCCGCGAAGGTCATCAGGAAGCCCAGGCCCCGGTCGCCGGAGATCCACTCCGCCAGGATCGCGCCCACCAGCGCCTGCACGCCGCCGACCTTGAGCCCGACGAAGATCCCCGGCAGCGCCGCGGGCAGGTCGATCGCCGCGAAGCGCCGGATGGCGCCCAGCCGCAGCAGCGCGGCGATGTCGTGCAGGCGCGGATCGATGGCGCGCAAGCCCGCCAGCGCGCCGATCAGGACCGGGAAGAACACGAGCGAGAACACGAGCGCGAGCTTCGCCTCCAGCCCGAGACCGAACCAGACGACGAAGAGCGGCGCGAGCGCGATCTTCGGCGCGCTCTGGAGGACGACGAGCGGGCCGTCGAGCAGCGTCGAGAGCAGCGGTACGCGATAGAGCACGTACGCGAGCGCCACGCCCGCCACCGCGCCGAGCGCGAGCCCGAGCGCGATGCTGCGCAGCGTGAACGCGAGGTGCCCCGCGAGGCTCCCCGTCGACGCCTCGCGCACCAGAGCGAGCACCGTCGCCTGCGGGGACGGCAGCAGGTAGGGCGGCATCCCCATCGGGCCGCTGGCGTACCACCAGGCCGTGACGAGCACCGCGAAGGCGGCACCGTACTCCAGGACGGGCCGCACACGGATCATCGCGCCGCCTCCCCGCCACGCAGGTCGCGCCGCAGCGCCGCGACGAGCTCGTGATAGGCGCGGTCGAGCTTGGTCTCCTCGCTGCGCGGGCGCGGCAGGCCGATCGCGTAGGTCCGCTCGAGGCGCCCGGGGCGGGCCGACATCACCATCACCTCGTCGGCGAGGTAGGCGGCCTCCTCGACGGAGTGCGTGACGAGCATCACGGTCTTGCCCGTGCGCTGCCAGATCCGCAGGAGCTCGTCGTTGAGGGTCTCGCGGGTGAGGAGGTCGACCGCGGAGAACGGCTCGTCCATGAGCAGGATCGGCGGGTCGTCGGCCAGCGCGCGGGCGATCGCGGCGCGCTGGCGCATGCCGCCGGAGAGCTGGCGCGGCAGCGTCTGCTCGAAGCCGCGCAGGCCGACGAGCGCCACGAGTTCGCGCACGACCGCATCCGCACGGGCGCGCTCCACGCCCGCCGTGTCGAGGGGGAAGCGGATGTTCGCCTCGACCGACTTCCACGGCAGCAGCACCGCGTCCTGGAAGACGAAGCCGACGGGGCGCTTCACGGGTCCCGCGCCGAGCCGGATCGTGCCCGACGTCGGCGTCTCCAGGCCGGCGATCAGGCGCAGGAGCGTGGACTTCCCGCACCCCGACGGGCCGACGACGGCGACGAAGCGGCCCTCGGGCACCGCGTGGGTGAGCGGCTCGAGGGCCGGCACCGACTTGCCGCGCAGCTGGAAGACCTTGCTGATGCCGTCGATCTCGATCACGTCGCCGTCCGCTCCCCGCCGATCGAGCGGCGCACGGGGCACCGCCCCTGCGGGCCTCCGAGCGCGTCTCAATTTTGATACTCGACTGGGGCTTCCGTTGCGTCAAGCCTGTTTCGACGGCAGACCGCGACGCGCGCTCGAGCAGAGACGGTGGGCAGAGACGGTGTGCAGGGACGGCGGCAACACGACGGGGCCCGGCGGAGCGGTGCTCCGGGGCCTGCGCATGCGCACCGGGGGGCGTTGGAGAGACGGCCGTGTCGGAGGTCGGTCAGGAGATTGGTGGAGCCAGGCGGAATCGAACCGCCGACCTCTTGAATGCCATTCAAGCGCTCTCCCAACTGAGCTATGGCCCCACTCTCGTCCCGCGGGCTCGGGTCCCGTTCGACGGGTCCCGCGGGGTGGTCCGCGGCGGGGAGGGCGATGCCGATCTCCCCGCGACGGAGCGCCTGTTTAGACGCTCCGGAGGGGATGTCAACCCTCTTCTTCGTCCTCGATATCGCTGTCGATGAGGCCGGAAACGTCGTCGTCTCCCTCCTCTTCCTCGGCGAGGAAGGTGTCGTCGGATTCGTCGTCGCCGAGGTCGATGTCCTCGTCGCCGTCCGCCTTCTTCTCGTCGCCTTCGGCCTCCTCGAGCGAGACGAGCTCGACGTCCGCCTTCTCGACGACCTCCTCCTCTTCCTCCTCGGCCTCCACCACGGGCGCGACGCGCCCGCCCTTCGTGCCGACGGCCTCGAAGGCCGAGCGCGGGTAGGCGATGCCGGTGTAGGGGGAGACGACGGGGTCGCGGTCGAGGTCGTAGAACTTGCGCCCGGTCTCGGGGCAGGTCCGCTTGGTGCCGAGTTCCGGTCTGGCCACGGGTGGTTCCTTCGTGTGCTTTGGAATTCTGGAACAGGCGCGGCTAGCGCCTCGCGGGGCGCTTGTCAACGCGCGAATGCGCGGGCGAGCGCCGCAGAGCCTTGATCCAGGTCAAGGGCGGCGGCGGCCCGTGGTCTAGGTTGGCGCCGTTCCATCTCGGAGGGCCGACACATGCGCACGATACTCCTCGCAGCCGCCGCGACGATCGCACTCGCCGCCCCCGCCGCCGCGCAAGGCACCGCGCCGGACGATGCCGCGCTTCGCGAGGAAGCGCGCTCCTGGTTCGAGGCGATCCCGACGAACCCGCCGGCGCTCTCCGGCAACGTCGCGACCCGCGCGCGCGTCGATCTCGGCGCGATGCTGTTCTTCGACCCGAGGCTGTCGGCCTCCGGGCTCCTGTCGTGCAACACCTGCCACAACGTGGGCATGGGTGGCGTCGACGGACTCGAGGTCTCGATCGGCCACGGCTGGCAGAAGGGTCCGCGCAACGCGCCTACCGTCTACAACGCCGTCTTCAACGCCGCGCAGTTCTGGGACGGGCGCGCGCCCGACCTCGCCGAGCAGGCGAAGGGCCCGATCCAGGCGGGCGTGGAGATGAACTCGACGCCCGAGCGGGTCGAGGCGACCCTGCGCTCCATGCAGGGCTACGTCGACGCCTTCGCCGGCGCCTTCCCCGGCGAGGACGACGCGATCTCCTTCGACAACATGGCGCGGGCGATCGAGGCCTTCGAGGCGACGCTGATCACGCCGAACGCGCGCTTCGACCAGTTCCTGATGGGCGACGACCGCGCGCTCGACGCGCAGGAGAAGCGCGGTCTCGCCGCGTTCATCGACACGGGCTGCGCCGCCTGCCATGCCGGCGTGAACTTCGGCGGGCAGGAGTACTATCCCTTCGGCGTCGTCGAGCGGCCGGGGGCGGAGGTGCTGCCGGTCGGCGACCGCGGCCGCTTCCAGGTCACCGAGACGGCGGCGGACGACTACGTCTTCCGCGCGGCCCCGCTGCGCAACATCGAGCTCACCGCACCCTACTTCCACTCCGGCGCGGTCTGGGATCTGGAGGAGGCGGTGGCGGTGATGAGCGTCGCACAGCTCGGGACCGCGCTGTCGGACGAGGAGATCGCCGACATCACGGCCTTCCTGCGCACGCTCACCGGCGAGAAGCCGATCGTCCAGCATCCGATCCTGCCGGTGCGCACGTCCGAGACGCCGCTGCCCGAGGACATGTGAGGCGACGGCGCGCGGGCGATCTCGCGCGCGCACGGGCGCGAACGGACGATCGGCGGGGCGGGTCGTGACGCGGCCCGCCCCGCGTGCTAGGCGTCCGGCCGTTCTCGACGTCCCCGGTGAGCGAGCCCGTTCGTGCCCTGCGGATCCCCCCCTGATCGCCCGCCCCGCTCCGGGACGCGCGAGCGCCTCTGCGTCCGGGCGGCCGGCGCGCTGCGCGGGCGCGTGCGCCCGCCCGGATCGCCGGAGGACGGGCATGCGGCGCTCGTGCTCGGCGCGCTCGCGATAGGCGAGACGGCGATCCGCGGCATGCCCTCGGGCGAGGCGGTCGCGCGCACGGCGCGGGCCTGCCGCGCCCTCGGTGCGCGGGTGACGGAGGGCGACGCCTCGTGGACCGTCGCCGGGACCGGCGTCGGCGGGCTGTCGGAACCGACGATGCCGCTCGTGATCGACGATGCCGCGCTCGCCCCGATCCTCGGCGCCTGCGCCTCGCATCCGATCGACGTGACGATCGCCCCGCGCGCCGGCTCGGCGGACGATCCCGTAGGGGCGGGTCTGCGCGAGGCGCTCGCCGCCATGGGCGCGCGCCTCGCCGTCGGCGCGGACGGCGGGGGCCTGAACGTGCGCGGCGCGCGCGAGGCGATCCCGATCGCGCGCGAGGGCGCGGCCGGCGATGCCGCCACGGCGCGGGCCGTGCTCGTCGCCGGGCTGAACGCGCCGGGGCGCACCACGGTCGTCGCGCCGGCCGCGGGCCTCGGTGCGCTGCCCGATCTCATGGCTCGCCTCGGCGCGCGGATCCACCGCGTGCCGCACGGCGCGCACGGGCGCAGCCTCGCGCTCGACGGCCAGCCGGAGCTCGTCGGCGTGCCGCTCGCCCTGCCGGCCGACCCCGCCTGCACGGCGGCGCTCGTGCTTGCCGCGCTCGTCGTCCCCGGCTCCGACGTGGTGCTCGACGGCCTCGCCCCCGACGGCCCGACGGACGCGTTCCTGGCGGCGTTGCGGACCCTGGGGGCGGACATCGCCGAGGAGGCGGGCGATCCGGCCGGTCTTCGTGCGGTCCGCGTTCGTGCGGGCGCGCCGGGCGCGGGAGGCGTGCTCGCGGCGGACGCGGTCGCCGCGCTCGGACCGACCCTCCCAGCCCTCGCCCTCGCGGCGGCGTCCTCCGCCGGCGAGAGCCGCCTCGCAGGGGCCTGCGCGCCCGATCGCCCGGACGCGCCGCGCATCTCCGCGCTCGCCGCGGGGCTCGCCGCGATGGGGATCGCGCACCGTGCCGTGGGCGACGATCTCGTCCTCTCCGGCGGCGCCCGGCCGCCCGCGGCGGAGGATATCGTGGTGCCCGCGGCGGGCGACCCGGTCCTCGCCGTCGCGCTCGCCGCCTTCGGTGCGAGCCTGCCGCGGGGGCTCGCGATCGCCGAGCCCGGCCCGATCGACGCCGCCCTGCCGGATCTCGAGAGACTTCTACGCGCCGTCGGCGCAGAGCTGGAGGAGACCGCCCGATGGGCTTCGTGATCGCCGTCGACGGACCCGCGGCATCGGGCAAGGGGACGCTCTCCAAGCGCATCGCCGCCCATTACGGGCTCGCGCATCTCGACACCGGCCTGCTCTACCGCGCCGTGGCGCGCCTCCTCCTCGACAAGAACCGCCCGCTCGACGACGAGAAGGCGGCGGCGGCCGCCGCCTATGCGCTGGAGCTCGCCTTCATGGACGAGAGCCGCCTGCGCGGCGCGGAGATGGGGGAGGCGGCCTCGCGCGTCTCGGTGATTCCGGCCGTGCGCGCGGCGCTCCTCGACCGCCAGCGGGATTTCGCCGCGCAGGCGCCCGGCGCCGTGCTCGACGGGCGCGACATCGGGACGGTGATCTGCCCCGACGCCGACGTGAAGCTCTTCGTCACCGCGAGCGCCGAGGAGCGCGCGCGCCGCCGCCATCGCGAGCTCGTGGGGCGCGGCGACGCGCCTCCCTACGAGACCGTGCTGGCGGACATCCACGCCCGCGACGCCCGCGACCAGGGCCGCGCCACGGCCCCGCTGAGGCCGGCGGACGACGCCGTGCTCCTCGACACCTCCGACCTAGACGTCGAGGGCGCCTTCGCGCGCGCGAGAGAGATCGTGGAGGCCACGCGCGGCGCTTCGTCGCTCCGGTAATCCGCGCACTAGCCCGATCCGCCGACCCGCTGGCATGCTCCTCGCTTCACCGACGCGCGGGGGGCTCTCCGGAAAGAGGAGGCCGAGCGATGTGGGCGTTGAGCGTTCGCGGGAGATCCCGCACCGGCGGCATGGCCGCCCTGGTTCTCGCGGTGACGATCGCGAGCCTGAGCTTCGCGCGGCCCGCGCAGGCGGAGACCGAGGTCGACGTCGCGCTCGTGCTCGCCGTCGACATCTCCTTCTCGATGGACACCGACGAGCAGGAGCTCCAACGCGCCGGCTTCGTCGAGGCGCTGCGCTCGCGCGAGGTGCACGAGGCGATCGGGCGCGGGCTCATCGGCCAGATCGCGGTCACCTACGTCGAGTGGGCCGGCGTCGCCGACCGGCACGTCATCGTCCCCTGGACGCTGATCGACGGGCCCGAGAGCGCCGTGCGCTTCGCCGACGACCTCGAGTTCGAGCGGATCAACCGGGCGCGCCGCACCTCGATCGCCGGCGCGATCGACTATTCCCTCCAGCTCCTCGAGGAGAGCGGCGTGCGGGCGCTGCGCCGGGTCATCGACGTCTCCGGGGACGGCCCCAACAACGAGGGCGCCTTCGTCACCGCGGCGCGAGACCGGGCGATCGCTCGGGGCGTGACGGTCAACGGCCTGCCGATCATGCTCAAGCGGCCCGGCTACCTCGACATCGACGACCTCGACAAGTACTACGTCGACTGCGTGATCGGCGGGCCGGGCGCCTTCGTCGTGCCGGTGCGCGCACCCGAGCAGTTCGTCGACGCGATCCGCACGAAGCTCGTGCTCGAGATCGCCGGCATCGTCCCGCCGCGCCCGCTGGTGCAACGCGCCCAGGTGGACCTGCCGACGGACTGCCTCGTCGGCGAGCGGCAGTGGGAGTATCGCAACCGGTTCTGAAGGGGGGCGATGGCGGGCGCGCTCTGGCATTCGCGCCGGCCATCGCGCATATAGACGCGAGACCCGACGGCCCGGATCCCGCCCATGTCCCCGCTCGCGCACCGCCGCTTCCTCAAGATGAACGGCATCGGCAACGAGATCGCCGTGCTCGATCTGCGCGGCACGGACCTGCGCGTGCGCCCCGCCGAGGCGCGGGCGATCGCCGCGAGCGCCGCCTCGCGGTTCGACCAGCTGATGGTGATCCACGACCCGAGCGTTCCCGGGCTCGACGCGGACCTGCGGATCTACAACGTCGACGGCTCGGAATCGGGCGCCTGCGGGAACGGCACGCGCTGCGTCGCCTGGGCGCTGGTGCACGATCCGCAGATGGGCGACCCGGCGAAGACGGCGCTCACCCTGCGCACCAGGGCGGGGCTGCTGCCGGTGACGGTCGACGGCGCGACGACCTTCACGGTGGACATGGGCGCGCCGAAGCTCGCCTGGCAGGACATCCCGCTGCGCGACCCGTTCCCGGACACGCGCTACATCGAGCTGCAGATCGGGCCGATCGACGATCCGATCCTGCACTCGCCGGCGGCGGTGAACATGGGCAATCCGCACGCGATCTTCTTCGTCGACGACGTCGACGCCTACGATCTCGCGCGCATCGGCCCGTTGCTCGAGAACCATCCGATCTTCCCCGATCGCGCAAACATCTCGCTCGCGCATGTCCTCTCGCCGACCCGTATCCGCCTGCGCGTCTGGGAGCGTGGGGTCGGCCTCACCCGCGCCTGCGGCTCCGCCGCCTGCGCGGCGCTCGTCGCCGCCGCCCGCAAGAAGCTCACCGGCCGCGAGGCCGTGGTGGCGCTCCCGGGCGGGGAGCTGACGATCCGCTGGCGCGCGAGCGACGATCACGTGCTGATGACCGGGCCGGTGGAGCTCGAGCACGAGGGCCGGCTCGAGGCCTCGCTGTTCGCGGATCTCGCCGTGGACCGCGCGGAGAGCGCCTGATGGCGCACGCGCCGCCCGAGGGCGGGGACGCGCGCGCCCGCGTCGAGACCTTCGGCTGCCGGCTCAACCTCGCCGAATCGGAGGCGATCGCCCGCCGCCTCGACGCCGCCGGGCTCGACGACGTCGCCGTGATCAACACCTGCGCCGTCACCGCCGAGGCGACGCGCCAGGCGCGTCGGGCGATCCGCCGCGTCGCGCGGGAGCGGCCCGGCGCGCGGCTCGTCGTCACCGGCTGCGCCGCCCAGGTCGAGCCCGACGCCTTCGCGGCGATGCCCGAGGTCGCCCACGTTCTCGGCAACGAGGACAAGCGCGACCCCGCCGCCTGGGCGCGGCTCGCCGCGGGGGACGCGCCGCGCCGGCTCGTCTCCGACGTGATGCGCGCGCGCGCCGCCCCCACCCCAGACGCCGCGCCGCCGCGCGGGCGCACCCGCGCCTTCGTGCAGGTGCAGACCGGGTGCGACCACCGCTGCACGTTCTGCGTCATTCCCTTCGGCCGCGGGAATTCCCGGTCCGTCCCCGCCGCGACCGTCGTCGAGAGCGTGCGCGCGCAGGCCGCGGCCGGAGCCCGCGAGGTGGTCCTCACCGGCGTCGACCTCACCAGCTGGGGCGGCGATCTCGAAGGGGGGCCACGCCTCGGCGCGCTCGTGAAGGCGCTGCTCGCCGGGGTGCCGGATCTCGCGCGGCTGCGCGTGTCCTCCCTCGATTCGGTCGAGATGGACGACGATCTCCTCGAGGCGATCGCGACCGAGCCGCGGCTGATGCCGCATCTCCATCTCTCGCTCCAGGCGGGGGACGACCTCGTCCTCAAGCGCATGAAGCGCCGTCATGCCCGCGCCGACGCGATCGCCCTGTGCGAACGGCTGCGCGCCCTGCGCCCGGAAATCGCGCTCGGCGCCGACCTGATCGCCGGCTTCCCCACCGAGACGGAGGCGATGTTCGCCCGCTCCCTCGACCTCGTCGCCGAATGCGGGCTCACCCATCTCCACGTCTTTCCCTACTCGCCGCGGCCGGGCACGCCGGCGGCGCGCATGCCGCAGGTGCCGCCCGAGATCGTCCGCGAGCGCGCCCGGCGCCTGCGCGAGGCCGGCGAGGCGGCGCTCGCCAGCCATCTCGCGACGCATGTCGGCGCGCGTCGCCGCGTGCTCGCGGAGCGCGGTGGGACTGGCCGCACCGAGGACTTCTCGCTCGTGCGCTTCGCCGCGGAGGCGCCCGAACCGGGCGCGCTCGTCGAGACGACGATCGCCGCGACCGACGGACGGTCGCTGCTGGCCGCGTGAGGTCAGGCCGTCTCCCCCGTCCCCGCCCGCCCCGTGAGGCGGCGGTAGTGCGCCCAGAGCAGCTTCGCCGCGACGCCCCGCCAGGGCCGCCAGGCCTCGGCCATCGCTGCGAGCGCCTTCGCGTCGGGGCGGGCCTCGAGCCCGTAGATCATCCGCGCGGCCTCCTGCAGGGCGAGATCCCCCGCGGCGAAGGCGTCGGCGTGGCCGAGGCAGAACAGCAGATAGATGTCCGCCGTCCACGGCCCGATCCCGTGCACGGCGACGAGCCGCGCCCGCGCGTCGTCGGCGGGCATGGCGCCGAGGTCGGCGAACGGCAGGGCGCCGCTCGCCACCGCCTCGGCGACGGCTCGCAGCGTGCGGATCTTCGGGCGCGACAGGCCGACCGCGCGCAGGGTCTCGTCGGAGGCCGCCCGCAGGGCGTCGGCCGTCATCTCCGGCAGCGCCGCCTCGAGCCGCGCGTTGATCGCCGCCGCGCTCGCCACCGACACCTGCTGGCCGATCACGATCCAGGCGAGCCCCGCGAAGCCCTCCGGGCGCGTGCGCAGGGCGGGCACCGAGCCCTCGGCGACGGCGCGCGCCAGCGCGGGATCGCGCGCGACGAGCTCGGCCAGCCCCTCGCGCAACCGCTCCTCGCTGTCGAGACGCGCGTCCATCGCCTATCTCCAGGGTCTCGCGCGTCCCGCAGGCCGGGACGCATCGTCGGTGACGCCTCGTCGAACCACCTCTCCTGGCGCAGGGTGACCCGTGACGCAACCCGTCTTCCGCTTCGCGCCGAGCCCCAACGGCCGCCTGCATCTCGGCCACGCCTACTCGGCGCTGGAGAACGCCCGGCTCGCCGCGGATCTCGGCGGCCGCCTCGTCCTGCGCATCGAGGACATCGACACGACCCGCTGCCGCGAGGATCTCGTCGCCGCCATGCTGGACGACCTCGCCTGGCTCGGCATGCCCTTCGAGCCCGCGCCGCTGCGCCAGTCGACCCGCTTTCCCGCCTACGCGGCCGCGGCGGCGCGGCTGCGGGCGCGCGGGCTCCTCTATCCCTGCATCTGCTCGCGCCGGGAGATCGCCGACGCCGTCGCCGCGCGGGAGGCGGCGACCGGGGCGCCCGTCCCCCGCGATCCCGACGGCGCGCCGCTCTACCCCCGAAGCTGCCGGGCGCGCGATCCCGCCGCGGTTCTCGCGGAGGGTCGCCCGGTCGCCTGGCGCCTCGCCATGGACGCGGCCCTCGTCGCCGCGCCGGGCCCGCACGCCTACGCCCGCTTCGACGACGGCGGCGCGCACGCCCCCGTCGTCGCCGACCCCGCCCGCTGGGGCGACGCCGTGATCGTGCGCAAGGAGATCGCGACGAGCTACCACCTCGCCGTCGTCGTCGACGACGCCGCGCAGGGCGTGACCCACGTGGTCCGCGGCACGGATCTCGAGGCCGCGACGGACCTCCACGTCCTGCTCCAGCGCCTGCTCGACCTGCCGACGCCGCTCTACCGGCATCATCGCCTCGTGCGCGACGCGGCCGGCGAGAAGCTCGCCAAGTCGCTGGGCTCGACGCCGCTGGCCGAACTGCGCGCCGCGGGCTGGACGCCCGAGGACGTGCGCGCGGCCGTGCGGGACGCGGGGGCCGGCGCACGGTAGACGGCGTGCTCAGCCCGTCACCAGCCAGAGCCACCCCGCCATGGTCACGACGGCGAGCGCCGTCGACAGCGCCACCGCGCTCGACGCGAGCCCGACGCCGGAGCGGTAGGTCTGCGCCAGCAGGAAGGCGTTGATGCCCGAGGGGCAGGCGGCGAACATCACCGCCACCGGGATCCAGGCCTCGGGCACGGGGAAGACGAAGGTCGCCAGCAGCCAGACCAGGAGCGGGTGGAGCAGGAGCTTGCCCGCCGTGATCGTCGCGGGCAGCGGCAGCCCCGCCGCGAGCCCGTAGCGCGCGAGCGCGATTCCCATCGCGACGAGCGCCGCCGGCGCGGCGGCGTCCGCCAGCATGCCGATCATCCGCCACAGCGGCTCCGGCACGCCCTCGGCGAAGGGCCGCAGCGCCGCGCCGAGCGCGATGCCGATGATGATCGGATGCGTGGCGAGCTTCCTCGCGATGCCGGCGAGCGAGGCGCCGCGCCCCTCGACGAGGAGCGTCGCCGCGCTCATCGTGATCGGCAGGTGGATCGCGACCAGCAGGAACAGCGGCACGGCAGCGGCGTCGCCGAAGGCCTTGAGGATCAGCGGCACGCCGATCAGCACGGTGTTCGACTGCGCCGCCGAGAAGCCCGCCACCACCGTCTCGACCCCCACCCGCCCGAAGGCGTGGCGCGCGAGGAGCCCGACCACCGCCCAGACGGCCGCGAGCGCGAGGAAGTAGGAGGCCCAGTAGCCCCACGGCTCGGCCAGCGGGACGTCCCCGCGCGCCAGCGTGTCCAGGATGAGGCAGGGCAGAGCGATGGCGAAGACGAACTGGGTGAGCCCGGTCCCCGCCGCCTCGTCGATGATGCCGCGCTTGCGGGCGGCGAAGCCGACGAGGACGAGGCCGAAGATCGGCAGGACCACGAGGAGGGCGTCGAGCATGGACCCGCGGCCGCCCTCAGCCGCCGGTGCCCTGCGCGACGCGCACCGGTCCGTCGGCGCGCTCCATCAGCTCGACGACCTGGTCGCGCTGGCGGGCGAAGTCGGCCAGCGCGCGCCCGTCGAGCTCGCGCGAGCGCGGCACGCGGATCTTCAAGGGGTCGACGAAGCGGCCGTTGACCATCACCTCGTAGTGCAGGTGCGGACCCGTCGAGAGGCCGGAATTGCCGAGATAGCCGATCACCTGGCCTTGCGTCACGCGCGTGCCGGGCTGGATGCCGTCGCCGATCCGGGACATGTGCGAGTAGGTGGTCACGTAGCCGTTGGCGTGCTGGATCTCGACCCGGCGCCCGTAGCCGCCCTCCCAGCCGGCCACCGTGACGGTGCCGGCGCCGGCGGCGAAGATCGGCGTGCCGACGCGGTTCGACCAGTCGACGCCGGTGTGCATGCGGGCATAGCGCAGGACCGGGTGTCGGCGCATGCCGAAGCCCGAGGTGAGGCGCCCGTCGGCGATGGGCTTACGCATGAGGAACTTCTTCAGCGAGCGTCCCTCGGCGTCGAAATAGTCGACCGCGCCGGTCTCGGGGTCGTGGAAGCGGTAGACCCGGCTCGTCTCGCCGCCGATCGTCAGCGCGGCGGAGAGGATCTCCGGCGGCGCGTCCGGCTCGGGCTGCGTATAGAACACGTCGATGGCGTCGCCCGGCTGGACCCGGCGCTGGAAGTCGACGTCGTAGGCGAAGACCTGGACGAGGTCCTCCACCGTGTCGTGGGAGAGGCCGTGCTTCATCGCCGTCTCGAACAGGCTCTCGTAGAGGCGCGCGCCGCCCTGCCCCTCGTCCGCCTGCGCGACCGCCGTCCCCTCGGGCCGCGGCTCCTCCGGCACGGGAACGGCGACGAACGCGTGCGCGTCGGTCACGGCCGCGATCGCCTCGACGCCGCGCTCGCCGTAGAGCACGACCCGCAGGAGCCGGCGCGGGTCGCCGGGCCGGGCGCCGTCGCGCACGAGGAGCCGCATCGGCTGGCCGGCGGGGAGGGCCGCGACGACCTGCGCGCCCCCGAGCGCGGCGACGGCGCCCGCGACGTCCTCCGCCGCGATGCCCCGCTCCGCGAGGAGCTGCGGCAGCGTCTGCTCGCGCCCGAGCGCGAGGCCGAGCTCCTCGGTGTCGTCCTCGCCCTCGGCGGGCGCGCGCTTGGGCAGCGTCGTGACGTTCTCGGGGATGACGCGCACCTCGATCGAGTCGAACGGCGTGTCCTCGACGGCGGCGTAGGCGGCGAGCCCGCCGATCGCGGCGGGGCCGACGGTGCGCCCGAGCATCGCCTGCGCCGGCAGCGGCAGCCCGCGGCGCTGGCCGGCCGCGAGCGCGATGCGTCGCTCCTCGGAGACCTGCGCGGCGGCGTCGGCGTCGGAGAGGGCGGGCGAGACGGGCCCCGGCGGCACCTCGGCGAGCGCCCGGCGCAGCACGGTGACGTCCGCCTCCTCCGGCGCGAGTTCCGCGGCCGCCGGCGCCGGCTGGGCGTCGTCGTCGCTCCCCTCGGCGAGGTAGCGCATCGGGTCGAAGCGCGGGATGTCGGCGGCGTGGACCCCGGTCGTGCGCGAAAGGCCGGTGGCGAGGCGCGTGAAGGACTGGACGCGGATCATCTCGCGCTCGCCGACGCGCTGCGCCATCGGCGCCTCGAAGGTGCTCGTCGCGGTGACGGTGAGCGTCGTGCGCAGCAGGCGATCGGCCTTGGCGGCGCCGCCGCGCGCGGCGTCCGCGCCGGGCGCGGCGGCCTGCGGGACGATGCGCTCGGCCGGCGCCACGAGCGCCGTCGAGCCCTCGACGGCCACGACGATCGCGGCCCCGATGAGCAGCGCCCCGGTGGCGCCCGTCAGCACGCCCCCGGCGAGCCAGCGCCAGGACACGGCGCGCCGCGCGATCGGGGCGTCGTCGCCGGCGGGATCGAGCGGCGGCTCGCCGCCCAGGGGAAAGGCCCGGTCCGTGCCGCGGCGTCCGGTGGATGCGACGCCCGCCGGGGAGAGGGGGCGGGTGCCCGCGCGCGGGGGCGTCGTGCCGGAGGAGGGGAGCCCGGACGCCGCCGGCGCCGGCCGCGGCGGGGAGGCGCCCTCCCGGGGCTCCCCGCTCGCGCCGGGCGCGGGCGGTGCGCCGGTCGCGAACGCGCCGGCCCCGCCGCCTCGCGTCTGCGCGTCGTCACCCGGATCTGGGATGCCTGCCTTCATGCCCCGACTCGATCCCGCTCGAACCCGCCCGCGTCCCGCACGCACCTCGTCCGCGCGGGCGCACCATAGCCAAGCCCTCGGCCCGCTGGCAACGCTCGGCGGCGCCCGGAGAGGGTCGCGCCGTCGCGGATGCCTCCTCGACGCGACTGCGCTCCCAAGATGACGGCAATGAGGCGCGGGGCCGGCTCGGAGCCGGCCCCGCGGGCGTTCGCAGGCGGCGAATCGCGGCCGCGTGGAAAAATTCATGACGGCCTGTTGACAGCTCGGGTGGGCGTCGGTAGATAAGCGCCATCGACGCCGGGCGCTTCGACGCCGCGGCGGTTTCGCTTCCTCTGGAGAGCGTTGGGTGCCGGAGCCGGCCTTGGTCGGAACGAGCCCCGTTTTTCCCGGCGCGAGAC